>JBEDET010000010.1:0-42776 GCA_041175505.1 Pseudomonadota bacterium
GTGCGGATTGACGACGCGCTGGTCGAGAATGTTGACGATTGCAGGCCGCACGTCAGCGCCCGCCGCATCGACAACGGCTTTGGCAAGCAAGAGTGGGGCAAACAGGTTCAGCCGGAAATGCGCCTCCAGCGTTTCGACCGACATCGACTCCCAATCATCCTGCCCAAACATCGCGGCGTTATTCACCAGCAGTTGAGGTACGCGGCCAAAATGCGTTGTTATGCTGTCAATAAGATGCGCCGGGTTGCCGGTGCTGAGATCAAAGGTAAAAGGATGCCATTCGCTCTCATTTTCTTGCAGTGTCGCCAGAAGCTTTTCTTCTGGCTGTGAATCGAGATGGCTAACCAGTGCCAACGCGTAACCCGCGCCCGCAAGTTTAGATGCGATTTCGGCACCCAGCCGACGCTTGCCGCCTGTAACAATTGCAAGCGGCGCCGTTGTCACTTGCGGCTCCGCGACATTGTGATGCCAATCGATTCATTATCTTCGGCGATGGCGAGTTTCACGATTTTGACGACGAGGTGGCTGATATGTGGGTCATCAGCAAACAAATTATCCATGATATGATCGGCGACGGCTTCGATCAGCGTGAAGTGCACACCTTCGGGCAAAAGCGTCGCGGCCTCTTTCAACGTCATATAATTTTTCGACGCCGACAACGGCGTGTCTGGCGCATAATGCGGAGCCATATCGAGCGTCGCGCTAATCGAAATACGCAGCGGCTGCGGCAGATGCGTTTCCTGGCTGTAAATGCCTGTCAGCACATTGACGACAAGGTCATGTACTTCGAGAATGAGGCTATCGGTCATATCACTCCTTAACGTGACCAGCGGGCGAAAATGGCCGTCGGCAAAAGCATGCCCCGGCCCTGTTCGCGCACCGCGAGTTCACCAAATTCAACTTTGCCACCAAGGCCGGCAAAATGCGATTCCAACAACCCGCCCAAGGCCAGCGCCGACATACGCACCGCGTAGACGGTCAGAAATAGAAACTTTGATTCTGCATCCAGCAACTTGCGGCAATTGGCGATCAGCTCGGGCAAGTCTTCCTCAAGCCGCCAGACTTCACCGTCGGGACCACGGCCATATTTGGGTGGGTCCAGCAATATGCCGTCATAACGTTTTTCACGGCGCACTTCACGTGCCACGAATTTGGCGGCGTCGTCGACGATCCAGCGAATGGGACGGTCGGACATGCCCGACATTTCAGCATTGGCCCGTGCCTGCGCAACCGATTTCTTGGACGCATCGACATGCACCATCTGCGCGCCGGCTGCCGACAAGGCGAGGGTGCCAACGCCGGTATAGCCAAACAGGTTCATCGCAACAGGATCGGTGACGCCTGCCAACTGTCCGCGCATCCACCGCCATACAGGGTCCATATCCGGGAAAAAACCGAGGTGGCGGAATGGCGTGCAGGATGCGGTAAAGTGCACCTCGTCATTCCATGCGAGCGGCCATCCATCCATGGGAACGGGTTTGTTGTTGTACCAACGTCCGCCGCCATCATCGTCGGATCCGGGAACGAATTCCGCATCTGCGGGCCATTCGTCGAGCGCAGGCGCCCACATCGCTTGCGGTTCTGGCCGAATGAAGCGGCGATCACCGTAGGATTCATATTTGCGCCCATTACCTGAATCGATGAGCGTGTAATCGCTGCGCGGTTCGCTGATCAGGGTGACGAAATTCTGTTCCATTTTTTAGCGAACGGCGCGCGCAAGCACATAGTCACGGACGGCGTCATATGTGCCGGGCAAGACATCAAAGCGTTCTTCGCGGTCAAACAGATGCGAAACACGCGCAGGCAAAGCAGGGCGAACGCCGGTTGCATTTTCCACTGCGTCCGGGAACTTGGCGGGGTGGGCGGTTGCCAATGTGACGATAGGCGTTTCCGGTTTGATGCCCGACGCCCGCGCCGCGTGCAGTGCGATTGCGGTGTGGGGATCGATAATCTGGTCCGCCGCGCCATAGGCCCAGCGCATGGCGGCGGACATCTGGTCGGCATCGGCGCGCGCGCTCGACAATAATGCAGATTTTTTCCGCATCTCGGGCGACAGAACCATTTTGCCCATTTGTTCGAACCATTTCATCCGCGCTGCGGTGGTTGATCCATCGCGACCTTCAAGGTCAAACAGCAGCCGTTCAAAATTGCTCGACACCTGAATATCCATCGATGGTGCTGCGGTCGGGGTTACGCCCAACACCGAATAGTCACCCTTTGACAGGGCGCGATGCAAAATGTCGTTGATGTTGGTGGCTACAATCAACCGCTCAATCGGCAAGCCCATTTGCGCGGCAACATAGCCGGCAAACACATCACCAAAGTTTCCGGTCGGGACGGAAAAGGCAACTTTGCGCTCAGGTCCGCCCAATCGCAGCGCGGCGTAGAAATAATATACCACCTGCGCCATCAGGCGGGCCCAGTTGATCGAGTTTACGGCCGATAAAGTGAGCGGGCCATTGACGTCCTTGTCACTGAACATCCGCTTTACCATCGCCTGCGCGTCGTCGAAGCTGCCTTCAATCGCGATGTTGTGGACATTGGGCGCAAGGATGGTTGTCATCTGCCGCCGTTGGACGTCAGAGACGCGGTTATGCGGGTGCAGCATGAAGATTTCGATTTGTGCACGTCCGGCAACGGCGTCGATGGCGGCTGATCCCGTATCTCCGGATGTCGCGCCGACAATGGTCAGTTTTTTATCCGTGCCCGAAAGAAAGCGTTCAAACAATTGACCCAGCAATTGAAGCGCAACGTCCTTGAATGCCAAGGTTGGGCCGTGGAAAAGCTCAAGCAGCCAGTGCTGCCCGTCAAGTTGCACCAAGGGCGTGATCGCCGAATGGGCAAAGGAACCATAAGCGGTCGAACACAGACCCTTGAGTTCCGCCTCGGTCAACACACCCGCTGTAAACGGCGCCATAACGCGTGCAGCCAGCTCGACATAAGACAGGCCGCGCATCGCCTTTATATCTTCTGTCGAAAATTGCGGCCAATGGCGCGGGACATATAGTCCGCCATCTCGGGCCAGACCCGTCAGGGTGACGCCTGCAAAATCGAGCGCGTCCGCGTTGCCGCGGGTGCTGATATAATCTGTTCCGTTAATCGTCATAGCGCGCACGCGGTTACCCGCGACGCTGCATTTAGGCAAGATTATTGCAAATCAGCCCGGACAAATTCGGCACATCTTTCACCAATCATGATGCTTGGCGCATTTGTGTTACCGGAAACGAGGCGCGGCATGATGCTGGCATCCGCGACATACAGCCCGTCGATGCCACGATATTTCAAGCGCGAGTCCACAACATCGTCCGCATTGGGCCCCATGCGGCATGTGCCAACGGGATGGTATACGGTATCTGCGCGACTGCGGATCAGATCATCCAATGCGGCATCATCATTCAGATCGACAGGATGGCGATTCTTTCCGCCATAAACGGCAAGCGCAGGTGCTTCGAAAATCCGGTGCATGGCGCGCACGCCGCTGCGCAATGTGGCCATGTCGCGATCGTCGCTTAGAAATGCGGGGTCAATCAGCGGGGCCGTGCTTGCATCTGTTGATGCGAGGCGAACGGTGCCACGGCTTTCTGGCCGCAAGACACAGGCATGGCAGCTGAAGCCATGGCCCTTCACTTTGGAACGTCCATGGTCTTCCAACATGGCGGGGACGAAATGATATTGAATGTCAGGTGCTGGCAAGCTTGCGTCCGAACGCCAAAATCCGCCCGCTTCTGCAAAACAGGTGGTCATAACGCCAGTGCGCTTGCGGCGATGTTCGATAATCGCCTTGACCATCTTTGCGGTACCGGTCAGCGAATCCCCGAAAAAGTCGTCCTTTGACTGTGTTTCAAAGCTGGAGACATAATCGATGTGGTCTTGCAGGTCGGCACCGACAGCTTGCTTATCATGGACGACATCCACGCCAACGCTGCGCAGATGGTCGGCCGGGCCAATGCCCGACAGCATCAAAATTTGCGGCGATCCAAATGCGCCTGCGGACAAAATGACAGCGCCGCGTGCCTTGATCGTGCGTTTTTTGTTTCGACCTTGGCGAATGACAACGCCTGTTGCGCGTCCGTTTTCGACGATGATCTTTTCGGTCAGTGCACCGGTAATGACTTCCATGCGGTCGCGGGCCGGTTCGACATAGGCCCGCGCGGCGGTCCAGCGTTCACCACCCTTTTGCGTGACTTGATACAGGCCAAAGCCGTCCTGCGTCGCGCCGTTGAAGTCGGTATTGACCGGCAACTGCAACTCGGCAGCCGCTTCGATGAAGGCAAGGCTGCCGGCCTGCGGCCAGCGTTGGTCAGAAACGGACAGCGGCCCGCCTGATCCGTGAAAGGCATCAGAACCGCGTTCATTGTCTTCGCAGCGTTTGAAATAGGGCAATACGTCGTCATAGGACCAGCCATCGCAACCTAACGCGGCCCAATTGTCATAATCATATTTGTGGCCACGGATGTAGACCATCGCGTTAATCGCGCTCGACCCGCCAAGGCCTTTGCCGCGCGGTTGATATCCGGTGCGGCCATTCAGGCCCTTTTGCGGAACGGTTTCATATTTATAGTTCGATCCATTGCGGATGAACGGCATGAAACCAGGCGTTTTGATCAACATATTGTTGTTGGTGCCGCCAGCCTCGATCAGGCAGACCTTATATTTGCCACCTTCAGAAAGTCGGCCAGCTGCAGCGCTCCCCGCTGACCCGCCACCAATCACGATGATATCAAATTCGTCCATGTTGCCTGCTCCTCTAACGCCAAGGTTTAAGCGGACGATTAAATACTGGCAAGAGTGTAAATAGCGCTATTCAGCCTTTGCCTCTTGGCCTTCAAGCCAGCGTGCACGGATGGTGTCCGATGTTTCGCGGCTGCCGTCGTGGCTCCATCCCGGTTCGCGCACAAGGTACGACAATTTGTGACGCCATGGCGCCGACCAGAGGTCTTGGAATATCCCCACCCATTCGTGAAACACGCTCCACAGCAGGTTGAAGGTTCCGAGTTGCCGGACAATCCCGTAGCGGATTTTCTCGCTATCTACTTCTTCGGTAAAGGTCCCGAACATGCGATCCCAGATGATGAAAACGCCCGCATAATTGCGATCGAGATAGCGGGGATTGGTCGCGTGATGCACACGATGGTGGCTTGGGGTGTTCATCACATATTCGAACCAGCGCGGGAATTTGCCGATGGCTTCGGTATGGATCCAGAATTGATAAATGAGGTTAAACGCACCCACGAAAAGCAGCAGGGCTGGGTGAAACCCGATGAGCGCCAACGGAATGCGGAAGATAAAGCCAAGGGCAATGAAGCCGGTCCATGTCTGACGCAGCGCCGTGGAGAGATTATAATGCTGGCTTGAGTGGTGGTTTACATGGCTGGCCCAAAACCAGCGGACGCGGTGTCCGGTGCGGTGCGCCCAATAATAAGCCAGATCGTCCAAAACAAAGCATAAGGGCCACGCCCACCACACCCAGCCAATGTCGAACAACCGGTTCTCGTACATCCACATCGCCAGACTGAACACCAACGCGCCGGTCAGCGCGCCTGCAACGGTGCTGCCCGTGCCGAGCGCGAGTGACGTCAAGGTGTCGCGCGGTTCATATTTCTCTGGCGCACGGCTGCGTGCCCACAGCATTTCTGCGATAATGAGGATGATGAACGCCGGAATGGCATAATCCACTGGGCTGAAAAGTTCAGGCATGCGTATTTCCCATGTTATGCTGACCGTTGTTCAAATGCCGAAGGCCAGATGCCCATGACGGTGCGCGTTCACCCAAATTGAGCGTAATGGTTCCAAATGTCTTCTCGCCGGTTCCGATGGTGAGAAAATTCTGGTCCAAACGCGATTCGCTGTGCCTGTCGAGCAAACGTCCGGCCCATTGCACACCGTGGCGACGGATGAGCATGTGCCGGCCCTGATCGTCGCGCAGCAATGCCGCGATACCCGCTTTGTCGATTGCGATATCTACGGGATTGAACCCACAGAGCGTCTCTTCAGCAATGTCACGCGCCTGCGCTTCGCTGTGGATGCGGACGTCGCCGCCCAAGCGCCAAAACCGTGCGAGCCATGCGATAAACAAAATCGATACAATCGACCCGGCAAGTTGCAGCAATTCTGCCATTAAGAAGCCCGTCCGCGCAACATATCCATCATGGCCGCAACGGGCGATAGGTCATAGCCTGCGTCAGCGGCCTGTTCCGAAAGGACGGCTGGATGGTCGCCCTTCGCCGCGCGGGCCAATGCCCATAACAAAGTCGAACGGGTCCCCGACCGGCAATAGGCCAATATCTTGCCGTCTGCATTTTCAATGGCATCGGCCATCGCCGTCACCTGCCATTCGGCAAAGCCCGCATGTGTCACAGGAATGGCGACATAAGCGATACCGGCCGCTTGCGCCGCGGCGGCAATTTCAGCGCCTGATGTCTGATCGGCGGATTCATCTTCCGGGCGATTGTTGATGATCAACGAAATGCCAGCGGCTTTCGCTTCTGCCACGTCGGAAAGGCTGATTTGCGGTGCGGCGAAAAACGTGTCGGTCAATTTACGGAACATCAGCAAATCCTGTTATTTGCCGCGTGAAGCGGTCATCTGCCCTTCGCCTTATTTTAATCTGCAATCGATAACAAGAATGGACCGCGCATTGGCCAGAAACGCTCCGCTAAAACTGAGCGATGACCGATAGGAAATCTTCGCCATAGGCTTCCAACTTGCGTGCGCCGACGCCGCTAATTCGGCCTAAGGCGTGGATGTTGGTTGGCCTGGTCAACGCCATTTCGCGCAAAGTTGCGTCGTGAAAAATAACATAAGGCGGAACGCCCACATCTTCGGCCAGCGCGCGGCGCTTGGCACGCAGCGCCTCGAACAACGGGTTGCCAACGGGATTGTCCGGTCGACCAGCGCGGCGTTTGGTGTCGGGTTTTACGATCGCAATCTGGATATTTTGATCGCCGCGCATGATGGCGCGGGCATCGCCCGCCAATTTCAAACCGCCATGTTCATTGGCCACCATTGCCCCGCGTGCCTGCAAGGCGCGAGACAAGGGCTTCAGCATTGCTGCTTCTGCCTTGCTGACAATTCCGAACACCGAAAGCTGGTCATGCCCCAATTGGGTGATGCGGTCATCTTTGCTGCCCGTCAGGACCTTTTCCAAATGGCCCATGCCGAACATCTGCCCAGTGCGATAGGCGGCGGACAAAAGCTTGCGCGACAGTTCGGTTGCGTCATGAACGTCGGGCGCATTCAGGCAATTGTCGCAATTGCCGCATGATTCAGGTGGGCTTTCCCCAAAGTGACGCAGCAGCACTGCGCGCCTGCACCCCGCCGTTTCGACCAGATATGACAACGCGGCAACGCGCGCCAATTCCGCCTCACGCCGTTCGGGGGCAAGCTCGTTCAGGCGCATGCGGGCGCGGGTGAAGTCTCCGGCGGACCAGAGCATATGCGCCACCGCCGGGTCACCATCGCGTCCGGCGCGGCCGCTTTCCTGATAATAGGATTCAATCGATTTTGGCAGGCCAGCATGCACGACAAAGCGCACATCGGGCTTGTCGATGCCCATGCCAAACGCCACCGTCGCAACCATCACCATGTCTTCGGACGACACAAACTCTGCCTGCGCCCGCGCCCGTGTCTGCGGCTCCATACCCGCGTGATAGTACAGCGCCTTGCGGCCGGTTTCTGCGATTTGGGCCGCAATTTTTTCGGTGCGGTCACGGGTCTGGGCATAGACGATGCCCGCGCCCGGCAGGCCCTTTACCAGCGCAGCGATACCGCTGTTCGGCGCGGCTTCTGCGGCATAGCGAATGTTGGGCCGGTCAAAACCTGCCACCATGACGCCATCACGCGGAATGCCCAGTTGCTCGGCAATATCGTCGCGCGTGTGGGTGTCTGCGGTTGCGGTCAGCGCAAGGCGCGGCACTTCGGCAAAGTCGTCGAGCAAGGGACGCAGCAGCCGATAGTCCGGACGGAAATCATGCCCCCATTCGGAAACGCAATGCGCTTCATCAATCGCAAACAGCGCGATTTTGGTCTCACGCAACAGGTTGCGAAACTCTTGGCCCGATGCCCGTTCCGGCGCGACATATAACAGGTCGAGTTCGCCAGCGCGAAACCGGCTGATCGTCTCTGCGCGGTTGTCGTCCGCCGATGTCAACGTCGCCGCGCGAATGCCAACGGCGTCAGCGGCGCGCATTTGGTCATGCATCAGCGCGATAAGCGGCGAAATGACAATGCATGTGCCGTCCATGATGACCGCGGGCAATTGGTAACATAGCGACTTGCCTGCACCCGTTGGCATGATGGCCAAGGTGCGTTGACCGGCCAGCACCCGCGACACCACCTGTTCCTGCTGCCCGCGAAATTCGGGAAAACCGAAAATGCGGTGCAACACATCAGATGGGGTGGGGGATGGAGCGACGGGGGCCATGCCACGCCCTAGCGTGACTGAAGTGCCAGTGACAGAGTGCAGTTGTCTTCAAACCAAGTCGCTTGTGGATAGCGCGCGATTATGCCGACGGGACGGCTTCTTCTTCGGCTTCGCTTTGCTGCCGTGCCCACATTTCGGCATAAAGGCCGCCCTTGCGCAGCAGTTCATTATGCGTCCCTTGTTCGGCAACGCGTCCGGCATCCAAAACCATGATCTGGTCGGCATCGACGATGGTCGACAGCCGGTGGGCAATGATGATTGTTGTGCGCCGTTCCGAAATGCGTTCAAGCGTCGCCTGAATTTCGGACTCGGTGCGGCTATCCAGCGCGCTGGTCGCTTCATCAAGGATCAGGATGGGCGGATTTTTCAACAACGTCCGTGCGATAGCCACACGCTGCTTTTCGCCGCCGGACAGTTTCAGCCCGCGTTCGCCGACCTTGGCGGCATATTGCTCTGGCAGTGACTCGATAAAGCCGTGAATCGATGCGCCGCGTGCGGCCTCTTCGATTTCGCTCTGGCTTGATCCCTCACGGCCATAACCGATATTATAGCCGATGCTGTCGTTGAACAGCACGGTGTCCTGCGGCACAATGCCGATGACGCTGCGCAGGCTTGATTGCGTCACATCGCGCAGATCTTGCCCGTCGATGGTAATGCGGCCGCCGGTGATGTCGTAAAATCGGTATAGTAGCCGCGCAATGGTCGATTTGCCCGCGCCCGACGGCCCCACCACCGCAAGCGTATGCCCGGGCTCAATTTTAAAACTCACGCCGTTGAGGATTTGCCGTTCGGGGTCATAGCCAAAGCGCACATCTTCAAACGCCACCGCGCCGCCTGACACGGCCAAGGCAGGTGCACCGGGCTTATCCGTGATTTCTGCCGGTGTATCGATCAGGTCGAACATCGCGGCCATATCCGTGAGGCCTTGGCGAATGGTGCGATACACCATCCCGAGCATATCCAGCGGCCGGAAAAGCTGCGCCAACAAGGTATTGACGGTGACAACGTCGCCGGTTGTAAACTGGCCGCGCGACCAGCCCCAAACGACATAGCCCATGGCACCCGCCATCATCAGATTGGTGATCAGCGACTGCCCGATATTCAGCGCGGCCAGCGAGTTTTCCGATTTGACGGCGGCGTTTGCATAATGATGAACCACCTCAGCATAGCGGCGCGTTTCACGCTTTTCGGCGTTGAAATATTTCACCGTTTCATAATTGAGCAGACTGTCGACCGACTTTGCGACGGTCTGCGTATCCAGCTCGTTCATTTCCTCGCGCAATTTGTTGCGCCAGTTGGTGATGACGGTGGTGTAGGCGATGTAGCTGACCACCATGATCAGCGTCGCCGCAACCATGCCCCAACCAAATTCAATTTTGAAATATGCGGAGACCAGAACGAGTTCAAGCAAGGTCGGCGCGATGTTGAACAGCAGGAAATAGAGCATGATATCGATGCTCTTCGTCCCGCGTTCGATAACCTTGGTCACAGCACCTGTTCGGCGGTTCATATGAAAGCGCATCGATAGATTGTGCAAATGGCTGAACACATTTTCGGCCAAGCGGCGGGTGGCTTCTTGCCCGACGCGCTCAAAAACCACGTTGCGCAGATTGTCGAACAAGACGCCGCCAAAACGCGCGCCGGCATAAGCGGCCACGAGCGCAATCGCGATCGCGACGCTGTCTTCCATACCGGGAACCATGCGGTCGATGGCCTGACCATAGACCCATGCCATGCTCAACTGAATGAGCTTGGAGACCACCACCAGCAACAGCGCAAACACAATGCGCGCGCGCAGGCCAGCCTCGCCCTTTGGCCATAAATATGGCAAGAACCGCCGCATCACGGCGAAATCGGGCTTGGCATCTGAAGTGGGGGCTAATGGTGGCACAGGGGCCGTATAATTAGATTAAGCGAAAGCGCAAACGTCCTTCATGTGCGACCCGAAAGCAGCATCCATGTCGCGACCGCATTAATGCCCGTATATACCCCATATGTCAGCGCGACCGCCAACGACCCGTCATGTGCGAACCAAAGCGCGCCCATCAGCAACGCCAGTTCGATGGCGTAACTGCCATAGGGACTGAAATGCGGGCTGAAATAACGCTTGGTTTCTTCAACGAAGGGATGTCCGGATTCTGAAACTGCTTTGTGCATGGCAAAATTGCCAATGCCCATAAAGAAGCAGAAAATCAGCAGCATAAATTTGCTTTATGGTCCTTCGCGAATCGCGCGGGCTTCATTGCGTTCCGATTGCCGTTCAAGCGCGACCTTAATCATCGCGATGATGGGGTCTGCCAGCGCAAGCCCCAATATGCCAAACAAAGCGCCGAACAAAATCTGCGCACCAAGGACAAGCGCGGGCGCCAGATCTACCGCGCGTTTGGCGACCATGGGCACAATCAGATAGCCGTCGACCATCTGGACGACGAAATACACAAAGATGGCATAAAGACCCACATCAACACCCGCCGAAAATCCGACGAGGATGATGAGCGCGCCGGATACGATAGCGCCGATATTGGGCAAAAACGCCAACAGCCCCGTGAGTACGCCCAAAAGCGCCGCCATGGGTACGCCGCCAAGGCTGAGCAATATCCACGTGCCAAAACCTTCCACCGCCATACCAAGCAACCGGCCGGCCATTAGGCGGCGCAATACGCTGCCCATTTTGGCGGCGGTGACGTAGAAATGCTCGCGCTCCGCCAGCGGTAACATCCACGCAACGCCGCGTTCATACATACGCGGTTCGGCGGCAATGAATATCGCGAGGACCAGCATCATCGCCATGTTGGTCACAGTGCCGACCACCGAAGAAACGGCGGCGGTTACGCGGCCGACGGAATTCAAAATCTGCGTACCGAAGCCTTTGACGTCTTCTGCCGATATGTTGAATCCGGCCGCAGCGATACGGTTGCCGATGGATTCAATCTGCGTTTCGACAATAGCCTGAAGGCTGGCGGCCTGCGCGGCAAGTTCGGATCCGGTAAATACAAATGTCCAATACATGAAACCGAATACGGCAAGGACAACGATGGTCAGGCGGATACCGCGCGGGATGGGCAACACCCGGCCAAGCAAACGCGCACCGCCATCAAACATCGCCGCAAGGACAAGGCCGCCCATGATAAGCAACAGTGGCTGCGCCAACCAGACAAGCCCGACGACAAATGCGGTCATGCCAATCCAGACCGCCGCCCGCTTGATCTCGGTGCGGATTATGGGGTCGTACAGTTCGGTTGGGCCTACTTCTTCGCGAAATGCGTCTTCCTGCGCCACAGGCTTTCGGCGGGTGCGCCGCGCCTTGGCGGGTTTTGCGGCAGGGGTTTCTTGCGCGATATCACTCACTTGAACGGACCTTTTTGGGACGCAGGCTGGTACCCGCGCGGTCACCGCGCAGCGATGAAATCCACGTTGCCGGGTTCAGGCCAGTGCTGCCATCGACAGAGAAGGTAATGATTTCCGCACGGCCGCCAATGCGGTCCCACGATACCGGGCCGCCAAGGCCACCCAGTGCCTCTGGCACGCGGCTGTCCGAGCTATTGTCGCGGTTGTCACCCATCAAGAACACATGGCCCGCAGGTATTTTTACCGGCTCCATATCATCGGTCTCGCGTCGGCGGGCGTCGATGGTGTCATATTGCACGCCATTGGGCAGCGTTTCGCGAATGACGGGCAAATGACATGTCATGACGCCATCATCGCCCCGCGTCAGCGCGCCCGGGAAATCATAATCATTGCATGGATTGTTGGCATCAACAGGCAAAACCAGATTGGGCTGGGTATCTTGCTTAACGGGCATACCGTTCAAGAAAATCTGGCCTTCGCGCAAGGCAATCGTGTCACCGGGCAGGCCAATGACGCGCTTGATCCAGTCCTGATATTTGCCCTTGGGCGTCAAAATGACGATATCGCCACGGGCTGGCATTTTGCCCCAGACCCGCGTCTGGCTCTCCGGAAGCGGGACGGCCAACGCCTCCACTTCCTCGCGCAGCACCAGCCAGTGAAATATCGCAACCGGATTGGGAATGGTGGGCGACACATGGCTCCAGCCATAAGGATATTTGCTCACGAACAACCGGTCACCCACCAGCAAGGTCGGCATCATCGATATTGACGGGATATAAAAGGGCTTTGCAATGAAGCTGTGAAACGCAAGAACGGCCATCAACAGCCAGAACATCCCTTTGATTTCCGCCCAAGCAGCAGCGGCCAAGCCGCGTTTTTCAGGGGCTGGAGTGGAAGGGACATTGGGGTCGATATTGTCGGTGGTCAAACTGGTCATGCCTTTTGCGATGGTAACGCTTCTATAATGACAAATGCCTGTGCCCAAGGATGGTCATCAGTCAGTGTCAGATGAATATGGGCTTCATAGCCCGAAGGAATCATTGCGTCGAGCCGCGCTTTTGCCCCGCCCGTCAGCGCCAGCGTTGGCGCGCCTGACGGTGCGTTGACGACACCGATGTCTTTCATGAACACATTATGCTTGAATCCGGTTCCAACAGCTTTGGAAAAAGCCTCTTTCGCTGCGAAGCGTTTGGCATATGTGCCCGCCCGTGTGAATGGTCGCTTGCCAGCTTTGGCGCGTTCGATGTCGGTAAAGACGCGCTTTTCAAATCGTTCGCCAAAGCGCTCAAGCGAATGTGCGATGCGCTCAATATTACATAGGTCGGAACCAAGCCCGATTATCACCGCGCGAGGTCCATTAACGTCCGCATCTTCCGGACGCTTTCCTCTAGACCAATGAAGATTGCCTCACCAATCAGATAGTGCCCGATGTTGAGTTCGGCGAACTGGGGAATGGCGGCGATGGGTTGGACATTTTCAAATGTCAGGCCGTGGCCAGCATGCGGTTCGATGCCATTTTTAGCCGCAAGCGCGGCCGCGTCCGCAATACGGCGAAGTTCTATTTCGCGTTCTTCGCCGTCGGCATGCGCATATTTGCCGGTGTGAAATTCAACCACGGGCGCTTTCAGGCGGATGGCCGCTTCAATTTGGCGGGCGTCGGGTTCGATGAACAAGCTTACGCGGATGCCTGCGTCCGCCAACCGCGTGACGATGGGTGCGAGATGATTGTGCTGGCCTGCGGCATCCAGCCCGCCCTCGGTCGTGCGTTCCTCGCGCCGTTCGGGGACGATGCACGCGGCATGCGGCTTATGCCGCAGCGCGATTTCCAGCATTTCGTCGGTTGCGGCCATTTCCAAATTAATGGGCAAGCGGATTTCCCGCATAATCGCATCGAGGTCAGCGTCGCGAATATGCCGGCGGTCTTCGCGCAAATGGACGGTGATGCCATCGCCGCCCGCTGCCTCAACCATATGGGCGGCGCGCATCGGATCGGGATGCATTCCGCCACGCGCATTTCGGATCGTCGCAACATGGTCGATATTGACGCCAAGGCGCAGACGAGACGAATGCTCTATCTTCATAGTTTCCGGCTACCGGGCTTTACCGCCTCGGTCGCAGCCAATTCGGGCGGCAATTCATCTGGCGCATAGGTTGGAAAGTTCAGCTGAATCAGCGGGAAGAACGGTACGCCGAGGTCGACGGTGCCTGCGGAACGGTCCACCACTGCGCCAGCGGCGATGACATGACCGCCCGCGGCTTCGATCGCGGCAATAGCCTCACGCGATGAAAGGCCGGTCGTTACGACATCTTCCATCATAAGGATTTTGGTGCCCGGCGTGATCGAAAAGCCGCGGCGCAGACCAAAGACACCATCGGGGCGTTCGACGAACATCGCATCAACGCCAAGCGCACGACCCATTTCATGGCCGATGATCAGGCCACCCATGGCCGGGGAAATGACAGCTTCGATCTCGTTTCGCAGCTCGCGCGGCATTTTTTGTGTCAGTGCCAAGGCAATGCGCCCCGCACGTTCGGGGTTCATCAGCAGGCGTGCGCACTGAAGATAATAAGCGCTGTGGCGGCCGGACGACAGCAGGAAATGTCCTTCGAGCAGTGCGTCGACGCTACGGAATTCAGATAATATTTCATCTTCGGTCATGGTGGGGAGATTTTTCCTGGCTGGCGAATGTTGTGTTTTGCATCTTCCGTTTAGCGGATTGCAACGCAAATAGGTAGAAGAGTGGAGCAATTAAATGCTAAAAATCATTAATCGACCGCTTGAGGGTTCAGATAAGCGCGCCTATAGGTCGCGCGAGTCCGGCCACTCAACGGGGGGTCAGGCCTACGCAATATTTCTGCGTCGCACCAAGAATACGGGGCTAAATTGATGATTATGTTGAAGAAATTTCTGGTTGTAATGGCTGCCATGGCAATGCCGTCATTGGCATTGGCGCAACCTGCGAATCCCGCGCCTGCGCCAGTCACGAAAGAAGTGGCTGCACCGGTTGTAGCAACACCAGCCGCAGCAGCACCTGTTGCAGCAGAAGCAGCGCCAGCCGCCGCCGCTGCTGCGCCCAAATCGATGGATGGTTCGCTTCCTGGCTACACGCCACTGCGTCCTGACTATGCCAACAGCGTCGGTATGCCGAAGCCGAAGGAAGTCGATTTTCAGGAACAGTTCAGCGACAACGGCCAATATGCGAAATGGATTAACAACGCCATTCTGCTGCCAATCATCACGATTATTTCGCTGTTTGTTCTTGGCTTGCTGCTTTGGGTGATCGTGCGCTTCAATCGCCGCGCAAACCCTGTCCCTTCAAAAACGACGCACAATACCTTTATTGAGGTTGTTTGGACGTTGGTTCCAGTCCTCATCCTTCTTGGCATTGCTTACCCATCGCTCGACTTGCTTGCCAAGCAGTTCAAGCCAGCACCTGCAGACGCAGTGACCATTAAGGCAACTGGCTATCAATGGTATTGGGGTTACACTTATCCTGACCATGGCGGCTTTGAAGTTGTGTCCAACATGCTCAAAGAGCAAGGCGACGTTGCCAAGGGCGAGCGCTTCCGTACCGAAAATGACGGCCCCAAGTTGATGGCCGCCGATAACCGTATGGTCGTACCAGCGGGCGTTCCGATCCGCATTCAGACAACGGCTGCAGACGTGATCCATGCTTTCGCCGTGCCATCGCTTTGGTTCAAGCTTGATGCCGTCCCCGGCCGTTTGAATGAAAAGTCGCTGACGATCACGAAACCAGGCGTCTATTTCGGGCAATGTTCGGAGCTTTGCGGTGCACGGCATGCGTTCATGCCCATCGTTGTAGAAGCGCTGCCGCCAGAAAAGTTTGCTGCATGGGTTAAAGCGCAAGGCGGCACGATGCCCGGCGCTGAAAAGCCTGCACCAGCAGCACCAGCCGTAGCTGCCCCTGCAGCCGCTGCTGCACCAACCACTGACTCAGCCGCTGCCCCTGCCGCAGCGCCAACCAAGTAAAAAGGCCAGACTGATGACCACGATTGCCGCAACAGGTACAGACCTCCACGCGCATGACCATCATGACGCGGATCACAAGCCAGCCTTCTTCGCGCGCTGGTTTATGTCGACCAACCACAAGGATATCGGCACGCTCTATTTGATCTTTGCGATTTTCGCAGGGATTGTTGGCGGCGCGATTTCGGGCCTTATGCGCCTTGAACTCGCTGCGCCGGGTATCCAGTATCTTCAGGGCTGGGCATCCATGATGGCCGGCAAGGAAGCGTCTTTGGACGAAGCCTACCATATGTGGAATGTGCTGATCACCGCCCATGGCCTGATCATGGTATTCTTCATGGTCATGCCAGCCATCATCGGTGGTTTCGGCAACTGGTTCGTGCCGCTCATGATTGGCGCGCCTGACATGGCGTTCCCACGTATGAACAATGTCAGCTTCTGGCTGACGGTTGTTGCGTTCATCATGTTGCTTGGCTCCAGCTTTGTACCCGGTGGTACGGGACTTGGTGCCGGCACAGGCTGGACAGTATACGCGCCGCTTTCGACTTCCGGTTCCGTTGGGCCTGCGGTCGATATGGCGATCTTCTCGCTTCACCTTGCAGGTGCGGCATCGATCCTTGGTGCGATCAACTTCATCACGACCATCTTCAACATGCGTGCCCCCGGCATGACGCTGCATAAAATGCCGCTGTTTGTCTGGTCCGTGCTTGTGACCGCATTCCTTCTGTTGCTCGCATTGCCTGTATTGGCTGCTGCCATCACGATGCTTTTGGTTGACCGTAACTTTGGTGGCGCATTCTTTGATGCGGCTGCCGGCGGTGACCCTGTATTGTATCAGCATCTGTTCTGGTTCTTCGGACATCCCGAAGTGTACATCATGATCTTGCCAGGCTTTGGCATCATCAGCCAGATCGTTGCGACGTTCAGCCGCAAGCCTGTCTTCGGTTATCTCGGCATGGCTTATGCCATGGTCGCAATCGGTGTCGTTGGCTTCGTCGTTTGGGCGCACCACATGTTCACCACGGGCATGAGCGTTGACATGAAGATGTACTTCACCGCGGCAACGATGGTGATTGCAGTGCCAACCGGCATTAAGATCTTCAGCTGGATCGCCACCATGTGGGGCGGTTCGGTCAGCTTCAAAACGCCAATGGTTTGGGCAATGGGCTTCATCTTCATGTTCACCGTTGGTGGCGTGACCGGTGTTGTGCTCGCCAACGGCGGTCTCGATGACAATCTGCACGACACATATTATGTTGTCGCCCACTTCCATTATGTGCTGTCGCTTGGCGCGGTCTTCTCGCTCTTCGCCGGCTTCTATTACTGGTTTGGCAAGATGTCGGGTCGTCACCTGAACGAATTTTTGGGCCATCTGCACTTCTGGGTGTTCTTCATTGGCGTGAACGTATTGTTCTTCCCAATGCACTTCCTCGGAAACTCGGGCATGCCACGTCGCTACCCCGATTATCCAGAAGCCTTTGCTTACTGGAATGGTGTTGCATCGACTGGTTATGCCATCATGGCTGTCGGTATCCTGATATTCTTCGTCAACGTGATCTGGTCTTTGTTGGCCGGTCGCCGCGCGGAAGACAATTATTGGGGTGAAGGCGCGACAACGCTTGAGTGGACGTTGACAAGCCCTCCACCATATCACCAGTTCGAAACGCTGCCGGTTATCAAGTAACCGGCGGCGGTTCGCCGCTTCAAAGCTTTAAGGCGTTTGGATACGGACATGACGACCGCAGCGCGTGACATATTAATGCCCGCCGAATGGCGTGACTTCTGGGCTTTAACCAAGCCCAGAGTTATGTCGCTTGTCGTATTCACCGCTTTATGTGGTCTGCTGGCCGCGCCCGGCAATATCCACCCCATCATCGCCTTTACCGCAGTCCTGTGCATTGCGCTGGGCGCTGGTGCATGTGGTTCGCTGAACCAGTGGTACGAAGCCGATGTTGACGCCAAAATGGCGCGGACAGCACAGCGGCCATTGCCCGCTGGCCGAATGGATCGTGAGGCGGCGTTGCACTTCGGCGTTGGCCTTGCGGCTTTTTCCGTGGGCATCATGGGTGTTGCCGTAAACTGGCTGTCGGCCGGTTTGCTGGCTTTCTCGATATTCTTTTATTCTATCGTCTACACAATCTGGCTTAAGCCCAATACGCCGCAAAATATCGTTATTGGCGGTGCCGCAGGCGCATTTCCGCCGGTCATTGGCTGGGCCGCCGTCACCGGTGATGTGACTTTCCTGCCGGTCCTGCTCTTTGCTATCATCTTCTTGTGGACCCCGCCGCATTTCTGGGCGCTCGCGCTGTTTATGAAGACCGATTACGGCGCAGCGGGCATCCCGATGTTGCCAAATGTGAAGGGTCAGCGCGTCACGCGTAACCAGATATTTGGGTATAGCTTCCCGATGGCGGGGGCCGCGATATTGCCGTTCATCCGGGGCGATAGCGGCTGGCTATATGGTGCGACTTCGATGTTGTTGAGCGGGCTATTCCTGATCCTTGCATTCCGGGTCTGGCAAAATGAAGCAACCGATGCCGCGGCGATGAAGCCGGAGAAGCAGCTTTTCGCTTTCTCGATCCTGTATCTGTTTCTTTTGTTCGCCCTGTTCGCAATTGATCGTATGGTGATCGCATGACCCAGCCTGACCAATCGCCATATACCGCCGAAGAAACCGCGCTTATCCGCAAACGCCAAGCGGCGCGGTCGCGCGTGATGGGCGTCGCCCTTGTTGGCTTGTGCATATTATTCTTCCTGATCACTGTCGCAAAAGTCGGGGTCTGGGGCTGATGGCCATATCGAACGCGAAAACGGGACTTTTGGCAGGTGCGCTTGCTATTTCGATGGTTGGCGTCGGCTTTGCGGCCGTTCCGCTCTATCGCCTGTTTTGTCAGGTGACGGGTTTCGGTGGCACAACGATGCGGGTTGATGCTGCGCAGGCCGCTACCGTATCCGTCACGAACAAATCCATTGTCGTCCGTTTTGACGCCAATCATCGCGGTGACCTGCCGTGGGAATTCAAGCCGGAACGCCCGACCGACACGGTCAGCATCGGCGCGAAGGATATGTCGATCTTCTTGGCAAAAAATCTGTCGAGCGAAGCGGTGACGGGGACGGCAACGTTTAACGTCACGCCGGCGCTCGCGGGCAAATATTTCAACAAAATACAGTGCTTTTGCTTCACCGAACAGACACTGAAGCCCGGTGAACAAGTGAGAATGCCGGTCTTATATTATGTCGATCCAAAGATCATGACCGATCCAGAAACCAAAGATATCGAAGAAATTACACTTAGCTACACATTCTACCCAGTGGAAAAGCCAAACACGGTGGACCCGCAGGCGAACGGAAGCTAAGGCAAACTTACCACGTTAAGACTACAGGGAATTGACCATGGCGGGTGCCAAAAATCACGATTATCATATTCTGCCGCCGAGCATCACACCCATCTTGGGTTCGTTCTCGGCCCTGACGATGTTCTTCGGCCTCGTGATGTGGATGCATCCCGAGCAGTTCGGTTATGGTAGCCTCGTCTTTGGCCTTGGCCTGTTGGGCGTATTGTACACCTTTTTCGCATGGTGGTCCGATGTCGTGACCGAAGCCCATGCGGGCGATCATACGCCTGTGGTTCAGCTTCACCTGCGTTACGGCATGATCATGTTCATCGCGTCGGAAGTCATGTTCTTCGTGGGCTGGTTCTGGGCATGGTTTGACTTCTCTTTGTTCCCTGTGCCGCTCGAAATCGTGAAGGATGCCGAAACGCATGCATTTACGGTCACCAACCTGATCGGCCAAGAAGGCGCCGCCGCTTTGATGCAGTGGCCACCAAAGGGCCTTGAAGTTCTCGATTCGATGAAGTTGCCGCTGCTCAACACACTGATCCTGTTGTGCTCGGGCACCACCGTGACCTGGGCGCACCATGCGCTGATTCATGGCGACCGTGAAGGCTTGAAAAAAGGGCTGTTGGCGACGATCCTGTTGGGTCTGCTGTTCAGCTCCATTCAGGCATATGAGTATCTGGAAGCACCGTTTCCATTCGCTGGCCTGAACTATGGCACCGCATTTTACATGGCGACTGGCTTCCACGGTTTCCACGTAATCGTCGGTACAATCTTTTTGGCAGTATGCCTTGTGCGTGCAAACAAAGGCCATTTCACACCAAAGCAGCATTTCGGTTTTGAAGCTGCGGCTTGGTACTGGCACTTTGTCGACGTGGTGTGGCTGTTCCTGTTCATCGCCATCTACATTTGGGGTGGCTGGGGCGCACCAGTTCACGCGTAAATGACACCAGAGCAATCTCCAGAAGGGCGGCCCAGCATATTGCGGGCTGCCCTTTTTGGTCTCTGCCCCCAGTGCGGCGGCAAAACGCTGTTTGCAGGGCTGGGCCAGTTTGCGGACACATGTTCGCAATGCAAACTTGATTATGGTGCGTTTAACGTAGGCGATGGCCCTGCGGCATTGCTCACTATGGTTATTGGTGCGCTGATCATTGTCTTCGCTTTGTTGCTCGATTCCGCTGTCCGACCGCCTTTTTGGGTGCATGTCATCATTTGGGTACCGGTGACCGCCGCGCTAACCGTGGTAACGCTGCGGATGGCGAAAGCGGCATTGCTGGCGTCCGAGTATCGCAACAAAGCACATGAAACCGGAAAGGACGATCTGCTGTGAAACGCTGGCCGATTATTCCGACCATCATTGTCGCCATCGCGGTCGCTATCATGATTGGCCTTGGCGTCTGGCAGCTTCAGCGCAAGGCCGAAAAGGAAGCTTTGCTTGCGCGCTATAACGCTGCTGATGGCCTGCCGGCGGTCACTTGGCCCGTCGTCCCCGATCCCAAGGCACTGCCGCTGTTTCGACGTTCGATGGTCATGTGCGGCAATGTGATCAAAATAGAGTCAGTGTCAGGCAGCAATCGTGCCGGTGACGCAGGCTTTGCCCATGTTGCCTCGTGCCAAACAGGCGGCACTGAAGGCGTGAACGCGAAAGTTGCCATCGGTTGGTCCGAACGTCCGCAATCACCCAGCTGGAGCGGGGGACTGGTTCGCGGCATCATCGCGCCCGATGGGGTGCAGTTGATTAAGCTGGTGTCGACCGATCCCGCAGATGGTCTGCAACAGCTTGCATTGCCATCGCCAGCGCAAATTCCAAATAACCATTTCCTCTATGCCATCCAGTGGTTCATCTTCGCCGCCGCCGCGTCGATCATTTATATCCTCGCGGTGCGGAAGCGTTTGAAAACGCCTTGAGCCTGCCCGTCGATATCTATTTCTACTTCGTCGCAAGCGCTGCCGTCATATTGGTGGGGCTTGCCAAGGGTGGATTTGCGGGGCTGGGCGCCGCAGCCATGCCGATACTCGCCTTGGTCATGGACCCAGTCGCCGGTGCGGGCATGTTGCTACCCATATTGATGGTTCAGGATATTGTGAGCGTCTGGGCATTCCGACGTGACTTTGACCGGCGGACGTTGTTACTCACCTTGCCGGGCGCGGTCGTGGGCATCTTTTTCGGATGGTTTTTGGCGACCGCGATTAATGCCGATGCGGTTCGCGGCTTCGTCGGCGTCATTGCGCTATCATTTGGCGTCTACCGGTTGCTTCCGTTGTTCGGTGCGCAGCTTAAGCTGGCTGGCCCCGCGCCCGAGTGGGTTGGAGTCGTCATGGGCGGGGTTGCAGGGTTCACCAGCCAAATTGCCCATGCGGGCGGCCCACCATTTCAGATTTGGGCGCTGTCTCGCAACTTTCCACATCTGGTCTTTGTCGGAACGTCGTCGATATTTTTCGCTATCATCAATTGGATGAAAGTGCCTGCTTATGCGGCGCTGGGCCAGTTCAACACGCAAAACATGACGCTGACCGCCATCTTCCTGCCATTGGCTGTACTCAGCACAATGGCAGGCGTGCGTTTGGTCAAGCGCGTGTCCGCCGAACGATTCAATATCATCATTCAGCTTTTGATGGTGGTCGTTGGCGCAGAGTTGATTCGCCAAGCCATCTGGTGACTGCGCCCTATTTGGGCGACAGCACCATAAGCATTTGACGGCCTTCCATGCGGGGATGCGCCTCAACCTTTGCGGTCTCGGTCGTATCGGCCTGAACACGTTGCAACAGGTGCATACCCAATTGTTGGTGCGCCAATTCACGACCACGGAAACGCAAGGTGATTTTCACCTTGTCACCTTCCTCGATGAATTCCGCAACCTTCTTCATCTTGACCATATAATCATGGTCATCGATGTTCGGACGCATTTTAATTTCTTTAATTTCCTGCGTTTTCTGACTCTTACGCGCAAGGTTGGCCTTTTTCTGGGCCTCATATTTGAACTTGCCGATGTCCAGAAACTTGCAGACTGGGGGATCAGCGTTCGGGGATACTTCAACCAGGTCAAGACCGACTTCAGCGGCCTGCGCTATCGCCTCGCGGGTGTACAGGACACCCAAATTTTCGCCGTCATCATCAATGACTCGTACTTTTTCAGCTGTGATGAGATTATTGTAGCGCGGTCCACTTTTAACAGGTGGGGTCATTGCGCGCCGGGTCGGCGGGGTGGCGATAGTCGATACTCCTTTTGATGATCTGCTGCGCCATTACAGCCAAATCGCTAACAGATAAAGGCCTTAGCGCCGGATTATCCGCTTTTGTTCGTGACAGTGGCTCTCGAGACACGGCCAAGCGCGCATGATCGCCGCGCAGCAAACGTCCAGAGGATCCTGATCTGATCTATTTGGTCAGTGCCGTCAGGTCATAGACCGTCAATATTTGCGGAAGTATCTGCGCCTCTCCATTCGGTGGGAAGTACAGATATAATGGCACGCCAGAGCGACCATATTTTGCGAGATAGCGGGTAATGTCGGGGTCTCTGCGCGTATAGTCGCCCACCATCACGGTCATGCCTGCTTTGCGGAATGCATCGGCGGTCTCGGTCCGGTCAATGGCCGCCTGTTCATTGACCTTACACGTGACGCACCAGTCAGCGGTGAAATAGAGGAACACCGGCTTGCCCTCGGCACGCAGCGTGTTCAGGCGCGCTTCGTTAAAGTTTATGCTGCCGGCCTTAGACACCGTGCCCGCAGGCGCAATCGGCACTTTGCCGATTATCAGTGCGGCGGCGATAGCTATTCCG
This sequence comes from Pseudomonadota bacterium, assembly GCA_041175505.1. Classification (GTDB taxonomy): domain Bacteria; phylum Pseudomonadota; class Alphaproteobacteria; order Sphingomonadales; family Sphingomonadaceae; genus Sphingorhabdus_B. The sequence continues at coordinate 22,879 of JBEDET010000010.1, forward strand.
AACAAGGCCATCACCACCCATTTATAGGGCGACCCCTCATTCTGTTTCCGGCCAAGTACAAAAAGCCCCCCGAGGATGATCAGCGCCGCAGCGCCGCCGATCATCAAACCGGTGAACCCAGCCAGTTGATATGTCAGCCACAGCAATGCCAGCGATGTCAGCGCCATGGGCAGCGCCATCCACTGGCGGAACCGCACCATCCATGGCCCAGGCCGCGGCATCCGCTTGCGTAAGGCAGGGATGAACGCAATCGCGAGGAAGGGTAGGGCCAGACCAAATCCAAGCCCCGCAAAAATCAGCAATGCCAAACCGGTTGGCAGTAAAAGCGCAGCGCCCATTGCGGCGGCCATGAACGGACCAGTGCATGGCGTCGCGACAACTGCGGCAAGCACGCCTGTCCAGAATGATCCAGAAAGGCCGCCCTGACGCGTCAGCTTTTCGCCCGCACCAATGCCGCCGACTTCAAATAGCCCGGCCAGATTTGCCGTGACCGCGACCATCAGCAACAAGAGGATCAGCACGACCGCAGGGTCCTGCAACTGAAATGCCCAGCCCACTTCTTCTCCGGCAGCGCGCAAGGCAAGCATGATTCCGCCGAGGATGAGGCAGCTGACAATGATACCGATTGTGTAGGCCACAGCATCGCGGCGCGCTTCGCCTTCATCGCCCCCCATTTTGGCAAGGCTCAGCGCCTTCAGCCCCAATATAGGAAAGACGCAGGGCATGAGGTTTAATAACAAGCCACCGAGCACAGAGAATGCCAATATCCACCCAAAGCCAAGCGGGGGTTGTTCTTGATCGGCAGGCGCACCTTCGCCCAAAACAGACACCGTATCGCCACCCGATGGCACCGCGCCGGGCATAGCGCGCACTTCAAGCCCCTGCGCGTCATTGAAGCGCAGCAGTCCGTCAATTTGGCCGTCAAAGCCCGCTTTCACCTCACCGCTGACGACCAACCAGTCACCGACCCGGCGCGCGCTTTGCGGGGCTGCATAGCGGAATAGTTTGTCAGTCTGCGCGAAGAACCAGACGCGTTCAGCCTTGGCACTGCGCGGATAAGGGATAGCGATATCAATCCGCTTGCCGTCAATTTGGTAGCGCGCCGAACGGTCAAGCGGCACGGGCAGGGCGCTGCGCCATGCGTCAAAGCGCGCGCGGTCAGCGTCCGCAATCGTGCCCGACCCGACCGTCAACGGTACGGACAATGTCGCGGCCTCCGGAACGCACACCAAGTCCGAGCAAGCCGACCAGCGGGCATTCACTGTGATGGTCAGGCTTTGGCCCGGCTGTGCGTCTTTGGGTATTTTGACATCAACCAGAAAGGCATGCTTTGCCTTGTAGATATGGTTCATAAACCCGCTGACGATCAGCGTCTCGGGCACCGGCGCACGCACCGTTCCGGCTGTCACACCGCTTGGCAATTGCCATGCGAGTTCAAGCGGCGTGCCTGCATCGCCGGGGTTTACCCAATAATCGTGCCAGCCCGGTTTCGGGTCCATGACGATGGCGACGGTGACCATATCGCCCGGCGCAGGTTGACGGGTCTCAACATCAATTGAGGCACGCACATTTTGCGGCGATGCGTTGGCGGGCGTCTGTGCATATGCGCCGCCAACCAACAGCGTTAACGCCAACAGAAACGCGCCGACTGAGCGCAAAAGGCGCAGAAGGCGCTGGGCCAATGCAAACGTGCCGATATTCTGCTTGTGTAGAGCAGCCATTTTATTCCGGTGCCGTTTGTAGGGGCGGTGAACCCATATTGGGCATGGCCTTCGCCTTTTTCCAGCTGCCGTTCAGATAATAAGCGACCGACAACACACAAGAGGTGATGGATGTCGCGATGAAAGCCGCCCAAATGGCGTCCGCGCCAAAACGTTCATGTAATCCAAATCCGATACTGAAGCGGACGATAACGGCGCTGAATATCAGGATGAGCAATGGCGCGACCACGGCGCCATTTGCCCGCACCGCGAAGGTCACAACAACCGAAACACCCATCAATATGAAGCTCCAGCCAATGATATGGTTGATGTGAATGGCGATATCGATCGCTGGACTGCCGATGGGCAGGAACAACTGAAGCAACGGCGTTGCAAACAAGGTCATCAGCAAAATCAGCACGCCCGACATCAGCAGGTTAATGCCCATCCCCGACCAAACGATGCGACCGACGCGGTCCCATTTGTTCGCCCCGATATTTTGCGCGGCCATGGCGCTGACCGCGCCACCAACCGCCACCGCGGGCATTTGCACATAGCTCCACAGCTGGTTCATCACACCAAAGGCTGCTGTAGTATCGACGCCCTCAATATTGACGAGGCCAATCATCACGACGGCTGAGCCCGACATGATAATCATCGACAAGCCCATGGGCAGACCCATACGGGCTATCGGCTTTAGAAAGCGGGCGTCGGGGCGCAGCCATTTAAGCTCGGCCCCGCGCAGACGAATGGTCAGGTCAAGCGCATAGACCTTGCGCAGCAGCTGGCCGAGGCTGATGATCCCTGCAACGATTGTCGCCAAAGCAGACCCGGCGATACCCATTGCGGGGATCGGACCAAAGCCAAGAATGAACACCGGATTGAGGATGATGTCGAGCACGACATTTAAGACCGTGTTCCAAAATGGCGTGACGGAATCGCCAACGCCGCGCAGCGATGATGATATCAGCACCATGACAAACGAGGTGGGCATCGTCAGGAAAATCACGCGCAGATAGGCAAGCGCGAGCGGATAGACCGTCTCAGGCGTCGACATGAGCCGCAGCATGTGCGGTGCGAAAATCCAGCCTGCCGCTGCGAACAATAGGCCTGCGGCGAAAAAGACGGTGATTGCGGTTCCCATGATACGGCGCACAGATTCAATATCGCGGCGGCCCATATTTTGGCCGATCAATATCGTTGTCGCCATGGTGAAGCCGAACAATGTGGAGAACATCAGGAACATGATGAGCCCAGCGTTCGCCGACGCCGCCAGCGCCTCTTCGCCCAAAAACTTTCCGATCCAAACCGAATTGACCGAATTGTTGACCGACTGGAGAATGTTCACGCCAAGCGAAGGCAGCGCGAACAGGAACAATGTTTTGGCAACCGGACCAACCGTCAGGTCACGTTGATGCGCGGGTGCGCCGCTCACCCCAATCGTGCCAATGCCGCCGTCAGCCGCTCGGCCTCGGCAGCTTTTTCCGCGTGATCGGCGCGTGCCTTTTCCACTGCCTCTGGCTTTGCCTTTTCCACAAAGGATGCGTTGGACAGACGCCCTGCAAGCGCGTCACGTTCCTTGGCTGCGGCTTCGATCGCTTTGGTGATGCGGCTGCGTTCGGCATCGAGATCGATGATGCCGTCGAGCGCATAGACGACGGTATCGCCACCGACCACGATCTGCGCGATATTGTTGGTCTCGACTGGCGTAAAAGCAAAGCTGTCGATGCGGCCCAAGCGCGATAGCGCTGCGGCTTGGCGTTCGATGATTGCAATGGTTGATGGTTGTGGGTCAGCGATATTTGCGGTCAAACGTGCGCCGGGCGGAATGTTCAGCTCTGCCTTAAACGAACGTGTCTTGCTGATCGTGTCAATCACCCAGTCGATTTCACGAACGGCGTCGGCGTCAACGGTTGCGTTCGGCTCGGGCCATTTGGCGTGGATGATGTCGTAAGGGCGATCACCCAAGGCGTGCCACAATTCTTCGGTGATAAACGGCATGAATGGATGCAGCATGACCAAAATTTGGTCGAGCACCCAGCCAGCGACGATCATGGATTCAGCATCCATCTCGCCCTTTTCACCGTCGACAAAAGCGGGCTTGATAAGTTCGAGATACCAATCGCAGAACTGATCAAAGACCATGTGATAAATCACATCGGCCATGCCATCGAAGCGGAATTCGGCGAATGCCTTATTGAGCTTTTCAACGGTGCCAACGACCTCGCCGATAATCCAGCGGTTTACCGCGAGTTCGGCTTTGGGGGCGTTGATGCTGTGCGATCCGCTGATGCCGTTTGACTGGGCAAAGCGTGCCGCATTCCAAAGCTTGGTCGCGAAGTTGCGATAACCGGCAACGCGGCTTTCATCCATTTTGATGTCGCGGCCCTGGCTTTCCATGGCGGCCATGAAGAAGCGCAAGGCATCGGCGCCATATTGGTCAATCAGGCCGAGCGGATCGACGGTATTGCCCTTGGACTTCGACATTTTGCTGCCGTCTGCGGCGCGGACGAGGCCGTGCAGATAGAGCGTCTTCCAAGGCACTTCTTTCATGAAGTGAATGCCCTGCATCGCCATGCGCGCGTCCCAGAAGAACAATATGTCAAAACCGGAAACAAGCACGTCATTGGGATAATGGCGGTCGAGCTCGGTCGTTTGGTCGGGCCAACCCAAGGTGCCAAATGGCCAAAGCGCGGATGAGAACCATGTGTCGAGCACGTCCGGATCGCGGGTCAATTCTACGCCTGTTCCGGCAAGCGCTTGCGCAGCTTCTGCGGTCTCTGCGACATAGCATTTGCCATCCGCATCAAACCACGCGGGGATCTGGTGGCCCCACCATAACTGGCGCGAGACGCACCATGGTTGGATATTTTCCATCCAGTTGAAATATGTTTTTTCCCAAGATTTCGGGACAATATCGATTGCGCCCGAACGCACCGCTTCAATTGCCGGCTTGGCCAATGTTTCTGCGTCGACATACCATTGGTCGGTCAACCATGGTTCAATCACTTGGCCCGAACGGTCGCCAAAGGGTGTTTGGATGACGCGGTCTTCAACCTTTTCGAGGAAGCCCAAAGCGTCCATCGCCTCGACCACCATCTTGCGTGCATTGGTTGGCTCGCCTTCGATGCCGAAGCGATATTGGCCGATATATTCTTGTGGAATGAGGCCATCCGACGTTTGCACAACGCGGCCTTCGCCATCGAGCATGTTGAACATCTCGCTGGCTTTGAATCCGGCGCGCTTGCCAACTTCAAAGTCATTGAAATCATGTCCCGGCGTTACCTTGACTGCGCCTGAGCCCAGTTCCGGATCGGCATGTTCATCGGCGACAATCGGAATCAAGCGGCCGGTGATTGGCAGGCGTACATTTTTGCCCACCAGATGCGCATAACGTTCGTCCGACGGGTTTACCGCCACCGCCATATCGGCGAGCATTGTTTCGGGCCGCGTCGTCGCGACGGAGATAAATCCGCTGCCATCTTCGAGCGGATATTTGAAGTGCCAGAACTTGCCGTTGATTTCGCGGGTTTCCACCTCAAGGTCGGAGATCGCGGTTTTCAGGCCGGGGTCCCAATTGACGAGGCGCTTGTCGCGGTACAGCAGGCCTTGATTATACAGTTCAACGAACACTTTGATGACGGCTTTTGAAAAGCCCTCATCCATTGTGAAGCGTTCATTTTCCCAATCCATCGAGCAACCAAGCCGGCGCAGCTGGCCGGTAATTTCGCCGCCGCTTTCCTCTTTCCATTCCCACACCTTGGCAATGAATTCGTCGCGGGTGAAATCGGTGCGCTTTTGCTGGCGCGCATTTAATTGCCGTTCGACCACCATTTGCGTGGCGATGCCCGCATGGTCGGTGCCCACCACCCACAGTGCATCCTTGCCCTGCAAACGCGCATGGCGAATGAGGATGTCCTGCAACGTATTGTCGAGCGCGTGGCCAATGTGCAGCGAACCCGTCACATTTGGCGGCGGATTCACGATTGTATAAGGCTCTGCATCTGGCCGTTCGGGACGGAACGCGCCAGCGGATTCCCAATGGGCGTACCATTTTGCTTCAATTGCGGCGGGGTCGAAAGTCTTGTCGATAGTCATAGGTTCGTGCCTTAACGAGCCTTACCGGAAAGGGAAACCCTCACCACACGACATGTGACTGAACAGCTCATAAAAAGCGCAGCAGCAGTAACGCCGCCCCCGCCGCTGACGGGTGTTGCGCTCGTTACTTCGCGCCCTTCAAATGCTTGGCCAGCCATGCGAACACAGTCTGGTGCCACTGGATCGAATTTTTTGGCTTCAGCACCCAATGGTTTTCATCGGGGAATACCAACAGTTTCGATTCCACGCCCTGCTGCTGCAATGCGGTGAAGGCGGCCAGGCTTTGGGAATACGGAATACGATAATCCTTCTCGCCATGGATGACCAACGTCGGTGTTTTCCATTTGGCGACATGGTTCACAGGGTTCCATTTTTCGGCATCGGTCCGCGTTGTCCATGGCCCACCATTATCCCATTGGTCGAACCATAATTCTTCGGTTTCATAGGCCATCGCGCGGAGGTCGAAAATACCCGCATGATTGACGAGGCATTTGAATCGGTCGGGCCAGTTGCCCGAAATCCAGTTCATCATATATCCGCCATAGGATCCACCAAGCGCGCAGGCGTTTGCGGTATCCAGCTGCGTGTCGATTTTGCCAACGGCGTCCATGCCCTTTTGCAAATCTTCAAGCGGCCATCCGCCCCAGTTTTTGTTGATGCTGTCGGTGAATTTCTGCCCATATCCGGTCGACCCGTGAAAATCGATGGTGACGACGGCATAGCCTTGCGATGCCATGACCGCCGGGTTCCAACGATAAGACCAGCTGTTGTTAAACGAACCTTGCGGTCCGCCATGGACCAGCAACAACACCGGCAGCTTGCCCGTCGCATTTTGCGGCTTCACGATTTGGCCAAATACCTGTTCGCCATTGGCACCGGCGAAATCGAATTTCTGGTAATTGACGGGATCGAGCGTTGCCAATGCGTCCGCATTTACGTTGGTTAGCCGTGTGGTCTTGCCCTTGGCATCCATGCGCACAAGGTCGGATGGACCAGAGATGCTGTTGATGGCGTAGACGACGCCGCCATTTTTCAACGGAACAGCTTCGGCGATGCTACCGCGGTCGGTCAGCCGCGTGACTTTGCCTTTCAGGTCGACGCGATACAGCGGCGTTTCCAGCACATCTTGCGCGGTCACCAGCAAGCTTCGGCTATCCAAAGCCCATGCCAGCGACGCCACCGAACGGTCCCACTTTTCGGTCAGCGCGGTAACCTTGCCGCTCTTCAAATCCATAAGCTTGACGACCAGCCTGTCGGCTTCGTAGGTCGCGCGCGGCATCGACGTCCATGCCATCCATTTGCCATCGGGCGACATGGCCGGTGTCGTATCCGTCCCTGCATTGTCGGCGGTCAGGTTGACCGGATCCTTCGACTTTAGCGACGCGCCGTAAATATCGAGATTGGTTGATTTGGCCTCATTTTTGTCGGCCAACCGCAGTGTGAAGGCAATGCCGCTGCTATCGGCGTTCCAGCTAATCTCTTCACCGCCGCCAAAGGGTTTGGACGGGGCATCACCGACAAGGGTACCGTCCATCGCCGCACCCGATGTGCCAAGCTTGCCATCTGCGCCCAGCATGAAGGTGAACACGCGGCTGTAATTGCCCGGCGTTTCCCATTGGTCCCAATGGCGCACCATCAGCTGGTCATATTCACGCCCAGTTCCGGGGCCGGCTTTTGACGTGTCACCGTCTGCTTCACAGCCGAATTCCATGCAATCGCGGGCAATATCGCCCCAGACAGCAAATTTCTGTCCATCAGGGGAGATTTTGAACCCGCTGACATCGGCCTTGAAATTGCTCGCTTGTGTGGTTGTCGCTGTCGCAATGTCGTAGCGCCAAATCTGGTCCGATCCGCTTTCATTGCTGACGTAAAAAATGCTTTTGCCATCGGGGGCAAAGGCGGGGTCATGCTCATTCTTGTCCGGTTTTGATGCGAACATCATTGGCTGCGGATTGGCGCCGATTTTGAGCATGTAAAGGTCAGTCTTGCCCTTGTTCGCGGCCAAATCGGTCTCGCGCAGCTGATAAGCGATCATTGTCCCGTCAGGCGATGCCGTTGCACCCGAAAGGCGCTTCATTGTCGCGAGGTCGGTCTCCGTCATCGGGCGCGCAAACGCAGCGGAGGAAAGGGCGGAAGTGCCGATGATTGCGGCAAGCAGGATGGTTTTTCTCATGGCCACACGCTAGTCAGCGCAAGGCAGGCAGGCAAGAAAATTAGCGGACGATTTTGCCGTCTTTCATGACGTGGGTCAGATTTTCCAACACGCGGATATCCTGAAGCGGATCGCCCTTAACGGCCACCAGATCGGCAAAGCGCCCCGGCTGCACGCTTCCCAGCCTATCTTCTTTACCTAACAGCTCCGCCGCGCGGATGGTCGCGCTTTGAATCGCCTGCATCGGGGTCATGCCATAGCGGACCATATATGCAAATTGCTTCGCATTGCCGCCATGCGGATACACGCCGCTGTCGGTTCCATAGGCAATCTTCACGCCCATCTTCACCGCTTTGGTAAAGCCAACGCGCTGGATATCGGTCGTCTCACGGTTCTTGCGCAAATATTCTTCAGGCCATTTTTCGCGGGTGCCGACATCGTCAATATAATCGCCATTATAGATGTCCATGACCAGCCATGTGCCGCTTGCTCTGGCCATTTTGAGGGCTTCATCGTCGATCAGGCTTGCATGTTCGATGGACCGCACGCCGGCACGGATGGCGCTTTTGATCCCGACGGCACCATGCGCATGTGCCGTCACAAATTTGCCCCGCGCCTTGGCAGTCGTGACCACGGCGCGCAGTTGATCTTCCGTCAATTCAGGCTCGCCGGGTTCGGTACCAATGGCGAGCACCGCGCCCGTGGCGATGGTTTTAATGAAATCAGCGCCTTGGTCTATTAAGAACGCGGTTTTCGCAGCAGCTTCCTCCGCTGTGCCCGCAACACCCAGACGCATGTCGGCCGGAAGCTGCTCGTTGGGAACGACGCCGTTGAGTTCACCGCCGCCCATCGGGGTCGTAATATATGCGCCAGCGACAAACATGCGCGATCCAGGAACGCTGCCGGCATTGATGGCATCGCGCAATGCGACATCGGTTAGCCCGCGATAGGTGCCGACATCACGCACCGTGGTAAAGCCAGCCTCAAGCGTGAGCCGTGCATTATGGGCGCCAATCAACGCGGTTGCCGCAGGCGACGTTTTCAGCGGAAGCGCCAGATCTGCGCTTTGGCTCGCGTCGGCCAGATGGGTGTGCAAATCCATTAAACCGGGCAGGACAGTATATGCCGACCAATCAAGCCGTTCGCTGCCCGCTGGCGTCGCGCCACACGGGGCGACCGCGGTGATCTTGTCCGCAGCGACGCTAATGCATTGCCCTGTCAGGACTTGGCCTGCCTGAACATCCAACAGCCTGCCTGTTTCAATATAGAGATTTTGCGCAAAGGAAGCCGTTGGCGAAACCGCCAACGCCGCCGCGAGTATCAACGCCGCGCGCATCAACCCTTTTTCGTGATGCGGGTGATTTCCCGCTCAACCATCGCTTCGACAATTGGCGGCAAATGGGTGTCGAGCCAATCCTTCAGCATGGGGCGCAGCAATTCGCGGGTTAGACCTTCAAGCGAGGTTTCCCCTGACCGCACGATTTGCGGCGCTACGCCGGGTTCGGAGAGGGTTTGCAGTGCTGAAAAACTATGACGCAGGTTTTGCGCTTTGCTATCGTCCAGCAAGCGATCCTCGGAAATCGCATTTTCAGCGGCTGTCGTAAGCTCGAGGACTTCTTCCTCTTCGCGCGCAACCGACTTGGTGCGTTTGGTCGCGGGGCGGCTGCGGTCGTCATCGGCGATAATGCGCTTAATCGACGATAATATTTCGTCCATTGACGGTTCGCTGCGATTGTCTGCCATAAAATTTGTCCCGCTGCGTTGGATTAGCGCGTTCTGCCGCCCGTAGAAATCGGTTCTATTTCTGCTTTTTGCGCCTGCGTGTCAACGGTGCGGGTCGATTTCGCGACGGGATCGGGCTGCGATGACCAGTCGTTCCAAGCGCCATCAACCTTTTGATATTCCGCGACGGGATCGTACAAAGTTCCGCTTTCGAGACCCAAATCACGTGCCTCTGCCTTGCCCATGGCGGCAAGCAAACTGAAGCCAGCGACATACGCATTGCGGCGTGCCGCAACGAGTTGAACTTTGCTGTTTAACAATTCCTGTTCGGCATTCAAAATGTCGAGGATCGTCCGGTTGCCCACGCTGTTCTCGGCACGCGTGCCTTCTAACGACAATTCGTTTGCCGACACCGCACGTTCCGAAGCGGCGATGACATCAAGCGCAGCCTTCCAGCTGGCGAAGGACGCCCGCGTTTGTGCAATCGCTTCGCGCTCAGCCGCAATTTCCAGTTCCTGTGCCTGACCAAGGCGCGCCTGCGCCTGACGGATTTGCGCCGCAGGTTGGCCACCTTGATATAAAGGCAAAGTTGCGCGCACGCCGGCTTGTGCATTCAGCGAACTGTTGTCTGCCTGAAACCCCGGAATATTCGACGAGATGGAACCAAGGGCATTGCTGTACGATGGCGACGTAAACACGCTGATCGTGGGAAGGCGCGATGCATTGGCCGCACGGCGGTCAAACCGGGCCGCTTCGCGCGACTCGCGTGCCGCAATAAGGTCGGGGTTGCTTTCCAACGCAACGCTTACCGCACTGTCGGGGGTGGCGGGTAAATTGGGCAGCGGCGGGGGCGCCTGCAATTCTCCGGGTTCGCGGCCAACCAGTTGGATGTAGATTTCTTTTGAACGAATGAGGTTGGCGCGTGCCGTTTCCAAATTGCTCGTTGCCAGCGCCAGACGTGCTTCGGACTGCGCGACGTCGGTTCGGGTAAGATCGCCGATTTCGAACCGGTCGCGCGTGGCGTCCAGATTGACCGAGAGCACGCCAACTTGAGCGCGGTTCAGGTCAACAATCGATTCGTCGCGAATGACGTCCATATATGCGCCGACCACGGCCGAGAAGATGGCGCTTTCGGTGCCACGCAAATTGGCAAACCCGGCCTCGACGCGATTTTCAGCGGCGCGCACGGCGTTTCTAATGCCACCACCTGCATAAAGCGGTGCGGAAATGGTTCCGCTGATGCTGACGCCACGCGCTTGAACGACCGATGCGCCGCTGTCCTGAAGCACGTTTTCAACATAGGTCGGCTGAACTGTGATGTCAGGGCGGCCATTGGCCTTAGCCAGCGGCACAGCTTCGTTTGTCGCACGTTGCCCAGCGCGTGCTGCGGTCAGGTTCGGGTTGGTTTCATAGGCAGAGACCAGCGCATCGCGCAGCGTATCCGCCATCGCCGGTGCCGAACATGCTGCCGAAGCGAGCAAGGCAACCGTGATGAAATGACGCGCGTTCAAAACACAAACTCCGGCTTGCGGACAAATGCGGCCAAAGGTGCGATCTCGCTATCCGCGATTGATTTCAAAGCAATGTTCCCGTTCTGCACATATCCTTTTGCGAGGCGCGTAACGGCGCCCTCAACAATGCCAGTGACCAACCGTGCGCCATCCGCCGCGAGCGTGAAGAGCGCATCTGGCAGCTCCTCAGCAGCGCCATCGATAATGATGCAGGTATAAGGCGCGTTGGCGCTGGCCGCGCTGAGATTGTCTGCGGCTGCCGTAGTCAAATGCGCGGTACGTGTTTTCAATATCGCAGCGACATATCCATCGGATTGGCCAATGAGCAGAACATTGTCGTCCGCCTGCACGTCAGCATCCTGCAACAACAACGCAGTTGAGACCGGCGGATTTAACATCTCGCCATTTTCCAGTTCAATCGACCGGTCCATATAGGCCGTCATCTGGTGCGAAACGGGGACATAATCTTCGCGGGCTATGCTGCCCATGGCGGCAAGCACCCAGCTTTCGGTTACACCGCTTGGACGCAGCTGGCTGTCCACCATTGAACGCCGCATATCTTCAAATTTATCTGATTCCATCGGAATATTTCCATTAATCTGCTGGCCATGTGGCACAACTGTATTGCAAACACAATACAGCCTTTCATGTCGGTTCTAGCTATCCGAACCCGTCCCGCCAAGCTGGATTCAGACAAACGGCCTATTTCAGGATGCAAATAGCAACTTTTTCCATGGCTTGTGGCGCGCATGGCACAGCATTCCAGATTGCCGGTTGCAATGAATTCCGCAAGCCGCTAAGTGCCCGCCTTCACCACATGGCGGCATTGCTGATTAGGCAGGTTGTTGTTTAGGGGCCCGATGGCGGAGTGGTGACGCAGAGGACTGCAAATCCTTGCACGCCGGTTCGATTCCGGCTCGGGCCTCCATTTTCTCATATCTAATTAGACGCAACGCAAACTCTCTTACGTTCGGCGATCGCGGCGACCCATGGGTGCCTTACGCACCTTTTTCGTGAACCGTTTACGGCACAAGGCGTTGAAAAATTTGATATGCCTATCTAAAATGCATAAGCGTTAAGGATTGTAAGATCACGTGCAAGAAGCTGACACGCACCGTTCCGGACGGTGCGTTGCGTGAAGGTTCACAAAGAAAGACTATGATTATGGCAAGAGCAATGGGTGGATTACTGGTTTTGTGCGCAATGGTTTCTGCTTGCTCTGATGGTTCGGAAAGCCAAACGGATCAGGTTGCGCCTGCAACAAAGCCTGCGGCAATAGCAGCATCAGACGTGACGACACTCGACGGCACTGCGATAGCCAGCTTCACCGGCAACGCTGAGAATGGCAAGGCCGTCTTTGCGCAATGCCGCGCGTGCCACGTCACGGATGCGGGCGTAAATATGTCGGGCCCATCACTACACGGTATAATTGGCCGCATGTCTGGAACAGCGCCTGGCTATAATTACTCGGCCGCTAATGCCGGGGCCAAATTTGTGTGGACGAAAGAAAAGCTGTTTCAACATCTGGAAAAGCCGCAGCGCGTAATCCCGGGAACAAAAATGATGTTCTCAGGCATACAGGACGCGCAGAAGCGCGCCGATGTTATTGCTTATCTTGAAACGCCGAGCTGATATTTTATCCCTGCGAAAGCAGCCGCAGTCATCTTTCAGTTCCTATAGCGCGTTGTGGTTTTTATAGGTCATCAGATGCTCAAGGATGAAATGCGGAACCGTCAGCGTTGATATTAGAATGAATGCAGACCGGACAACACCCATGTCCGAAGGAACGTCGCCTTGGTATAGGAACATCAATACGCCTAGCCCCAATGAAAGCGCGGACACGGCGGCCACAATGGCTGCCTTTTTGAATTTAGACAGACCACCCGTTTCGCGCAGCGCGTCCGCCATGTGCCGGGGTGAGTGCAGCCCGCAAAAGAAAACGGCAAATGCCACGAGTGGCGGCAGGAACAATGCGGCGGTGATGCAGGCGAGCACTTCAAGCGCGCTTTGCGTGTCATCATGCCGGAACGCCCAATAAGCAAAGACAAGGCTGCCCAGCGCAGCAGGAACGGATGCCGCGCCAAGCAGCGCGGCGATCACTGCGCCGTTTTGGCTGCCCGTTAGCGCGGCGAATATCATGGCGACATCGTCGGGGCTGGCCAGCGCAGGCAAGGCGACCAATGCCCAGCCAACCATCATGGCCAGAAACGGATCAACGCCACCACGCCAGTCACGGCTGAAATGGACAATTGAAATGAGCAGGAATGAAATGAGCGCAAGCTCCGGAAGCTGTAGCCATAAGACGACCATAGCGGCGGCGCATCCCACATAGCTGCCAATAATCTTGACCCTGCCGGCCAGCCCATTCTGCCCGAAATGGGCAGCAGCGATTTCGACGTCCAGCGTGCCGTGGGGAATGCCTGCAAGCACGATGGCCAAAGCAGCCAGCATATTGGCCTCAACGCTGTCCATGCCGCCCAGAAGGCGGTCTACGGCAATAAGCAGCAACGTTGCTGCCGGTAACGCAAACAGGCGCAACATTTTGGAAAATGTCGCGCCTGCAGAATGCGGATATAAAATTATATTCATACAGGAATGTACGCCGCCAGAGCGGCGTACGTCCAGTGTTTATCCGAAGGACTTAGCCATATTCGGCTTGCGACTTGCGCACGGCGATCATGTAGATCAAGACGCCGACGCCTGCCTTTGCGATCAAGTCAGCGATTGTGTAGCCGACTTGTACGCCAACGGTTACGTCCGAACCGCTCAGATTGGTGTACGGGATCATGTATACGATCGGGTAGAAACCCCATGATGCGAAGGTCAGCAAGCGTGCTTTCTTAACCAGTTCGCGTACATTTTCGGGCTGGTTGTTGATCGATGCACCGAGACCGGCGAACAGCTGCCACATGATGTAGACAAATGGGATTGCCGACAATGTGCCCCACAAGACGCGGGTTGGAATGTCCGTTGCGATTTCACCTGGGTAGCCCAGAATGATCATCAATGCCGCTGCGCCGCCAAGCTTGAACGACTTCGACACGGTTTCTTCTTGGCTCAGACGCATCACGAGGATGAGTTCGATGAGAAGCAATGGCACGGTCAACAACCAATCGACATAGCGATAGGCATCGTTAAACGCATAGCCGCTTGCGGCCACGATTCCGCCTTCAACGGAATATGCGCCTTCCCAGCTCTCGAAAATACGGAAATAGTGATACGCGGCGATGGCCGTAACCAAGCCGGAAATGGTGAGCGCCGTCTTGTAGGCTGGGCCTACTTGCGAGCGGCCGAGCCACAAAAACAGCGTTGCTGCTGCCATGGTGGCAAATGTAAATGAGAATGCATTATAGACCAGGGAATACTGGCCAAAAGTTAGATTTTCCACGTTCTTCTCCCCCTTTGCGACACCGTTTCGGATGTCGGGGCATTGGTCATAAACGCTGACCTGGGGACAACAACCTAACCTTTATACCATGTTTTTGTGATATTGCCCTCGACATCGCGGAACTGGCATATATAATGGTTAACGCTGAAATGCGCCTATGGGGGTACGCGGGAGGCACTGTAATTTGGACGTTTTGGGCCGGTCTAACGAGAAACTAGACGCGCTGATCGCGAATAGCCCGATAGCGTCGGTGATAAGCGACCCGCGTCAAAACGGTAATCCAATCATTGCCTGTAATGCTGCTTTTGTTGAACTGACCGGCTATGCCGAAGATGAAATCATTGGGCGGAACTGCAAATTTTTGGCAGGACCAGCGACTGAACCTTGGTTAACCGACACGATCAGCAATGGCGTTCAACGTCACGCGCCAGTCATGGTCGAAATTCTGAACTACAAACGCGATGGCACACCCTTTCGTAATGCAGTGCTGGTCGCGCCGTTGTTTGACGAAGAAGGTGAACTTGAGTTCTTTCTTGGTTCTCAGGTGGAGCTTGAGTCCAGTGCGCCAGCGTCTTACGAGAGCCGTCATCTTGCGGCCGCGACGGCGGTGAAGGCATTATCACGGCGACAGCGCGAAGTGTTGGCTGAAATGGCGCTTGGCCATTTGAACAAGCAAATCGCCTTCCGGCTCGGGCTCAGTGAGCAAACGGTCAAAATGCACCGCGCGTTGTTAATGGACCGCTTGGGCGCGGCGAGTACGGCCGATGCTATTCGCATTGCGGTAGAGGCCGGGCTTTAATCTGCGCATTTGCTGTCACGGCGGCTCATGCTGGCTGTGAGGAACCATTGCCCTTTCACACGGTTACCCTTTCACGAACAATTTACGTGAAAAGAGAAACGCATGAAAAGTCGCTTATTTCTTGCTGGCATCGCGCTGTCCATTCTGACGCCGTCGATTGCAATCGCGCAAGACGATGGCTGTCGCCGCGACAGCAACGGCCGGATCATCGGTACAGTTGTAGGCGCAGGCGCGGGTGGCGTGTTGGGTAACGTGATCGCTGGACGCGGTGACAAGACCGAAGGCACCATTATTGGCGGCATCATTGGCGCCGTCGTTGGCAATCAGGTTTCAAAGTCCGATCGTGGCGATTGCCGCAGCGCATATGGCTATTACGATCAGCAAGGTCGCTGGCACGCGACTGGCGTAAGCACAACCGATGCGCGTGGCTATTATGACCGCGATGGTCGCTGGGTCGCTGGGCAGCCAAATGGCTATTATGACAATGGTCGTTGGGTCAGCGCAAATAGCGATAGCAGCAGTTCGGGTTACCTTGACCGTGACGGCCATTGGGTTCCAGCGTCATCTGCTGGTTATTATGACCGGAACAACCGCTGGGTCGCTGGCACAGCCACCGGCTATTATGACAATGGTCGCTGGATTGCAGGCCCCACACGCGGACGTTACGACGCACGCGGTCGTTGGATTGCCGGCGACACCGGTTATGCCAGCGAAAGCAATGGCGGATGGAACGCGGTTGAACAGCCGGGCTATTATGACTCCAACGGTCGTTGGCAGGCTGGGCGTGCTTATGGCTATTATGATGCGCGTGGCCGTTGGGTTTCGACTCGTAATGATGGCAACCAAGCCAATGATAATCGTCCGGATAACCAATATCGCCCAGGGACGGGTCAGTATGACCTAAGCCAAATGCCGCGTGATATTCCGACCCGGATCAGTTGGATGCGTGAATATGTGCGCACGGCTCTGCAATCACAGCGTATCAGCCGAGTAGATGCACAATATGCGCGGCGTGAGTTGACGGCGATCGATAGCCAGAACCGTATGTTTAATCGTGATGGTCGTTTCACACAGCGTGAACAGCAGAATATTGATCGTCGATTGGACCGGCTCACGCGCCGTCTCGACAAGACATGGCGTCAGGGACGCAACTACTAAACACCAAATGAAAAGGCCCGGCAGTCCCCCAACCGCCGGGCCTTAAGCTAATGATCCGATGCGTAGGATCAGTAGCTGTAGTACATGTCGAATTCGACTGGGCTTGGCGTCATTTCCCAACGGGCGACGTCTTCCATCTTCAATTCGATATAGCTGTCAATCTGGTCCTTCGAGAACACGTCACCCTTCAACAGGAAGTCGTGATCGGCGGCCAAGCACTCCAGAGCCTCACGCAACGAGCCGGCTACGGTTGGTACTTCAGCGAGCTCTGCTGGCGGCAAGTCATAGAGATTCTTGTCCATGGCCTCACCTGGGTGAATCTTGTTCTGGATGCCGTCGAGGCCAGCCATGAACAAAGCCGCATAGCACAGATATGGGTTCGCCATTGCGTCAGGGAAGCGGACTTCAACGCGCTTGGCCTTGGCACCGGCACCATATGGAATACGGCATGAAGCCGACCGGTTGCGCGCCGAATATGCGAGCAACACAGGCGCTTCGTAACCTGGCACCAAACGCTTGTAGCTGTTTGTGGTCGGGTTTGTGAATGCGTTCACGGCCTTGGCATGCTTGATGATACCGCCGATGAAATACAGGCACATGTCCGAAAGACCGGCATAGCCGTCACCTGCGAAAAGCGGGGTCTTGCCTTCCCAGATCGACAGGTGGGTGTGCATGCCCGAACCATTGTCTTCCTTGATTGGCTTCGGCATGAACGTTGCGGTCTTGCCATATGCATGTGCGACCTGATGCACGACATATTTGTAGATCTGCATACGGTCAGCGGTCTGTGTCAGCGTACCGAAAGTCAGGCCAAGCTCATGCTGGGCTGCGGCAACTTCATGGTGATGCTTGTCGCAAGGCAGGCCCATTTCGAGCATGGTCGAAACCATTTCGCCACGGATGTCGACTGCGCTGTCGACGGGCGCAACTGGGAAATAACCACCCTTTGCGCGGGGGCGATGGCCCATATTGCCGCTTTCATATTTCGTGCCGGTGTTGGTTGGCAGCTCAATATCGTCGATCTTGTAATATGACGTGTTGTAGCTGTTTTCGAAACGCACATCGTCGAACATGAAGAACTCGGCTTCTGGACCGACATATACGGTGTCGCCGATGCCTGTGGTTTTCAAATAGGCTTCAGCGCGCTTTGCGGTCGAGCGCGGGTCGCGGCTGTACAGCTCGCCCGTTGATGGCTCGACGATATCGCAGAAGATGATCATCATGGGCGTGGCGGAGAATGGATCTACGTACACGGCATCAAGATCAGGCTTCAGAATCATGTCGGATTCGTTGATGGCTTTCCAGCCTTCGATGGACGAACCGTCGAACATCAGGCCGTCTTCCAACTCGTCTTCGCCGATTACGCCAGCGCACATGGTCAGATGCTGCCATTTGCCCTTGGGATCAGTGAAACGGACATCGACCCACTCGATCTCTTCATCTTTGATGCGCTTGATAATGTCCTTAGCTGAGGTACCCATTCTACTTTCCTTCTTTGGCTTGTCTTTTTTGGATATTTTGGATTTTTTTAAACAGCGTCGTTATCGCGTTCGCCGGTGCGGATACGCAGCGCGGTTTCGACAGGGATAACGAAAATCTTGCCATCACCAATGCGCCCCGTCTGGGCCGCTGCAGCAATGGCTTCTACGACGCGGTCGGCAAGGCCGTCTTCAACGACAACCTCAAGCTTTACCTTCGGCAAAAAGTCGACAACATATTCGGCGCCTCGATACAGTTCGGTATGGCCCTTTTGACGGCCAAAGCCCTTGGCTTCGGTAACAGTGATGCCCGAGACGCCAACTTCGTGCAGCGCTTCTTTCACCTCGTCCAATTTGAATGGCTTGATGATCGCTTCGATCTTTTTCATGGCTTTTCCCTTTATGGCGCGTGAGGCAGATGCTCCGCGCGCGCGGATGATGAGATAGGCATATCAAGTATCGTGCCAAAATTGACCAACACCGAAACGCGTTATTTTGGGCCATATGGACCATGGCATCTGCCTAAATTTTAGGCAGATGCCAGATTCATGGGCAGCAGTTTTTTACTTTGCTGCCTTTTTTGTTCCACCGCTCAATGTCGCATCATTTGCCTTGGCATAATGTGCGCGGCTGACAACATAAGCGCGCATTTGCTCGGCCTCTTTCGCTGTTAACACACTGCTAAAGCTGACCATGCCATTGCCCTTTAATATGCCGTCAATCACAACCGATTTCCAGGTTGCGGCATCCGCAATCACACCAGATTTACGCAGGTCAGGCAGCACGCCGTTCCCGACCGCCCCGGGTCCGTGGCAGACGAGGCAATAGCGTTGGAAGTTCGATCCCCCCGCTGCGATATCCGCTGGCGTGCCGAATTGCGCTGGCGGTGCCCATACATAGGCGGGCGCTTTCGGCACGGGTGGCAACGCTGTTTTTCCGCCCAGCTTCAGAACGATCAGGCGGGGGAGGTTGGGAACCGCAGCGCTGGTGGAGCCTGCATATCCGGAAACGAGCGGAAACGCGCCGCCCTTGCTGGTCAGGAAGGCGACATATTGCTCGCCGTCCACCGTATAGGTCGATGGACCGGACAACACGCCAGACTGTACGTTAAGGTTCAACAATTGCTTGCCGCTATCCGCAGCATAAGCGCGGAACTCACCCATTGCCGTACCTTGGAAAACCAGATTTCCGGCGGTGGTCATTGTCCCGCCATTCCATGAGGCGGGGTGATCGACCGTCCATTTGGCTTTGCCGGTCTTGGGGTCAAACGCGACCAGCTTTCCGGTCGTGGCCGCTTTCACAGCCTTCACGAAATTGATGTCATCGGGAAGGTCGGCCGTTGCCATCGCGCCGCCCACGTTGAAGCCCAATGCCTTGCGTTCTTGTTCGTTTGGCGCAACCGGCGGCAGATACGCGCCGCCAATGTACAAGGCAGGAATGTAGACCAATCCAGTGGCGGGGTTAAAGCTCATCGGGTGCCAGTTATGCGCACCCAGCGCCGACGGGTTCGCCAAATAGAGCTTGCCCGTTTTTTCATACCGCGCTGCCGGGTTTTCGATTGGCCGCCCGGTTTTCATGTCATAGCCGGTTGCCCAGGTAATGCCGTCGATGAACGGGTTTGCTGACAACAGCTTGCCGTTGATACGATCAATGGTGAAGAAAAACCCGTTCTTCGGCGCGTGGTAAAGAACTTTGCGTTCTTTGCCGCCGCGGGTTTCTGTTGCCAATATGATCGGCTGGGTCGCGGTGTAATCCCAGCTTTCGGCTGGCGTCTCCTGATAATGCCAGACATATTCGCCCGTGTCGGGTTTAAGCGCGACGATGGACGACAGGAACAGATTGTCGCCTTCGCCATTGGAACGAATACCATGGTTCCACGGATTTCCGTTGCC
>JBEDET010000011.1:0-42680 GCA_041175505.1 Pseudomonadota bacterium
GCCGGATTATGCCGGCGCCTTTCGCGCCATTGGCCCTGCGGCTATTAAGCTTGGGCAAACGCTGGCCACCCGTCCTGATATCATCGGTGAGGAAGCGGCGCGCAATCTGCTGTCGCTTCAGGACCAGCTTCCGCCCGCACCGTTCGATCTTGTGTACGCACAGATCGACAGCAGCTTAAATAAGCCCGCTGCAGAGCTGTTTGAATATATCGACCCGGTCCCCGTAGGCGCAGCCTCCATCGCGCAGGTGCACCGCGCACGCACAACCGACGGCACGGACGTCGCTGTCAAAGTCCTTCGTCCCGGTATTCGCGAACAATTTGCCCGCGACATCGAAACCTATGAATGGGCCGCAGCACATCTGGAAGCATTGGGCGGCGAAGCTGCGCGCTTGCGACCGCAGCTTGTCATCGCCAATCTGAAACGTTGGACCTTGCGCGAACTCGATTTGCGCCGCGAAGCCGCGAGCGCGTCAGAGCTGAAAGATGCCATGGTCGCCGTCGACGGCTATATGATCCCCGCCATTGACTGGGACCGGACGTCTGGCCGCGTGCTCACGCTGGAATGGGTCGATGGCGTTAAGATTGCTGATATCGATGCGTTAAAAGCCGCTGGCCACGATCTGAACAAAATGGCCGAAAAGCTCGTACTGACATTTTTGCGGCAGGCGATTTCGGAAGGCTTCTTCCACGCCGACATGCATCAGGGCAATTTGTTCGTTCAGGCAGATGGCACGATTGTCGCCATCGATTTCGGCATCATGGGCCGCATCAACCGGCAGGCGCGTTTCTGGCTTGCGGAAATCCTCTACGGATTGACCACCGGCAATTACAAACGCGTCGCCGAAATCCATTTCGAAGCGCAATATGTGCCGAGCTACCATAATGTCGACGAATTCGCGACCGCCCTGCGCGCCGTTGGTGAGCCGACACGCGGCAAACCCGTGAGCGAATTGTCGGTCGGGCAAATGCTCGACAGCCTGTTCGCCATCACCCGCGACTTTGACATGCAAACACAGCCGCACTTGCTGTTGTTGCAAAAGACGATGGTCATGGTCGAAGGCATTGCGACCTCGCTGAACCCAAGCATCAACATGTGGGATGTTGCCGCACCCTATGTGCGCGAATGGATTCGCGGCGAACTTGGCCCTGA
Source organism: Pseudomonadota bacterium (assembly GCA_041175505.1). Lineage (GTDB taxonomy): Bacteria > Pseudomonadota > Alphaproteobacteria > Sphingomonadales > Sphingomonadaceae > Sphingorhabdus_B. The sequence goes on from JBEDET010000011.1 coordinate 1,153, forward strand.
AGCCATGATCGCCGACGGTATCCGCAAGCAAGCCGAAACCTTGCAGATGATACCCGACATCATTCGCCGCTTGGACGAACAACTTCCCCGCAAAGGCGGTGCGCCGGAACCACCCCCGCTTCCGCCGGTGCAGCTGATTTGGGAACGTAAGGGCAAAAGCAACGGCTGGCGCTATTTCATGGTGGCCATACTCGCAGGCGCCATTGGCGCCGCGGGCATGTGGGCAGCGGGATTAAGCTGATGAGTGAAAAACGCATCCTTCTGATCGTCAGCGGCGGCATCGCTGCTTACAAAGCGCTGGAACTTGTGCGCTTGCTGAAGCGTCAGGGTGTTGCCGTACGCGCGGTGATGACGAAAAGCGCGGCTGAGTTTGTCACGCCGCTTTCGATGGGCGTCATGACCGAAGACCAAGTATATGGCGACATGTTCGACCTTAAGGAAGAACGCGAAATCGGGCATATTCAGTTGAGCCGTCAGGCCGACCTTGTGGTGATTTGTCCCGCCACTGCCAATATCCTTGCCAAGATGGCTGCTGGCATCGCCGATGACCTAGCCACAACTATTCTGCTCGCGACGGACAAACCCGTTCTGGCGGTTCCGGCGATGAATGTCCGCATGTGGAACCACCCGGCGACGCAACGCAACTTGGCGCAACTGCGCGCCGATGGCGTGCACATCATGAACCCGGATGAAGGGGCCATGGCGTGCGGCGAATTCGGCCCCGGCCGCCTGCCCGAACCGCCCGCGGTTGCCGAACAGATTTGCAGCATGCTGGGCGTGCCCTTCAATACGCAACTGGCTTCGGGCCGTTCACCGACCACCATGCCAAGCGTAACGCCGCTTACCGCGCAACCCGATTTTGCCGATGTCGAGCACCGTCCGTTGTTTGGCAAACGCGTTCTTGTGACCGCTGGACCAACGCATGAGGCGATCGATCCTGTGCGCTACATCGCCAATCGCTCGTCGGGGCGTCAGGGTTTCGCGATTGCAGCCGCTGCAGCTGATCTGGGGGCTGAAGTTACGCTGATAGCTGGCCCAGTGCATCTGCCGACACCGCCCGGTGTCTTGCGCATTGATGTCGAAACCGCGCTGGAGATGCAGGCTGAGGTCGATAAGGCCCTGCCCGTCGACGCCGCAATCATGGTTGCCGCCGTCGCGGACTGGCGCGCCGCGCAAGCGCCGGACCAGAAAATCAAGAAAGATGGCAATGCCATTCCGCCGCTCGCATTGACCGAAAACCCGGACATCCTTGCAAGCCTCGCCATGCACAAACAACGTCCGAAGCTTGTGGTCGGCTTTGCCGCCGAGACCGAAAATATCATTGCCCATGCGCAGGCCAAGCTTGCGAAGAAAGGCTGTGACTGGATTGTCGCCAACGATGTGTCCGGCGATGTCATGGGCGGTGCGAACAACGCCTTTCACATCGTAACCAAAGCAGGCGTTGATAGCTGGCTGGAAAGTCCCAAGGACGTTATCGCACGAAAATTGATGGAGAAGGTCGCCGATGAGCTCGCAAAAAGTTGAAGTGCGCGTCAAGCGTCTGAACCATGGCGCGGGCTTGGCTTTGCCCGCATATGCGACATCAGGCGCGGCCGGCATGGACATTTGCGCCGCCGAAAGCCTGAATCTGCGCGCTGGCAAGCGCCATGCCGTCGCAACCGGATTCGCCTTTGCCATTCCCGATGGATATGAAGTGCAGGTACGCCCGCGTTCGGGTCTTGCGCTGAAGCATGGGATCACCTGCCTCAACACACCCGGGACGATCGACAGCGATTATCGCGGCGAGGTGAAGGTCATTCTGGCCAATTTGGGCGAAGATGATTTCATGATCAACAAAGGCGACCGGATTGCACAGATCGTGGTGGCGCCTGTTACCCACGGCCATTTGGTCGAGGTGGATGACCTGGACGAAACCGTGCGTGGCGCTGGGGGTTTCGGCTCAACAGGCGTATGACGCTTAGCGATCAACAGCTGGACCGTTATGCCCGCCACATTGTGTTGCGGGATATTGGCGGCGCGGGTCAAAGCAAATTATTGTCGAGCCATGTCCTGCTCATTGGCGCGGGCGGCATAGGATGTCCGGCGATTCAGTATCTTGCGGCAGCGGGCGTCAGAACCATAAGCGTTGTCGATGATGATGTTGTGGCGCTGTCCAATCTCCAGCGTCAGATTTTATACAGCGACCATGATATCGGCACCGCCAAGGTGGAAGCGGCTGGCGCGGCAGCGGCGCGGCTAAACCCCGACATCACCTTCAACGCGATTCCCCAGCGGATTGGCAAAGACACCCCCGCCGACATTCTCGCGGGCGTCGATGTTGTGATCGATGGCAGCGACAATTTCACCACGCGCCTGATCGTCAATGACCTGTGCCTTGCGGCCAAAGTGCCCTTGGTGAGCGCCGCGATTGGGCAGTTTCACGGACAGATTGGCACATTCACAGGATGGCAGGCAGACGCGCCATGCTATCGCTGTTTCGTCGGTGACGCACACGACCCCGATGATTGCGACGATTGCGCCACACAAGGCGTTCTGGGCGCGATGTGCGGGCTTATGGGCAGCTTTGCGGCGATGGAGGCGATACGCGCGCTGACGGGCTTTGGAGAGCCGCAGCAGGGCAGACTGCACCTGTTCGACGGACTGACCCCATCGATGCGGTCCATCAAATTGCCGAAAGACCCGGCCTGTTCCAGCTGCGGCGGCTTAACCGCCTAAGAGCTCGTCCACCCATTTTGGAACAAGCTCCGTCGCCGGGCCATGGCGCGATTCATTGAACCAAGAACTGCCGTGCGATGGTTCAAGGTTCAGCTCCAATGTGGCGATGCCGTTTTGGCGTGCTTCACGCACAAGACCGGCGGCGGGATAGACTGCGCCTGACGTTCCGATACTAACGAACAAATCAGCGCGGTTCAGTGCGTGGTAGATCTCATCCATGCGATAGGGCATTTCGCCGAACCAGACGATATCAGGCCGCAATTGGCCAGATATGCCGCACGATGGACAAGCCGGTCGGTCAATCAATGTGCCACGCCAGCCATGGCGTACATCGCACTCGGTGCACCACGCATTCAGATGCTCGCCGTGCATATGCAGCAGGCGTTTGGTCCCTGCCCGTTCGTGCAAATCATCGACATTCTGCGTCACTAAAAGCAGATTGCCGCTCCATTCCGCATCGAGCCGCGCCAGCGCGACATGCGCGGCATTTGGCTCCACCTGCTGAATATGTTGGCGGCGCATGTCGTAGAAGCGCAGCACAAGATCAGGGTCGCGGGCAAAAGCCTCCGGCGTGGCGACATCCTCAACCTTATGCTGTTCCCACAAGCCACCGGCGCTGCGAAACGTATCAATACCGCTCTCGGCGCTGACCCCAGCCCCCGTCAGGATCACGATGTTCTTAATGTCTCGGTTCACATTCATCCCTTCACCGTCCCGCTGCGGCCAACGTCGAACACAGCACAACTTGTTTCGGCTCCTTAATATAGTAAGACCCTGAAACAAAATCAGGATGACGGTTATGAAAATAGGTATCATTGGCAGTGCGGGCCGCATGGGGCAGGCTCTGGTCGACGCAATTGCGGCAGATGGTCAGGAATATGCAGGCGGCGTCGACAAAGGCGATGATCTTGCCGCGTTGGTCGCGTCCTGCGATGTACTTGTCGATTTTTCGAGCCCGCATGCGATTGAAGCCAACCTTGATGCATGCGTTGCTGCGGGCAAGCCAATCGTCATTGGCACCACTGGACTGGAGGAACGCCACCATTTTCTGATTGATGACGCAGCGCGCGATATTCCGGTCTTGCAGACGGGCAATACATCCTTGGGGGTGACGATGCTTTCAGCGCTCGTGCAGCAGGCGGCACGCCAATTGGGTGACGATTGGGATATCGAAATATTGGAGATGCACCACCGTTATAAGGTCGATGCGCCATCTGGCACCGCCCTGCTGCTGGGCGAAGCCGCAGCCAGCGGACGCGGCATCGATCTAAAGCAACATAGCGACCGCGGCCGCGATGGCACCACCGGCGCGCGCAAAGCCGGCGACATCGGTTTTGCATCCTTACGCGGCGGCAGTGTCGCAGGGGACCATCATGTTATTTTCGCGTCCGAACATGAGCGGATCGAACTGGTCCATCGCGCGGAAACCCGCGCCATATTCGCGCGCGGCGCGGTAAAGGCCGCAACATGGCTAACCCGCCAAAAAGCCGGTCGGTTTACTATGCAGGAAGTGCTTGGCCTTTGAAAAAGGCAGATATCTTCGAATTTTACCGAAGACTGGCGGAGGCGAACCCTGCGCCTGAAACCGAGCTCGCATATGGCAATGCCTATCAGTTGCTCGTTGCCGTTACCTGCTCAGCCCAATCGACCGATGTCGGCGTGAACAAAGCCACCAAGGCATTGTTTGCCGAGGTTAAGACGCCCGCACAAATGGTGGCGTTGGGGCTAGAAGGGCTGAAGGCGCATATCAAAACCATTGGGCTGTTTAACAACAAAGCCAAAAACGTGATTGCCCTTTCCGAGATATTGGTCCGCGACCATGCAGGCGAAGTCCCGGCCGATCGCGACGCGCTTGAGGCGCTGCCCGGCGTTGGACGCAAGACCGCAAATGTCGTGATGAACACCGCCTTTGGCGCAGAGACCTTTGCCGTCGATACCCATATCTTCCGTGTCGGCAACCGGACGGGAATCGCACCGGGCAAAACCGTTCTGGCCGTTGAAAAGGCGCTTGATAAAAAGACGCCGCAACCGTTTCGCGTTGGCGCGCATCATTGGCTAATCCTGCACGGCCGGTATATCTGCAAGGCGCGCACGCCGGAGTGCTGGCGCTGTCCGGTCGCGGACTTGTGCCGCTTCAAACCAAAAACAGCGCCGCCCAAAATCAAGTCAGCTAAAGTTCAGACTGACCCCGTTAAACCGGCCGCGTAACATTGGAGAGCAAACATGCGTAAAATGCTGCTGATCATTCCTGCTGTCGCTTTGCTTTCGGGCGGCGGCGCAATTGCGCTTTCCCGCGACAAAGCGCCCGAACCCGTCAGAGCGGTCGGCGAACCAAAAAGCTGCGTCACGATATCGCAGATACGGTCAACGAAAGTCATCGATAGCCGCACTATCGATTTCCGCATGGCAGGTGGCAAGACCTATCGCAACACCCTGCCGCAAAGCTGCCCCGGTTTGAAATTCGAGGAGCGTTTTTCCTACCGCACGTCGATCAATCAATTGTGCAGCGTCGATATTGTGCACGTTTTGCACGACCAAGGCGGCCGACTATATGAAGGCGCAGGGTGCGGGCTCGGCAAGTTTCAGCAGATAGAGAAGGTGAGCGGCAAATAGCGACTAAGGTCCGGCACGCCGTCGCGGAGAAGCGAGACTCTCGCCGTTCGTCATCCTGAACTTGTTTCAGGATCTTAATAACGACCCAACGATGAAGTAAGATCCTGAAACAAGTTCAGGATGACGTGGCCCTAAAGGTTCTCAAACGCCTTTAGCCCTACTTCCCTGTCCAATTGCCAGGCCGCTTTTCGACAAAGGCGGCCATGCCCTCTTTCTGATCTTCCGTACCAAACAGTCCGTGGAACAGGCGGCGTTCGAATACGACACCTTGCTGCAATGTTGTTTCGAACGCCGCGTTGACCATTTCCTTGCATGCCAGCGCGGCCAATGGCGCCATGGCGGCAATGGCTGTCGCGGTCTTGATGGCTTCGTCGACAAGCTCGGCGGCTGGAACGACCTTCGCGACCAACCCAGAACGTTCGGCCTCATGGGCGTCCATCATGCGGCCCGTCAGGCACATTTCCATCGCCTTGGCCTTGCCAATCGCCCGCGTTAGCCGTTGCGAACCGCCCATGCCGGGGGTGACCGCAAGTTTGATTTCAGGCTGCCCGAATTTTGCATTGTCGCCGGCAATGATGAAATCGGCCATCATGGCAAGTTCGCAGCCACCACCAAGCGCAAAGCCGTTCACCGCTGCAATCCATGGCTTGCGGGTCGCGGTCACGCGGTCATAGCCCGCAAAAAAGTTGTTGCCATACATGTCTGCAAAGGACTGCCTTTGCATTTCCTTAATGTCCGCGCCCGCAGCAAATGCCTTTTCGCTGCCGGTCAGTACAGCACAACGTTGGCTGTCGTCGGCATCGAAAGCCGCAAAGGCAGCAATCAGGTCCGCCAGCACTTGGCTATTCAGCGCGTTCAACGCCTGCGGACGGTTCAGCGTAATGAGCGTCACCGCACCGCGTTGTTCGACCAATATCGTTTCGTAGCTCATAGAGGTTTCCATTCTTGTTGTGCGGGTAATGGGGCAAAGATCGCATCGATCAGCGCGTCCGTAACGCCTTCGGCTGTCGCGGGATCCCATTTGGGGCTGTTGTCTTTATCCACGATTACGGCACGCACGCCTTCAGCGAAGTCGGGGCGCACAAGCACGCGGCTGGCGATACGATATTCCATGGCCATATTATCGGCAAAGTCGGTGAGCTTCAGGCTCTCGGCCAATTGGCGCAATGCAACTTTACAGGTTTGCGGGCTTTTGGTCCGCAAAGTCGCCAGCTCTTTCATCGCCCAATCGCTGTCATCGCCTTCCAAGCTCGCGAAAATATCCTCTAGCTTATCAGACGCAAAATGGCGGTTGATCTGGACGATTGTCTCAACGATTTTGGAATCGGGCGGCGTGACCGACAAGGTTCCCAATATGCCGTCAATCCGTTCGACATCCTCGGTCGCGATCCGCGACTTGGCCTCGGCAAGAAGATTGCTCGTCAGATAATGTGTCGCCAGCCCAAGCGAGAGACAGCCTGCGCCTGCGATACGCGCGCCGGTAAGCGCCAGAAACTGGCCAACGCGTCCCTCGAGCCGCGAAAGATACCATCCACCGCCGACGTCGGGAAACAAGCCGATGCCGGTTTCAGGCATGGCAAACTTTGTGTTCTCGGTCGCTACACGGAAACGCGCAGGCTGGCTGATGCCAACGCCACCACCCATCGTAATGCCGTCCATGAACGCCACAACCGGCTTGGGAAAGGTAATCAGCAAATGGTTGAGCTGATATTCGTCGTGGAAGAATTTTAGGCCCGACACGCCGCCATCGTTCATGGCCGAATTGCGCAAAAAGGCGATGTCGCCGCCTGCGCAAAAACCGCGCCCGTCGGCATGATCAATAACCACGCACTTCACCGCAGGATCGTCCCGCCATTCCAGCAGGGCCGCAGTCATGGCATGCACCATCGGCAATGTTAGCGCGTGGAGCGCCGATGGCCGGTTCAAGCTAATGAAACCGGCATGCCCTTCGACCTTCAGCAAAATATCGTCGGTCATTGGCGTAACAAATCCCGGCCGATAATCATGCGCATGACTTGATTGGTGCCTTCCAAAATCGAATGCACCCGCAAGTCGCGCCAGAAACGCTCAATGGGATAATCGCGTAAATAGCCATAGCCGCCGAAAAGCTGCAGCGCCTTGTTCACTATCTCGCTTCCGCTGTCTGTCGACAGCCGCTTCGCCATCGCCGAAAAACGCGACTTGTCCGGTGCGTTCGCGGTGACCTTGGCGGCAGCGATGTAGAGCAACGCCCGCGCGGCTTCCAAATCGGTGGCCATGTCGGCAAGCATGAATTGCGTATTCTGAAAATCGGCGACGGGTTGACCAAATTGCTGACGCTCTTTGGTGTATGCAATCGCCTCATCCAGACAACGCTGCGCTCCACCGAGCGAGCAAGCACCGATGTTCAAGCGCCCACCGTCCAAGCCCATCATCGCAAAGCGGAAACCATCCCCCTCTGCGCCAACGCGGTTGGCCACCGGCACGCAGCAATCTTCGAAGATGACTTGCGCGGTGGGCGAAGCGTTCCAGCCAAGCTTTTTCTCGGGCGCACCGAAGCTCAAACCGGGGGTGTCCTTATCGACAACAAGGCATGTGACGCCCTTGGTCTTTTCTTCGCCGGTCCGGACCATGACAACATAGACGTCATTATAACCCGCGCCGGAGATAAACTGCTTCGTGCCGTTTAAGACGTAGTGATCACCATCACGCCGCGCGCTGGTCTTCAGCGCTGCCGCGTCCGAACCGCTGCCGGGTTCCGTCAGGCAGTAGCTGGCGATTTTCTGCATCGACACAAGGTCAGGCAAATAACGCGCCTTAAGCTCCGCGCTGCCAAAGCAATCGATCATCCACGCAGCCATATTATGGATGGAAATAAAGGCACTTGTCGTGGGGCAGCCATAGGCCATCGCTTCCATGATCAACGCAGCCTCAAGCCGCCCAAGGCCAGTGCCGCCCGATTCTTCGGACACGTAAATGGCGCCAAAGCCAAGTTCGCCCGCCGCTCTCCAGACATCGACGGGATAATGCGACTTTTCGTCCCATTCGGCCGCATGAGGCGTAATCGCGTCCGCGGTGAATTTGCGCGCCATGTCTTGGATGGAGATCTGATCGTCCGTCAATTCAAATTGGTTTTGCATAACCTCGCCGTAGCATCGCGTTTTTGAGTTATCCAGCCATTAGCTTCGGACAGCACACATATCGCGTCACCGGGCAAATCTAAGGGCACAATGATGTGTTCCATCCACCGTGAAACCATGCACTTCGTAAAAAAGAGGAGCTGCCCAAAAAAAACTTGGCGCGATGCCGCTCCGCCTGCTAATCGACCGCCACAAGCACCCATAGCTCAGCTGGATAGAGCGCTGCCCTCCGAAGGCAGAGGCCAGAGGTTCGAATCCTCTTGGGTGCGCCATTTAAATCATTGATATATAACAATATTTAAACGCATCGGTGTGCCGGTTGCGGTTTAAATAGCGCTTTTTAGCTATGCACAAATCGTGCACAAAATTCTATGTTCATTCGCCAACTTCCTGATTAGGCTGAGAAAGTCGGAGGAATGCGGTTTATGGCTAATACCAAGTCGTGTTGATCGCAATTCATGCGTCGAATTACGTTGGCTGATGGTCAAAATTTTCCAAGGTTGATCTATAAATTTGTTCCACACCTCACAGGACATGAAACCGCGCATCCTTCGCATACAATTGCAAAGAACGGTCTATGCTTGGCCGTCTATGACGATCAGAATGGCTAGAAAGTCGCTGAGGTCTCAGAAATGCCGTTTGAATCGTAAATTGACCTGGATTTTCAGGGGATCGCATATCATGATTTACACGCTCCGCCGATTTAACGAGGCCTCAAAACGCAAAGTTGTTTGCACGAATGCTGTGGTTTGATAGTGGCACCCATCTCGGAGATTTTTAGATGCAATCAAATAACGTTAACCAGAGTTCTGTTGCCGGTTTGCTTGACACCGGTTGGACAGTCCTGGTTGTCGATGATGACCAAGATTGCTTGGACGAATATCGTGAAGCGGTATCTAATCTCGGCTACGCTGTAAGATGTGCCGAAAGCACGCCGGCTGCTTTGTCGCAGATTTCGAAACATCCTGACATCGGTATCGTTTTAACCGACCTGAAAATGCCAGAAATGGATGGAAATACACTTCTGTCTGAGATTGCGATTAGATTTAAGCCGTATCGCCCAATTGTAACGTTGGTGACAACTGGTCATTCAAGCCTCGATGCCGCCGTTTTAGCGATGCAATCACAAGCCTCAGATTTTCTTACAAAGCCTGTTTCAATGCCTGATCTGGCATCCGCTTTGCTTCGTGCCTCGGCAAAGCTGTCGACCACAACCCCTGCCTATCAATTAGCGGAACGTTTGAATAACTCCGCTACGCGTGAAGATGCAAACCTCAGTAAGGCGTCTTTACAGCGTGATGGCAAGCCAAGCGAAGGCGAGCTTCGCGCGTTTATCAAACTGCTGTTCAAATATCACCACAACAAGGCAAAGTTCTTCGATCCTGCTACCTTGGCAGGGCCTTCATGGGAAATTTTGTTAGATCTTGCCGAAGCCAGCCTGCGCGGAGAACCGGTTCCTGCATCAAGCGCATCCTCGGCAACATTGGTGCCGTTAAGCACGGCATTGCGCCACGTGAACAATTTGGTTGAAGCAGGCTTGGTTCGGCGCTGGATCGACCCATCAGACAAGCGCAGGACCTTACTGGAGCTTGAGCCTGAGGCAAAAGCCGCAATGCAGAGCTATCTTGAAACCGCTTGGAAGTTTCAGCCGCAGCCTATCTAAGGTTTCCTTCCATTGGGAGACCGAAGGCAATAGTGAAGACGCCAGCGATGCGATACACCGCAAAGCCAGCGCACTGGCCGGTTTAAAGGCGACCAAGCGCGCGCTAATTGTGGATTTCCAATAATGCCGCCTCAGGCAACAGGAACAATTCAGGCCGCATCGGCTTTCATCTAAAACATTGTATAAAAATCGTATACTTTACATAAGCTTGTCGATGAGACCAAGGAGTTCCGAGGACGCGAGCGGCTTTCGTATGAACATCCAGCCAGGCTGCAACGCTGCCGTTTCCGGTACGTAGCCACTCATTAAGATGACCCTGATACCCGGCTGGGCAATACACGCTTTGCTTGCGAGTTCTGCTCCATCCTGCTGCGGCATTACAATATCGGATAAAAGTAGCCGGTAAGAACGCTTTGCGAGCGCTTCGAGCGCCTGTGCGGCGGACAGACAGGGCGTAACAAAATATCCCTCCATCTCAAGCATTTCGACGAGGGCCTCGAGCGCATAAGGCTCATCTTCTACTAACAAAATGCTCCGTTCGTTTGGAACGGCGTCAAAAGACGTATCTTCAACAGACGGATCATCAGGACACATCATCGCGTCTAGGGCGATAGGGAAATGCAGAAATACCCTCGTGCCCTCTCCGGGCGTTGATTCCAACCATACATCGCCCCCCATTTCGACGGCGTACTCGCGCACTGAAGCCAGCCCCAATCCCGTGCCGTTGGGTTTTGATGAAAAAAGCGGTTCGAAAGCGCGGGACAAAAGCGCTTCATTCATGCCGCTGCCGGTGTCGGCGATTTCTATGGCGATATATTTGCACGGCGATGGCTCTGAGCCCTCGTCCGTTTTATTAGCCAAGCCGTCTCGAACAGTCGTGGCAACGCTAATATGCCCCCCATCGGGCATCGCTTCGCGGGCGTTTATAAGTAAGTTAATAATACAATTTAGTAACCCGTTGTAACTGAGAACTGCTTTGCATGAACCAGAGTGCAGCGTAATACTTAAACCAACTTTCGAACCGACAACCGTTTTCAAAAAAGCACTATTTTCGGTAATGATATCGTCAATTGAAAGCGCAGATAAGGTCTCTGAGCTCTGGTGCGATAGAGCCATAAGCGACTGCGAGATTTCAGACCCCCTTGCAGCCGTATCACCAATTATTTGTGTAAGATTTGCGATTTTGCCATCGGCACTGGGGGCCCGCGCGAGCCGCTCGGTATTTAAACTAATGATCGACAGCAGATTGTTAAAATCATGCGCCAAGTAACCGGAGACGCGGCTGGTTCGTTCCAGCAGGGCTGAATATCTCTGCCGCTCAAATGCGAGCTCTAATGCGGTATCTTGGGCTTCCTCCAACATGGCGCGCTGGACCGCAATCAGCATAATTGCCTGTATTTCAGGGTCGGCATAACCGAAATCAGTCAGCTCAAGTTGTTGGCTTGCCAGATATTGACTGGTGGCAACGTGCCGCAACGCCAAAAAATACCCATCGGGTTGCTGGGCGACCAAGCCATGTAACCTCATGTTACCGCACTTTGACGCAATCTCGATCGGGTGGTCAGGTCGTTCCTGAATTTCGAAAATCGTTGCAACGTCATTGCTGATGACATCAAAATAATCATCAAATGCATGGCCGATTTCTAAACCGGGCAAAAGTTTGCGGATCGATGGCCCAGAGCCTGCCAAACAGCAGTTATTGTCTAACAGGAGATATGCCGGAAACAGCTTGCCAAGCTGGGCATCTGTCAGCTGAACGAACATCTTACGCGTGGCCGTCTTTATAGCGGATTTCGAACACCGCCTTGCCCGTGGTGCTGTCGGCCATGCAGACATCACCGATCAAATCAAATCGTTCGATCAGACCCTGAAAAAGCCCAGACACAAAATCTTCCAGTCCCGTCCTCTGGGAATGATACTCGACTTTTAAAAAGCCCGGTTCGCTTAGCACCACATTGAAATTGGGTAATCGTGAACCCGGCATAGCCATGCCAACCGATAAATGAAGCCGATCAAGATTCGAGATGAAGCTGACCAGATCATGCCCGGTTAAATCCATGGCTGAGGCCAGCGAGCCACGGGATGCATATTCAATCCAGTACCGGCCAAATTCAAACAAACACTCATTAGTGGTCAAATTCAGGCGGGCAGCAGCTTCCGAGATAATCGCGATCGTCAGCGTGTCGTCGTACACCATTCCCGTGAGCAACTCCGTCGGGCCGATTCCAACCTTCTGTTCCAATGCAAACCAGGCGTCTTCGCCCAGCTTGTCCTGCACCATGCTGCGAATGCCGCGGTGAATCATACCATACATTGATAGTTCCCTAATCTGCGCGGGTGCATCACATCAACCGATCAAACTGCTGCGCAAATCGTCCAGTAATGCCGATAACCGATCTACCTGCTCCTCAATTCTGAGGATCTTTTTATCAAGATAGGCCTTGTCATTTTCAACATCATTGAATGGACGTGCCCGAATATTGCTACAACATAGGCGGATAACGTTCATCGGTTGGGCCATGTCATGAAACCGCGTTTGATGGTCAATAGGCGACTTTTGCATTAGCAATCCCCAATTTGTAAGTGTTTGCGGCCTTGCTCCATAACACGGCACCGCAAAAGCCCGGCCGGAGACGCACTCTTATAGAGCAGCGGCGACAGACTATTCAATTGAAAACAAATGTAATATTCTATTTAAAACAAATACCATTTGCCTATTTTATATGAACTCAATGCTAACAGAACGAAGTTGAGCGCGCTTTAACAGCAGGGCTCGATTGGCCTTTGCGGTGTCGTGTAAAGCGCCAGCCTTTCCAACAAGTTGGCGAGCATAAACGATCGGTGCGCGCCGTCGAATGGACCCAGCGCACTCTCGTCAAACGCGCTACGCATTGAACAGCGGCAGCAACAATCCCAGGACGGCCGTTGTAATTAACCGAGCAGCAATGGCGCAAGCTTTGCCCGTTGCCATGCCGCATCACCATATTGTGAGGCGTGGAATATGGCGGCACGGCGGTGTAACCCGGCGTCGCAATCATGGGTAAAGCCAAAGCCACCGTGGAATTGGATCGCCCGGTCAGCGGCAAAGCTGTAGGTCCCATCTGCGGCGGCTTTCGCCATCCGCACGGCGATTTCGCCCATCCCCTGATCGCTAAAACTGTTCGCGGCGCTGTACAAATGCGACCGCGCTTTTTCATAGTCGACATAGGCGTCAACGGTCGGATGTTTGAGCGCCTGATACTCACCAATGATTTTGCCGAATTGTTTACGCGTCTGCAGATAGCTGACGGTATAATCGATTACGCTTTGCGCGCCGCCGCACATTTCGGCGCTCTGCAACAGATTGGCGGCCTGCTCGACATGCGCCAATGTGGATGCAGCGCGCGCGACGTCGAGCAATGCGGTGCGGGGCACCGACAGCCCGTCGAGTGACACCGCAAAGCTGCGCTTGGTTTCGTCAATGATGGATTCGCGGCGCAGACGGCCAGCGACATCATCTGCGGTCAACGCGACAAGCGCTGGTTTGCCATCCAACATGACCGATGCGATAATGACATCCGCGCTTTGCGCCCAAAGCACAAACTGCTTTTCGCCGGACAACAGGATGCTGTCGCCATCAGCCTTGGCCGTCGCAGTGATATTGAGCAGATCCCAGTCGCCATGCGCTTCGGATAGCGCGAGCGAACCAATGGCCCCTTCGGCAAGCTTTGGCAGCCATGCAGCGCGCTGCGCGTCTGTTCCACCAGCGATGAGCGCTTGCGCAGCCAGCGTGGATGCAACGAACGGCGAAGCCATCAAATGCCGCCCCATTTGTTCCACCACTGGCACGACTTCCGCCATGGTCAGCCCGACGCCATTATGTGCTTCTGGAATGGCAATGGCCGTCCAGCCCAAAGCCGCAATTTCAGCCCAGATGTCCGCGTCAAAGCCAAGATCGCTTTCCATCAACTTACGGACGCGATCGATGGGTGATTTGTCGCGACAAAAGGTCGTTGCCACATCCAGCAACTCAATCTGCTCTTCGCTATATCCTAAGCCAGGCATCTGCATGTCATTCTCTCCTCGCGCCGTTACATTCACTATGGCGCGAGGCGATGGACAAAATCAAGGCGATTTAACCGACCAGTTAAACAGCGCCTTATGCCTGTTCGAGGACTTTGCGGCCTGGGCGGACTTTCATTTTGTGCCCCGGCTTCGTAGCGAGTGAAATGTCCTTGATGGTTTGCATGAACACCCATTCGTTCGTCGCGGCCTGCGGCGTGAGTGCCAAGTGCATATAACCGCGGTTGGATGTGTCCACCCAACGCAATTCCTGCTTATTGCCTTCAAGCAGTCCGCGCGCGACAGCAGACGGGTCGGTCCCTTGCGTTGCACTTTCAAAGCCGGGCGACGATACGCTGTGGCCGCCAAATTCTACGCCTGCGGGCTTGCCACCTTCCGGCAGGTCGTAAGCCCATCCATTGTGGCTGTCGCCTGTGATCACGACAAGGTTGGCATCGGCGCGCTGCGCAGCGGCCAATATGCGTGAACGCGCCGCTGGATATCCGCCCCAGTTGTCGAGATTGTATGGCAGGCCTGCCTTCGCCGCAGCGATACCCTGACGCACAAAGCTGCGCGTGCGCTCCGGCGCATCTTTCGGGAACCAGTCAATGGCGGATTCCGGGGTGTAGTTGTAGCCCATGTTGGTACCCGACCCCAAGACAGTCCAGGTCGATGTGTTGCGGCCTATGCTGCGCGAAAGCCATGCTTCCTGTTCCGAGCCAAACATGGTCATCGACGGATCTCGCCATGCGCCATCACGAAACTCGGCAAACGCCTTTGCCGGGTCGGCCGCGCGCATCAGGTCGCCATGAAAATATGGCTTCGAGCGTGCGACCGCCCGCGTGTCCGTACGATAATAAGTCGCAAGGTCGCCGATGGCATATTCTTTCCACGGCTGTTCGCCAACGGGCAGCCATTCGCGCCAGACCTGCATCGCTGCGTTGCGCCGCGCGTTCCAGTCACCTTCGTCTACGCTATGGTTCTGCGCGCCGCCTTCCCAAGCGTCATTCGCTGTTTCATGATCGTCGGTGTTTACGATCATCGGGAAATTGGCGTGCAGTGCCTGCAATTGCTTGTCCGAACGATAGCTGGAATAGCGCAAGCGATAATCCGCCAAAGTGAGGATTTCGTCAGCGGGGAAAATGCGCGCCGCAAATTTCGCGCCGCCATCATAGCCCCCGCGTCCATATTCGTAGATATAGTCGCCCATGTGCAGCACAAGGTCGATGTCCTTGCGTGCGGCGGCATGACCATAAGCGTTGAATTCACCAAAGCCCAAGTTCGAGCATGAGAATATCGCGATGTTGAAATTGGATGTTTTGCCAACGGGCAATGTCTTCGTACGGCCAATGGGCGATATGCTACCGTCGGGCGCAATGAAGCGGAACCAATGCCATTTGCCCGGCGCGAGATTATCGACCGTAATCTTTACGGTGTGGTCGCGCCATGGCCCTGTCACCATTTGACCGCCGCCCGCTATCTTCGAAAAATCCTGGCTTTCGGAAATTTCGACGCGGATTTTGGACGGACCGCCGGTCGGGTTTACATAACGTGTCCACAGCAGCACGGAATCGGGGCCAGGTTCACCACTGGCGACATTGTGCGTAAAACCGGTAAGGCCAAGCAGTGTCTGCGCCATAGCCGCTCCGCCCGGCAGCAACAAGCCGCCAATGCCAAAGCCAGCGGTTGCCAACAAATTGCGACGATTGATAAAAAATGACATCCCGTGCTCCCCCGATGATCCGATTCAATATTGCGTGTATCGCGCTAGTCGGCTGCTGTTGCAACCTTGTGACATGTTACCGCGCATAGGTCATTGGGGTATCGGGTTGGGATGTATCGGCCATCCCGCAACCTTACTGTTTCAAATGAAACTATCCACCCACTTTTCGGCCAGTGCCTCGGCTTCAGAAACGCTGAACGGCGCGTTGCCCAAACTCAGTTCCAACCACAAGCCATCGACCAACGCCGTCAGCGCCACCGCAGCCAGCCGTGTATCCTTTGGCGCGTTGGGACAGGCAGATATCAGCCGTTCAATATCGTGCCGGTTGTCCGCGTAAAGCTCGTCATGAATTTGTCCGATTATGGGCGACGTTCGCGACAGGCTCCAAAAGGCGAGCCATGTCGCGAGCAAAGCAGGGTCGGCAATGGGTTCACGAAAACTGGCGGTGATAAACCCCAGCAATCGCCCACGCGGGTCTGATTCGGGAACCATTACAACGGCCGCGTGCATCGCTGCGGCAACGCGTGTCCCCGTCGTCCGATATGTTTCCGCGATCAGCGCATCAATTCCATCGAAATAATGCCGCAACAACCCCGGTGATACGCCAGCTTCCTCGCAGATCGCACGTACCGATACGCCCTGCGCTCCATAGGTCGCCAGACAGCGCGCACAGGCCGCGATTAAGGCATCTCGGCGGGTATCAGCGCTTTCGCGGGTGAAGGCTTGTCGCGCGCTCATCGAGTTGTTATACACTCGTATAACAAGGAGAGCAAGATGTCCGAATCAGACCTGCACATAGAGCGTGACAATCTGGACGGCTGGAGCCTGCCAGCATGGACCTATGATGATCCTGAATTTGCCGCGCTTGAGGTAGATCGGATTTTCCGTCCCTCATGGCAAGTCGTTTGCCATGTCAGCGATGTCGCAAACAGTGGCGACTGGCATAGCCTCGATTATATTGGCGAAAGCGTCATCGTCGTGCGCGGTGCGGATCAGGTGTTGCGTGCCTTTACCAATGTCTGCCGCCACCGGGGCAGCCGCTTGGTCGATGGATCGGGCGGATGCGCCAAGAAACTTGTGTGCCCTTATCATGCCTGGACCTATGATCTTGATGGCCGCCTGACGGGTGTTCCTGACAGCGCGTCCTACCCCACTTTGGACAAGGACAAAGCGGGCCTTGTCGCCGTCGACATGGAAATCTGGCGCGGTTTTGTTTTTGTCCGTCTGGAAAGCGGCGGCCCCTCGGTCGCCGACATGATGGCGCCTTATGAAGACCAAGTCGCGCCTTATCGTTTTGAAGAACTCAGGGCACTTGGCCGTGTGACGATGCGACCGCGCGCTGTGAACTGGAAAAATGTCGGCGACAATTATTCCGATGGCCTTCACATTCCGGTGGCGCATCCCGGCCTCACGCGGCTGTTCGGCAAAAGCTATGGCATTGAGGCGGAGCCACATGTCGACCGCATGTGGGGCGACCTTGTTGACCGTCCATCGGCCAACTGGTCAGAGCGCGGCTATCAGAATCTGTTGCCGCCAGTGCCGCACCTGCCCGCCGCCAACCAGAAACGTTGGCTCTACTTCAAACTGTGGCCATCAGTCGCCTTCGACATTTATCCCGATCAAGTCGATTTCATGCAATGGCTGCCAACTGGCCCCACCAGCTGTATCATCCGCGAGATAAGCTATGTCTTACCCGATGACCGCCGCGAAATGCGTGCTGCACGGTATCTCAACTGGCGGATTAACCGGCAAGTAAATGCCGAAGACACCGTCCTCATCACCCGCGTGCAGCAAGGCATGGCCAGCCAAAGCTTTTCCATGGGCCCGCTATCCGACAAGGAAGTTTGCCTCAAAAGCTTCTGTCGTCAAATTCGTAACATCATTCCCGAAGCGCGTCTTGAAAATCGCCCTGCGCAGGGCTGGAGCAAAAAATGACACAAAAATATGACGCACTCATCATTGGCGCTGGCCACAATGGCCTTGTCTGCGCCTTTTATCTGGCGCGCGCTGGTCTAAAGGTCCGTATCGTCGAACGCCGCGATGTCGTGGGCGGTGCAGCCGTGACCGAAGAATTCCACCCCGGTTTCCGCAACTCGGTCGCAAGCTATACCGTCAGCCTGCTTCAGCCCAAGATCATTTCGGACATGAAACTAGCCGACCATGGCTACCGTGTCATTGAACGCCCGATATCGAATTTCCTGCCGCAAGAAGACGGCGGCTATTTGAAACTGGGTGGCGGGCTTGAGCGTACACAGGCCGAATTTGCGCGCTTTTCAAAACATGACGCCGCAGTGCTTCCCGAATATTATGACATGTTGGAAGGCGTGGCCGACGTCCTGCGCGATCTTGCGCTGAAATCGCCGCCCAATGTCGGTGACGGGCTGAAGACATTGATCGACGCCGCCGTGCAGGGACGTGGGCTGATGAAGCTCAACCTGTCGCAGCAACGTGACGTGCTTGAACTGTTCACAAAATCGGCGCGCAGTTTCCTCGACAGCTGGTTCGAAAGCGAAGCGGTCAAGGCGGCGTTCGGTTTCGACGCGGTCGTCGGCAACTATGCCAGCCCGGATACACCCGGCAGCGCCTATGTTTTGCTCCACCACGTCTTTGGCGAAGTGAACGGCAACAAGGGCGCATGGGGACATAGCATTGGCGGCATGGGCGCGATTACGCAAATCATGGCGAAGGTGTGCGTTGCACTCGGCGTCGAAATCAGTCTTGAAGCACCGGTATCCCGCGTGCTGGTCGATGGCGAAAAAGTTGCTGGCGTCCGCTTGGAAAGTGGCGAAGAAATCGTCGCCGACCGCGTGATCTCCAACGTTGGGCCAAAGCTGTTGTACGAACGCATGTTCGACGATGCCGATTTGAAACCCGAATTCAAACGCCGCGTAAAAGGGTTCAAGGCAGGTAGCGGCACGTTCCGTATGAATGTCGCGCTTTCCGAACTGCCCAAGTTTACGTGCCTTCCCGAACCCGGCGAACACCACCAATCGGGTATCATCATTGCGCCGACGCTTGATTATATGGACCGCGCGTTTCTCGATGCAAAGCGCGATGGTTGGTCGCAAAAGCCGATTGTCGAGATGCTCATCCCATCCATCATCGACGACAGCCTCGCGCCCGCGGGGCAACATGTCGCAAGCCTGTTCTGCCAGCAATTTGCGCCGGAACTTCCCGATAATGCCGATGGTTCCAAACGCGATTGGGATGCCGAAGAGGGCAAGGCGGCCGATGTCATCATCGATACCGTGGAGGCTTATGCACCCGGTTTCCGCGCGTCAGTCCTTGGCCGGCAGATTTTGAGCCCCAAAGGTCTCGAACGCAAATTCGGGCTTGTAGGCGGTGATATTATGCACGGGAACATGAGCCTTGACCAATTGTGGTCAGCACGTCCTATCTTGGGCCATGGCGCGTATCGCGGACCATTGAAGGGCCTGTATATGTGCGGTGCAGGCAGCCACCCCGGCGGCGGTGTTACCGGCGCTCCGGGCCATAACTGCGCTGCTGAAGTGCTGGCCGACAGAGGCATACTGAAGCGGATCTTCGGCTAAGTCATAATGAAAAAGCCGGATCTATACAGATCCGGCTTCTCCCCCCCTGTTGCCCATGGCAACAAACTTTATGTCATTCATTTAATGACGAATTTCACCCCTCTTCCCTACAAATTTTTGCAGGGAAGAAAAGCGAACAATTGTCAAAAATCGCGTGAGAATTTCACGCCAATCAGCCGTGGCTTGATCAGTACGTCGTAAAACGCACCGCCAGTTGGCGTCGAAGGCGTCACGTCCGTACCGCAAACCGTTTCAAGGCATTGGACGCCTGTGTTCACGATACCGCGCGTATCGAACAGGTTGGTCGCAAATGCCTCGATTGACCATAGGTCGCTCTTCACACCAACGGAGAAGTCGGCGGTCGTGTAGGCGCCCAAATCGCCCTTGATTGCATTTTGCGCAGGACGCAAATCGCTCTTGCGACTTCCAATATGGTTGACGGCAAATTGAACATGACCATCCCAGTCAGCGACGGGGAATTCGTAACGCGCGATGGCGTTGCCCTTCAACTTGGCTGTCACAGGCAGACGCGATCCAGCGGACGCGAGCAAGGAATTGCCCGGTGTCGAACAATCAAATGTCGCGTTGGCAATGGCGCAGAAGTCACGACGAATTTGCGCGTCGTTATAACTGAAGCCAGTGTTGATGCTGAAGCCGCCGGCACGGAAGCCTGCATCCATTTCAACACCGCGAATACGCGAAATACCGGCATTGCGAATTTCCGTAAGGCCATTTGCACCGAGGAAGGACAGCTGAATATTATTCCAGTCCTCCTGGAACACTGCCCCGTTCCAGCGGAACGCTCCGAATGTGGTTTTCCAACCCAATTCATAATTGTCCAACTTGTCCGAACCATAAGGTGGCAGGGTGCCGCGACGGTTGATACCACCGGGGCGGAAACCACGCGACCATGTTGCATAGAGCAGCACGTCGTCGTTGACCTTGTACGTGGCGTTCAACTTGTGGATGAAGCCAGTGTCCGACGTCGACTTGTCAACATTGGTACAAGGGCTGCCATCGACGAGGATCGGCACAGGTGTACCGCTTGGATTGGCACGACGTGTTGTGCCATCGGTGTTGAGGCAGGCTGCTTCACCGGTTCGGCTGGAATAGCCGCTCGAAAATCCAAAGAAGCCTTGAAGCGAGTTATCAAACTTATAGTAACGCAGACCACCGGTGAGCGAGAGCTTCTCCGTTAGGTCATAGGTCAATTCGCCAAATGCCGCATAATCGCGGTCAACGCGTTTCTGCATGGTCAACCAGATATTGCTGTCGGTTCCGGTAACCGTGATGGAATCGGCAATATTGTCGATGATGTAGTTTTGGTCGATGATGTGCGACTGACGCTGTGCAAACAGACCACCAATGAACCGCACGGGTGCGTCCGCAGGGCTGGCAACACGCAATTCACCGAAGCTTTTTCTATACGTGTCAACACCCTCAATATACTGGTTCGGGTTCACGAGGTTCCCGGCATTATCGTAGAAATAATTGCCGTACCCAGCGAGCGCATCATAGAAATAGGCATAATCGGAATAGTCCAATTGTGTTTCTGTCTTACGACGCAAATGTCCGCCCGTTGCGGTTACATCCCAAGTACCGATCTTACCTTCAACGGTCAGCGCGGCCTGAATCCATTTATCGCGGCTGCCCTCAGGGTTGTACTGCACCGTTTGCAGTTCACCGGTTGTTTGGCCGGAGCGTTCCTGTGAATAGCTGCCCTGAGTGTTCTGGACTTGCCCCATCAGCGTTGGCTTGATGGTCCAATTGTCGTCCAAATCAATGCCCAGCGCCAAACGCGCGCCATATGTTTCAGCGTCGTTAAAGTTCTTTTCAACCAACGCGGTATTGCTTTGGCGAATGCCCGAGCTCGCAAAGGTGCGCGAGCCCTGAATATTGTCGATATAGCCGCCATCATCACGATACCAGCCGACCAAACGCGCTGCGGCGCCTTCGGCGATTGGCACGTTCACAAAGCCTTCGTAAATCGAACCGAAATCGCCATGCGCAACATTATTGAGTTCAACGCCAACGCTGCCGTAAAGTCCGGAAGGATCGGGCGCATTGGTCACCAGCTTCAACGTACCTGCCATTGAGCTTGCGCCGTACAATGTGCCTTGTGGACCCGCCAGTGCTTCGACACGTGCGAGGTCATATGCGTGCAAATCAAGCGCGCCTTGAATGGTCGTGATCGGCATTTCGTCGAGATATGTGCCGACGGTCGGCAGCGATGCCGAGTGGTTCGCGTTTTCACCCGATGCTACGCCGCGGAAATACACCTGCGCAAAACCTGGTCCACCTTGCTGAATGGTGACCGACGGCAAAAACTTTACGACATCTTGCAATTCGCTGACCTGAAGCTGGTCGAGCTTTTCATTGCCAATCGCGTTGATGGCAATTGGCACATCTTGCAGATTCTGTTCACGCTTTTGCGCGGTCACGACGATGACATTGCTGTCCTCTTCAGCGGCTTGCTGCGCCATAGCTGGCGCTGCGAAGGCGGTTGATGTCAACAGCACAACGAGAGCTGTTCGGACGTTAGACTTCTGACTTTGTAGGCGCATGCAGCTACCCTCCCTTGTTACCCTGAAATAAATAGGCTCCCAATTGCGCCCTCACGCAATATATTTTCGCTCTATCAGCCATCTGCATACAATTTTCAATCATTGTGTTGCAACCCAGCAACTATGCTGCGGCAGGATAAACTTCCCACAAATTGCCAAGTGCGCGCTTCAACGGCTCAAGATGGGCGTCATACGGTTTCCATTGGTCAACGCCATCGCGGTTGATGGGGCGGCGGACCTGTTCGCTCGACGCAGTCCGCACCGCGCGCTTGTTTTCATGGAAGTTGAGGCACGCATCTTCAAACGGCAGCGCCAGATATTCCAAAAGTTTCCGGATTTCCTGTTCCGGATTGTCCAACAATTGTTCGTGAATGACGCGGTAAACATAGCCGGGCGCTACCGCATCAAAATGCGCCATCGCCCGCACATAATCCGCATAATATTGGCCCATATGCGCAAGGTCATAACTGAACGCCTGCCCCTTGGCGAAATGCTGGCGATAATTGGAGAAGCAGCAATCAAGCGGGTGCCGCCGCGCATCAATGATTTTGGCGTTCGGCAAAATCAAACGGATGAACGCCAGATAATTCCAGTTGTTGGGCAGCTTATCGATGAAAAATGGCTTGTCGGTTTTGCGTTGGATGCGCGTGCGCTCGATGAATTCCGCGCCAAGCCTTTCGGCATCATCGGCGGATAGTGCAGCGGTCGCATCAATCCAGTCCGACCCGCGCCCTTCACGCAGCGCCATGGCTGGAATGTCGGGCAATTCCATCGTCCCTTCAACCATCGAATGGCTCGCCAAGATTTGCTCGATCAGCGTCGAACCCGCACGCGGCATGCCAATGATGAAAATGGGGTCTGGCGCCTTATGCCCCTGTCCCGCGCGCGCTTCCCAAAATGGAGTGGTAAACTGGGCAATGATCTGATCGACCTGCGTGCTTACGCTTTGCGGATCATAATGCAGTTCCGCACTGCGCAGCGCATTGCCCTTGGCATAATGTGCAAAGGCGGCGGTATGATCCGCGCGCTCTTCGCTTGCCTTGCCCAGCGCAAAATGCAGATGAAACGCGTCTTCCGAAACCAGCCCGGCCGATGTTAAAGCGGTCTCCATCGCCGCAACATCTTCGTCCGAAAACTGGTAGGTTTTTAGATTGGCGAGGCTCCAATACACTTCGCCCAGCGTTGGTTCCACCGATATGGCGTGACGATATGCCGCAACGCTTTCGTCCTGATTGCCGACGGTTTTGAGCATATGGCCATAGCTCATCCACAATTTGGCATGATCGGGGAACCGCGCGGTCAGTTCCTGATAGAGCGCAATAGCCTCTGCATAACCCCCAATCCGCCCGAGTGCCGCAGCCTTCAAATTTTGCTGGACCGGATTGTCACCTTCTTCGGCGAGCACCGCATTCAAATGCTCAAGCGCCTCTGGAAACCGGTTCTGTTTGTACAACACCGTTGCCAGATTGGCACGCGCCGCGCCGAAGTCTGGTGTCAGCTCAAGCGCGCGGCGAAGCAATGCCTCGCTATCTTTCAACCGGCCCACACGCGCCGCCAATTCCGCCATCATGCGGATCGCGGCAACGTCAGTCGGCGCATCGCGCAAATGACCACGCAACAGCGGCTCTGCATCCTCCAACCTGTTTTCGGAAAGCGCGACAGCGGCCGCCATAAGGTTCGGATTGCGCAAAGCAGCTTCGATGGCGGGTCGGGCAGATATTTGGTTCATTGGGGACGGTCTATGCGATGAAACGAAACTTTTGAAGCGGCCAAATCATCTGCCGTATCAATGTCGCATAATGTGCCCGCAGGTGCGGTTAGTTTTTCTGCATGGGCCAGAATATGCCGCGCGCCAGCATCTCCAACTGTCGCCAGCAAATCCGGCCAATGAGATCGCGGGAATATCGCGGGCGGCATCGGCTGGTGTCCATCAAAAGATGCCACCACATCATCGGCGCAAGCGGCCATCAACGCTTCAACATGGGCAGCCTGCACGAACGGCATATCGGCCAGTGCGATCAGCAACGCCTGCGCATCGGTGCGCAAAGCTGCCTCAACCGCGAGATGAAGCGAACCCGATAGCCCGATTCCGGGGTTCGCGTTATCGACAATATCAAATCCCAAACGCGTATAATGCGCGGCAATGCGCGCTTCGGGCTGACACACTGCGAAATGCGCTGCTGCCGCAACGCCAACCAGTTCATGCGCCGCACGCAACCCGAGTGGCGCACCTTCAAAATCCGCCATCAACTTATCAGCACCAAAACGCCGCGCATTGCCCGCCGCCAGCAGGACGATTGCGACGTCCTTCGCCTGCATTAACGTAAGCCTTGGTTAAACGCGCGGATCATGCCGCCCGCGATAGACAGCGCGATTTCGGGCGCGCTGATGGCGTTAATCGCAACGCCCGCTGGCCCTTCAATGCGCGCACATTGTTCTGCGCTGATACCCGCCGCAGACAGGCGCGCAAGGCGTGCCTGATGTGACCGGACGGAACCGAGCGCAGCAACATAGAACGCAGGGCTCGCCAGCGCCGCCGCCAGCGCAGGGTCGTCGATTTTGGGATCATGGCTCAGCGTCACAATCGCGCTTCGGCTATCGGGCGCAAAAGCCTTGACCGCGTCGTCGGGCCAGCGGTCATCCAACCGGATGCCGGGAAAGCGCTCCGCCGTTAAAAACCGGCCGCGCGGGTCGCACAATGTGACATCCACCCCCTGCGATGTCGCAATGGCAGCAAGGGCCGATGCAATTTCGACTGCGCCCACAATCAGCAAACGGCGCGGCGGATGGTAGATATTGACGAAGCCAGCACCGGCATCATCGTCCAGCAAGGCACTTCGGCCCGATTCCAAATCCGTCGCAACCGACAGCGCCGCACCGGTAGCGCGCGCCTCCATGATATCGGCAAACAGATGCGCCGGAAAGCCGTCGGCTGACACGGGCTGCACCAGCACCTGAATATCCCCGCCACAGGGCAGACCCACGTCCCACGCCGCATCGTCGGCAATGCCGTAACGGCGCAGCACCGGCGGCGCGCCTGCCAAAACCATGTGCGCGCGTTCAAGAACATCGCCTTCGACACAGCCGCCCGAAACCGAACCCACAAAGCGCCCATCCGCGTGCACAAGCATATGGGTGCCGACAGGGCATGGCGCGGATTTCCAAGTTTCGACCACCGTGGCAATCGCCATAGGCGCGCCTGCCCAGTCGATTGCGGCGGCAAGGATACGGTCGTGGTTGGCGCTGCCCATAGTCATGGCAATGCGCTAGCAAAGAGGCAGGAGCGTTGCTATATGAAACGCAGATTTGGGTGGGAGCTTATTTGCATGGCAATTCAGACGTCAATCAATGGCAAGCCGGTGGCGCTTTCGGCGGAGCCAGACACCCCCTTGCTTTGGGTTATCCGCGAAGAGCTTGGCCTAACCGGTACGAAATTCGGATGCGGCATTGCGGCCTGCGGCGCGTGCACCGTTCATGTGAATGGCGAACCCACCCGTTCGTGCAGCCTTCCCGTGAGCGAAGTCGCAGGCAAGGCGATCACTACCATCGAAGGTCTGAAATCTGCAGACGGCACGCTCCACGCGGTACAGCAAGCGTGGATTTCTGCGCAGGTTCCGCAATGCGGCTATTGCCAGTCCGGGCAGATTATGGCGGCTGTGGCGCTCATCGAAAAAACCGGCAGCCCAAGCGATGCACAAATTGACGAGGCGATGACCAACATCTGCCGCTGCGGCACCTATCCACGCATTCGCAAGGCGATTCATGCCGCGACCGGGCAAGCGGCAAAAGCGGCAAAACCTGCAGAAGGAGCGGCATAATGGCTAACAACCCCACATCCGATATGCAAGAAGCCACTCCAGCAAAGCGCAAGGGCGTCAAGCGGCGTGCCTTCCTCATTGGTGGTGTCGCCGTCGTCGGTGCCGGCCTGTTCGGTATCTCCATCGCCGACAGCAATGCGGCCAAATCCGCCAAGGCACGCCTTGAAAGCGACGGCGGCCATAGCTTTGCCACGTGGTTGAAAATTGGTGAGGATGACAGCATCACCATTTATTCGCCGCATACCGACATTGGTCAGGGATCGAACACCGGCCTTGCCCAAATGCTGGCCGAAGAGCTGGATGCTGCGTGGGATCAGGTGCGCGTTGTTTCTGCACCTGCAGAACCGGCATTCGCCAATGTGGGGCTTGGACGCGCTTTCCTTGCCGATATGACGGGGCAGCCTGCGATCATTAATGGCATTCCGCAATCATTTCTGTCCTTCATCGCGCGGCAGATGAACCTTCAAATGACCGGCGGCTCAACCGCTTTGCGCTTCACGGGCCGGGTGACCTTTCAAAATGTCGGCGCGGCGGCGCGGCTTGCATTGATTGAAACCGCAGCGAAGCGCCTGGACGTTCCGGCGGATGAACTGACGACACAGGACAGCCACGTCATCCATTCCAGATCCGGTCGTGCGTTGCGCTATGGCGAACTGGCGGCTGAAGCTGCAACCTTGTCGCTCGACAATGCGCCAAAGCTGAAGGATCCATCGCAATATCGTATCATGCGCCAATCGATACAGCGGCTCGACATTCCCGCGAAGGTCGATGGCAGCGCGCAATATGGCATGGACTTTTCAGTTCCCGACATGCGCGTCGCAACGATCATGGCAGCGCCTGTGCGTGGCGGCAAATTGACGTCCGTGGACACCGCGCCTGCCTTGGCGGTCAAAGGCGTCGAGAAAGTCATTAAGCTCGATGATGCTGTTGCTGTCGTGGCGAAAGGCTATTGGCCAGCCATTTCCGGCTTGCGCGCTCTATCCCCCCAGTTTTCCGACGGCGGCAATGGCGGCATCTCCACCGCGTCCATTTTTAAAGCGCAGGGCGACCTGATGGCCAAGGGTGAAGCCGATAGCACAGCCGGCGACGGTGATGTGCAGGCCGGACTTGGCGCAAAGCCGATTGAGGCGAAATATCAGGTGCCATTTCTGCACCACGCGATGATGGAACCATTTGCCCTGACCGCCCAGTTTAAGGATGGGAAGCTCAACATTTGGGGCGGTATGCAGGACCCACTTGCGACCAAGATGATGGCCGTCGACGTTTCCGGCCTCGACGCGGATGATGTGACCTTCCACCCGATGATGATCGGTGGCAGCTTTGGCCGCCGCTTGCCGATGTATATGGAAATCGTCGGTCAGGTGACAAAGCTTGCGATGCAATTGCCTTATCCGGTCAAGCTTATCTGGAGCCGCGAGGAAGAAGTCGCCCAAGGCGCATATCGCCCGCAAAGCTCCGCCGCACTGAAGGCATCGTTGACCAAAGAAAAGCGGATAACGGCATATCGCAACGACTATGCCCAACCCGAAACCGCCGAGAGCGAAACGGTATTTCCTTATACCCTGCCTGCCGTGTCGCGTCGGCATTTTGCACATGTTTCGAACCAGCAAACCGGCGCGTGGCGTTCGGTGAACTCGACCCAGCAGGGCTTTTACAATGAAAGCTTTATGGATGAGCTAGCCCATGCAGCGGGCGAAGACCCCGTCGTATTTCGCCGCAACCATTTGAAAGCGGGATCGCGGCATTTGCGCGTATTGGACGAAGTTGCCGCACGCAGTGGTTGGGGCTCTCCCCTACCCGCCGGAACGGGTCGCGGCGTTGCATTGGTCGAAAGTTTCAGAACCATCGTCGCGCATGTGATCGAGGCGTCGGTCGGTGACGACGGCATGCCCAAAGTGCATAAGGTAACAACGGTCGTGGACGCCGGAAGCATTGTTAATCCGGACGCCGCGATGGCGCAGATTGAAGGCGGCATCATCATGGGGCTTTCGTCTGCCATTGGCGAGGCGATTACGCTTGAAAATGGAGCGGTTCAACAAAGCAACTTGGCCGATTATCCGTTGCTGAAAATGGCAGGCGCGCCATTGGTGATGGATATCCATTTCCTCAACAGCGGTGCGGACATGGGCGGCATTGGCGAACCCGGCGTTCCTCCGGCTGCGCCTGCTTTGGCCAATGCGTTGTTCGCTGCCACCGGCAAACGCGTCCGCAATCTGCCCATCCTAACGCAAGCGAAGGCCTAATTTGCCGCACGCACGTTTGTTAAAGCCAACGGACAATCTGGAAATCGCCGAGACATTGGCGCGGGCGTTCCAGACAGAGACCGGGTGGAGCTACGTCATTCCAGATGCAAAGCTGCGCGCACAGCGGCTTACGGGCATGTTCCATCTGTTCTTGCGCGACGAACATCGCAAAGGTGCGGTGTATGGAACCGACGGCATAGAGGCCGTCACGCTTTGGCGCGGCCCGGGAAATGCGCGCGACAGCATGTTGGATACCGCGCGGCTAATTGTGCCGTTCGTCCAGCAGCTGCGCTTTTCGATATTTCGCGGCCTCGAAGTCGCAGACCTCATCGAAAAGCATCTGCCGAAAGAGCCCGTCTGGTATTTACATTATGCAGGATGCGACCCGGCCTATCAGGGCAAGGGTTATGGCGGCGCTGCCATTCGCGCAGGGTTGGAGCGGGCAGATCAGGATGGATTACCCGCCTATCTGGAAACAGCCGACGAACATAATATTCCGTTATATCAAAGCTTTGGTTTTGCCATTAAGCATAGCTGGCAAGTGCCCGAAGGTCCGCAATTTTGGGGTATGCAGCGCCCGGGCAAGACCCGCCACTGAATAGCGCCAGCGCCCATAGCCGCTGAAGTCCTTGCCCTCCTTAGAAAAGCAGCCTAGCCTCTACGCACGCACCAGGTCTGCGCGAGAGCGTGGATAATAGGGAAGCCGGCGGAAATCCGGCGCTGTTCCCGCAACTGTAACCGGCGAGCTTTTGCTCCAAATGCCACTGGGGAAACGGGTAACCGTGAAACTGGGAAGGCGGGGCAAGAGCACTGACCCGGGAGCCAGGAGACCTGCCTGAATGCGGTTTGTCCTTTGTGCTTGCGGGACACTGGCGCAATCGGGGTTTTCCTCCGCGTGACGACATTGTGTTGGACGTCATGCGAAGGAGATAGTTCCATGGCCTTGTTAAAATATACGGCTGCGGCGCTTGCGCTGCTGCCGGCGTCTGCAATGGCAGATGAATGGGACGACGGTATCGTTGTCACCGCCAGTGGTTTTGAACAACCGCGATCCGAAACGGGACAAGCGATAGATGTTGTCGACCGCGAACGGCTCGACCAATTGCAAAGTGCGACCATCGGCGATGCCCTGCAAAGCGTGCCCGGCGTTACCGTTGCGGCGCGCGGCGGCCTTGGCGGGCAGACCAGTGCATTTTTGCGCGGCGGCAATAGTTCGCAGACGCTGGTGCTCATCGATGGCGTGCGGATCAATGATCTCACCAGCCCCAATGGTGCGTTTGACTTTGGCCCGCTGATGACGGGCAATATTGGTCAGGTGGAAGTCCTGCGCGGGCCAAACTCGATCATCTGGGGCAGCCAAGCGATTGGCGGTGTGGTCAATATCCAGTCGTTGGCACCAGCCGATGGTTTCGAAGGACGCTTTGGCGCGGAATATGGTGCGGCCGATACCAAACGGATGAACGCCAACATGGCCGGAACCAGCGGCCTGTTCGAAGGCAGCTTTGGCGGGTCATATGTCGATGCCCAAGGGATTTCGGCACTGGCGGGTGGAACCGAACGCGATGGCTTTGAAAATTTCGCGGGCAATGGCCGGTTGAAGGTCAACATCAGCGATGCCTTCAACCTCGATTTCCGCGGCTATTACAACCGCGCGACCGTGGAATATGACTCCGCCTTTGGGATCGGCGCCAATGCCCTGCCCGTCACCCGCAACCGGCAATTTGTCGGCTATGTCGGGGCGAATGTCGTTGCTCTCGACGGCCGCATGCAAAATCGCATGGCTTACACACGAACCGATATCAGGCGGCTTGGCACCGACCCAGTGGTGTTCAGCTTCAACAACTTCATTGTCCGTGGCAGCATCGACCGCGCGGAATATCACACGGCGTTTGACGTCAACGACGCCCTGACACTGAACGCTGGTTTGGAATATGAACGGTCGTTCGCCAGCACATCCTTTGAGGGCGCTGCAGCCGATGTCGCACGCAACCATGTGACCAGCGGCTTTAGCCAGATCATCGTTCACCCCTTCGCTGGGCTGACGATGACGGGCGGCGTCCGGCATGACCAATATCAGGATTATGGCGGGCACACGACATTGGGCGGCAATATTGCCTTCACCCCCAATGATGGCCGCACCATGTTGCGCGCCACCTATGGCGAGGGTTTCCGCGCGCCGACGCTGAGCGAAGGTCAACCGCCCTATGGCAATCCCGACCTGCGGCCCGAAACCGCGCGCAATTTCGACCTTGGTGTCGAACAGCAAATATTGGACGGAAAGGCCCGATTTTTCGCGACCTATTTCAACCGGCGCAGTACGGACTTGATCGCCTTTTCCTTTGCGACATTTCAGTCCGAAAACATTGACCGCGTGAAATCAACAGGTGTGGAAGCTGGCTTCAACCTGAACCCCACCGACCGATTGGACATTCGGGCAAGCTATACGCTGGTCGATGCGGTTAACCGGTCTGCGGGTGCGAATTTCGGCAATCGACTGGCGTTACGTCCGCAGCATAGCGGCAGCCTGACGGTCGACTGGCAAACGCCGTTTGGCCTGTCGGTGGGCAGCAGTATGTTGTTGATCGGCGATAGCTTTGACGATGCGTCAAACAGCGTAGCACTTGATGGCTATGCGTTGGTTGGCTTGCGAGCATCATTGCCGATCAACGACAGGCTTGAGCTTTATGGCCGCGTCGATAACATCTTCGATGTGCAGTACACTGTCGTGGCAGGATATAACAGCTTTGGCCGCAATGCCGCGGTTGGCGTCAGGGCCAAATTCTGATGCGTCGCGGTTGGTGCATGTTGCCTGCATTGGCACTGGCCGGTTGCGCCAACAACGCTGCAATTGTGCCCGGCGGTATCGTCTCCAACAACCCGTGCATTGACGCAGTTCTGGCGGAAATCGCGTTGCCCGGCCAAGTGACTGCGGTCAGCCATTATTCGCATGACCCGGATAGCGCGTCTGCACCTTTGTCATGGTCCATGCAGTATCCCGCCATTGGTGCAAGCGCAGAAGAATTGCTTTTAGCGCGCCCGAAATTGGTGCTCACCGGCAACCTGGCATCATCGGGTGCAAATGCCGTGCTGGCGCGCGCCGGGATTAAAACAGTGGCCATTGGTGTCGCGCCGACGATCGCAGAGGACATCACGCAAATCCGCACGCTGGCGAAAGCCATCGGCAGGGTGGAGGCGGGCGAAGCCCTTGTTTGGCGCATACAAAGTGCACTGCCCAAACCCGCGAACGCCCAGCCGCCAGTTTCAGCAGTGATCTGGCAAAATGGCGGGTTCGTTGCCGGCAAAGGCACGTTGCAAGACGAACTGTTACAGCGTCACGGATTTCGCAATGCCAGCGCCGAATATGGACTGGCCTCATGGGGCATATTGCCGCTCGAAACCCTCATACGTAATCCGCCGACGGTTATCTTCATGCCCACCAATGCGCAGGGCGAAGATGCCCGAGCGCTTTCCGCCCGGCAAAGGCTGTTGCGGCATTTGGGCGACAAAACGCGCATCGTCGATTTTCCTGACCAGCTGTTATTCTGCGGCGGTCCAACAATCTTTAAAATATCCGCGATCTTGTCCAAGACACGGGCATCGGTGGCTGCACGCGCAAACGGAGATGGCCGATGACGTCGCGTTTCATGACGGGCCTTTTGCTTTGCCTCACGCTTACGGCGTTCCTGCTTTCGCTGATGGCGGGGAAGGTCTGGATTTGGCCGATGTCGTGGGCCGCGGATAATGCCGATGGTTGGATTTTCCTAGAGCTTCGCCTTCCCCGCGCGCTTCTTGGGCTTTGCGTAGGGGCAGTCCTTGGGCTGTCGGGCGCAGTGTTGCAGGGTTATTTGCGCAATCCACTGGCCGACCCGACCGTGCTGGGCGTTTCAGCCAGCGCTGCTTTGGGGGGCGTTCTGGCGATCTTCTTGGGCATCAACCTTGTGCCCTTTGGCCTATTCGGCTGTGCGATGATCGGCGCAGGTGCCAGCATCCTTTTGCTGCTGGTGATCGGCCGCGGTGGCGGGCCAATCGGGTTCATATTGGGCGGCATGGTCTTGTCCACGCTGGCGGGTGCATTGACCGCCTTTGTCATCAGCATCGCGCCGAACCCATTTGCCGCCAGCGAAATCATCAACTGGCTGATGGGTGCGCTGACCGACCGTTTGATGGAGGATGTGCTGACTGCGCTGCCGTTCATGGCGATTGGCGTTTTGCTGTTGCTGACGACAGGCCGCGCGCTCGATGCGCTGACCTTGGGGGAGAACGGCGCCAGAAGCCTTGGCATCGACCTGTTTCGGCTGCAGTGGCCGATCGTCCTTGGCGTTGGCCTGTCGGTTGGCGCATCGGTCGCCGTGTCGGGTGTTGTCGGCTTTGTCGGGCTAATCGTGCCGCACCTCATACGCAGCTTTTATGGTGAGCAGCCGTCCCGCATTTTGGTGCCTTCTGCCTTGGGTGGCGCGATTTTGACGCTCACGGCGGACAGCCTTGTGCGCCTCATCCCCGGCCCCGGTGAAATGCGGCTTGGCATTGCCATGGCAGTGCTTGGCGCGCCGTTCTTCCTGCTGCTGCTGTTACGCTATCGTAAGGGTGCAGCATGAACCTGAATGTCCAAAATCTCGGCTTCGCCCATGGCAGCACAGCGACGCTTCAGGGGATCAGCGCCACGTTTGAAGCGGGCAAATTAAGCGTCATCCTTGGTCCCAATGGCGCAGGCAAGTCGACGTTGCTGGCCTGCCTTGCGGGTCTGCGAAAGCCAAACAGCGGCACCGCAAAGCTTGGCGACGAAAGCATCTCCAACATGCCTGCAACTATGCGTGCCAAGCGCATTGGACTGCTGCCGCAAGGCGCAGAAACGCATTGGGCGATCACGTCCGAGGCGTTGGTTGCACTTGGCCGCATACCGCATTTGCGCGGCGCGGGGGCGTCCACCGATGACCGCAGGGCCATTGCCGCCGCGATGTCCGCAACCGCAACCAACGGCTTTGCGCACCGTCCGATTACCGAGCTGTCGGGCGGCGAACGTGCGCGCGTATTGCTGGCGCGTGTGTTGGCGGGCGAACCGGAATGGATACTGGCCGACGAGCCCTTGGCGAACCTCGACCCCGGCTATCAACTCGACATCCTGGATCTGTTGCGGCAGCAGGCGCGCGGCGGCAAAGGTGTCATCGCGGTCCTGCATGATTTGCACCACGCAGTGCGCTTTGCGGACCATGTCGTGCTTCTGCATCACGGTTCCATCTTTGCGCAAGGTACGGTTGATGATGTCATCACCGCACAAAACCTCGCGACCGTATACGGGATTGACGCGCTCCTTTCCAAAGACGAGGAAGGGGCAACCCAATTGTTGATTAAAGGCAAGATGCGCTCATGAAATATGCCCTCCCCTTATTCGCCCTGCTTCTTTCGGGATGCGCGAGCACGGTCACCCCGCCGCAGGCCGCACCAAGAACCGCGCAGGAGGCGCTGCGCCCTTATTATGCCGCGCTGGACGTCAAACTGCCCAAGGCACCGGCCAATCCGGCATTATCTGCGGATACATTAATCACACGTTTTGCATTCGGCAGTTGCGTCAACGAAAACCGCGACATGAAATTCTGGGACGTGATTGCCGCGCAAAATCCGCAGGCGTTTCTGTTGATCGGCGACAATGTCTATGGCGATACACGGCCAACAAATGGGGCCGACATCCCGACGCTGGCCGCGAGCTATAAAAAGCTAAACAGCCGCGTTGAATTTGACCGTTTCCGGCGCAGCATCCCCATGATGACCACATGGGATGACCATGATTATGGTGCCAATGACGCCGGCGGTTCCTTTGCATTCAAGGAATGGGCCGAGAAAGCCTATGAAACCTTTTGGGGTGCATCGGACGAAGTGCGCGCCCGCCCCGGTGTGTATGAAAGCCGGATTATCGGTCCGCAGGGCAAGCGGGTGCAGTTCATCATCCTGGATGCGCGCTTTTTCCGTTCCGACCTCGCGTCGATGACCTATCGCGATCCATCGCCTGCGCTTGGCTGGTATATTCCCAACATGGATCCCAAAGCGACCGTGCTGGGCAGTGCGCAATGGGAATGGTTGGCACAGGAACTGGATAAGCCAGCCGACGTGCGCTTCATCATTTCATCAACGCAGGTGATAACCGACGCGCATAATTTTGAAAGCTGGTCCAATTTTCCTAAAGAGCGCGACCGCCTTTATGCATTATTGGGTCAAAAGCAGGTCAATAATGCCATATTCCTGACCGGCGACCGGCATTCAGGTGGCTTTTACAAGACCAATGCACCGGGACTTTCCAAGCCGCTGTGGGACTTCACGTCCAGCTCGCTGAACCTCGCCTTTGGCAAAGGCGACGGCGGAGACCGCGAACCCGATCCAAGCCGGACAGGTGGTTTTTGGGGCATAGCCAACTTTGGTCAAATCGACATTGATTGGGCCGCGAAAAAGGTGGTGATGACCTTGCGCAAGGATGATGGCAGCGTGATCGAAACGCAGGTTGCTAATGCGATTGATTGATCGCTGAATAATCGACGGCCACAACCTTTCCCATAACGGCATCGCGGATAGCGACAGCGGTGGATAGAGGAAGGGCGACCATCTCCATCGTCCCGCCAGCGATACCGAACCGAAGCGATGCGAGGCCTTGCCGCCGCGATAATGGACCTTGCGCAATTTCAACGCTCTGCACCTTCACCTGCGGCGCAATCGTCATCTGTTGCCGCCACCAGCCGCGCCTCACATACAACTGACGGTCATCCAGTCCGAAACGATATTGCCGCCAGTCGAACCAGAAAAAAGCGCTGGGAAGAACCAGTAACAACAGCAACAATGTCGCGCGGCCAATGGGGGCATCCGCGAAAATCACCAGCGCAGCCATGACGGTCAACAGAACGGGAACAACGAACAAAAGCTGCGTGAACCAATATGTGGCAGCGCCCCTCTGCATTCGTTCGTCACCATCAGGCGCGGCGATTGCGGCGGCTATGGCGATGCGCCACACTTCGTCCAGTGTCGCAAAGGGTGCGGCGACATAGTTGGCCTCTTGCTTGCTGTCCTGCGCGAGACTTACAAATTTCAGGCTGTGCCAGCCACGGCGTTTCCGGAATGGCCCCGTTTGCACAATCGCCGCCTGCACGCGGTGTGTGGGCATGATAACGTCCGTGAGCGTGAACAGCCCCCGCCGACGGCGGAACCCCTTGGCAGTCTGGTCGAGCCGGAAACCATGCTCGCGTAAAATCGTGCGCACCACGCCTGTCGCAACGCCAATGAAAATCAGGCTGGTAATGGCGCCGAAGGCCAAAATGATCTGCGCGAACACACCAACGCCGTTGATCTGGTTCACGCTCACACCGCGCTCTTCGGCAAGCCCGATCCAATGTTTGAAGTCCCAAAAATCGAACGGCAGCAGGAAATCAAATTGCTGCGCAAGACCGCCGAGCACCGCGAAAATCACGAGTGAAAAGGAATAGAGGCCAAACACGAACACGCGCTTGCCATCCATCGCGAATATCGGGTGTGCGTCATCTTCGACATGCGCTGGCACATCTGCCGGAGCAGCGACCGCAATCCCAGCCTTACGCGACCGGATCAATGCCCGCAGGCGGTTCGCCTCCTCCAATGTTACGAAACTCAGTTTCGCATCGTCGCCATCGCCGCCGCCGGTTTCAAACTTGACCTCACCCAAACCCATCATGCGGGCGAGCGGTTTTTGTTCGATGCTGACATCCTGAATACGCTCATAGGGGATCGAGCGTGCCGTCCGGTTCAAAATCCCCTTCTCGACACGAATGTCATGTTCGCCGACGAAATATTGAAACCGCAGCCATGCCAACCAGCGAAAGAACAGGCTGAATAAAAGAACAACCGCGATGACAATGGGAATGAGAACCGGATTGTCGGCTTTTCGGACACCGAAGATCGCGGCAACCATTGGAAACACCAACTGCGGAAGCCCCGAGACAAAGCCCACAAGCAAGCCGCTAATATGCAGCCTTTCGCCATCGACTGCGGGCGTCATCTCCTCCGCCGCATCAACGGTTTCGTTCACAAGCTGTCCTGCCGGATGGCAGCGCGAATGGCCTCTCGCATCGCCAGCGCGTCGGCATTGGCCAGGCCGGGCAACGCGACTTTGCTGTTGTGGTTACCCGCCGTGTGCACCGTCAGCGTGGCGAGGCCATAGCGCCGGTCAATTGGCCCTTGGTCGACGTCGATATGCTGGATTCGCCTGAACGGGACGATGGTGTCACGATAAAACATGTAACCGCGCACAATGCGCAGCCGGTCAGTGCCCATGTCATAGCCCCAATGCCGATATTTGCGCGCCGGGACGGTGAACGCGACAAAGGCATAGAACAAAAGCATCGGCACGATGAAGCTTCCCGGAGAGGCCACTTGCGCAACCTCAAGCACGCCGGCACCGATGACAAAGGGCAGCAATCCAATCGCTGTCGCAATGCGTGTCGTGGTCACGAAAGCGGGGTCGAGCGGGGTGAGTTCCGTCGCGATATTTTCAGTCATGGCACAGATATGCGCACGCTGTGTTGCGTTGGCAAGACGGTTAACGATATTCGCTATATGGAGAGTCGTCATTGCGGCTAAGTTGTCTAAACAAAGCCTCTCCGCAGGACGAAGCTTTGTTCAGGCATTGAGACAGATGTCCGCTTTGCGCTCAAATGAAGCCATTATAAGCGGCGCATAGCTTCCTTATAAACGGACCTTGCATCCGCACGGTCGCTCTGGCTCACTTTTCGATGATCTGGACGGTCTGCTTTCAAGGCCATAAACTCAGTTATTAGCCATTCGTTCTGTTGGAATGGCCATGCTTTGGTGGCAAAAACATCAGCCCGTTAAATGATGCGGGCGAATCCCGCCGCGCCAGGTGCCGGG
This sequence comes from Pseudomonadota bacterium, assembly GCA_041175505.1. Taxonomy (GTDB): domain Bacteria; phylum Pseudomonadota; class Alphaproteobacteria; order Sphingomonadales; family Sphingomonadaceae; genus Sphingorhabdus_B. Next base: position 38,083 of record JBEDET010000011.1, read on the forward strand.
GGTGAGCTTACCTCAGGCTTGTTCAATTGCAGGGCGGTATTCAACATTTGCCCCACATCGCCTTCGTCCCCAAGGATTGCTTCCATGCTGCGAACGCATAAGCAGACTTTATCATCCGCTAAATCATACCAGATTTGCTTGGACGCACGGCGCGTTTTGACGAGGTCGTTGCGGCGCAGTTCCGCAAGTTGCTGGCTAAGTGCAGGTTGGCCGATGCCCGTTGCGGCATCGATTTCGCTCACCGTGCGTTCGCCGCGCAAAAGGCAAGATAAGATCATGAGCCGCTGCGGCTGCGCATAGACTTTTAGCTTGTCCGCCGCTTTTACGGCGCGATCGCGACTTTCAAAAAGCGACGTCATTTCGTGTCGGCCAAATGGCAAAACCAATCGTCGTCAACACTGATTTCGGCGCTGTTTATAATTGGTAATGCAAGCAATTTATCCCCGGGTTGCCATCCCTCTGGAGCAAGGCCAGCGCCGCCCTGAGTAGCTTGCAATGCGTAAAGAAGGCGCAGCATTTCACTGACCGAGCGCCCCACATTATGCGGATAAGTGGTGATGGCACGAATGATGCCATCGGGGTCGATGAAATAGGTTGAACGAACCGCGGCGCTATCGGCCGCTGCATCATCAATCATGCCATATGCGCGACCAATGGCCATGGAGGGATCTTCAATGATTGGGAAAGGAACATTTACCCCAAATTTGTGTTTAATCGCAGTGACCCACGCAATGTGCGAATGGATACTGTCCACGGAAAGCCCGAGCAATGCACAACCAGTTGCTTCGAACGCAGCGGCCGACTTGGCAAGTGCCACAAATTCCGTCGTGCACACGGGCGTAAAGTCCGCAGGGTGCGAAAACAAGATGAGCCATTGGCCCCGATATTCCGAGAGACTCCGTTCCCCGAGCGTGGTTCGCGCGCGAAAGTCCGGCGCTGTTTCGCCGATCCTAATGGGCTGTGCGGCAACTGCTTTCGTGTCGTTCATGTCTTCATCCTGTTCATCTGTCGGCGCTGCCACGAGACTCATATTGACGCAACATCGATAATCGATTACACAATTTATGTAAATATGAATTTATAGGAGTTTCCCATGCCCGACTCAGCGTTAGAAAATGCCATCGCGCAGGTGAGTGATGCCCAAAAGGGCGTTCCTATAATTCGTGCCTTTTTCGACAAACCGACTTTCACGGTCAGCTATGTGGTCCACGATCCCGAAACCAAGCAGGCTGCGATTATTGATAGCGTGCTTGATTTTGATCCTGCTTCGGGGCGAACATCGTTCGCGTCGGCGGATGCAATTATCGCATATGTTGCACAGCAGGGCTTGGCCGTTGATTGGCTGCTCGAAACCCATGCGCATGCCGATCACCTGTCAGCAGCGCCTTATCTGCAAAAGAAGATCGGCGGCAAAATTGCAATTGGCGAACACATCGTCACCGTCCAGAATGTGTTCGGAAAGCTGTTTAACGCGGGCACTGATTTTCAGCGTGATGGGTCGGACTTTGACCGGCTGTTTGCCGATGGCGACCACTTCCAAATTGGGAAGCTGGACGTAACAGTCCTCCATGTCCCCGGTCATACGCCTGCGGACATTGCCTATGTCATTGGTGACGCCGTGTTCACGGGCGACACAATGTTCATGCCCGATTACGGCACGGCACGCGCGGATTTTCCCGGCGGGAACGCGCGGCAATTGTTCCAGTCGTTGCGCCGGATATTGTCGCTGCCTGCCACGACGCGGCTCTTCATGTGCCACGACTATCTGCCTGCTGGTCGCACGGAATATGCATGGGAAACGACGGTGGAGGCAGAGCGTACAGGCAATATCCATGCCCATGACGGCATAACCGAGGATGAATTTGTCGCGATGCGTGAGGCGCGCGATGCGACGCTGGATATGCCGCGCCTGATTTTGCCGTCGGTGCAAGTGAATATGCGTGCGGGGCATATGCCCGCGGCGGACGACAATGGCATCACGTACCTTAAAATCCCGGTTAACGCTGTATGATAGCGGCCTTTCCCAACGCCATGCCTGTTGAGGGCTTTATGGGCGGCTTGCTGATTGGACTTGCGGCCGCGATCATGCTGCTTGGCCTTGGCAGGATTGCCGGCGTAAGCGGAATGGCGGCACGGGCAACGGGCATCGCGGATAGCGGAGCGCCACGAAATGTCGCAATCGCATTCGTCGTCGGCCTTCCGCTTGGCGCGCTTCTGATCGCGCAGACCGTTGGTGCGGTGAACGTCAGTTTTCCAGCATCCATCTGGCCGCTGACCATCGGTGGCTTACTCGTTGGTTATGGCACACGGCTCGGCTCGGGCTGCACCAGTGGCCATGGCGTATGCGGGCTGTCGCGTCTTTCGCCGCGGTCGATGGTGGCAACCGGCATGTTCATGGCAAGCGGATTTGTGACTGTAGGGATTCTTCGCGCGGGAGGTTGGCTATGACCCGGGCGCTCATCGCATTGCTCTCTGGACTGTTGTTCGGGGCCGGTCTTGCCTATTCGGGCATGTCTGATCCTGCCCGGGTTCAGGCGTTTCTGGATCTGTTTGGCCAATGGGACCCAACGCTCGCTTTCGTAATGGGTGGCGCCATGCTGCCGATGGCAGTGGCTTGGGTCATTAGATCGCGACTGTCGGCACCGCTTGCCGCGCCAGCCTTTGATTTACCAGGCACGGCCACGCTGGATCGCCCGCTCGCTTTTGGGGCGATATTGTTTGGAATGGGCTGGGGCATTGCCGGCCTTTGCCCCGGGCCTGCACTGGCTGACTTGGCGATTGCGCCGGGCGATGTCGCGCCATTTGTCGTTGCGATGTTTGTCGGCATGGCCGTGCAGCGCTTCGTACCTTTTTCATCCCAAAAAACAAAACAGGCGGGGGCCTAAATGACATTCAAATCCATCACGCCAAACTTTTCTGTTTCAGCGCAATTGACGCCAGAAGACGTGCATCAGGCCGCCGCACAGGGTTTTAAATCGGTCATATGCAACCGGCCAGATGGCGAAGAGGCGGGGCAACCATCCGCCGCCGCCATTCAGAAAGAAGCAGAAGCGCTTGGCCTGTCATTTACGTATATTCCAGCCATCTCAGGCGCAGTTACGGACGATGATGCGGCGAAGATGAAAGCGGCCCTTGCCCAAATGCCATCCCCCATTCTTGCTTATTGCCGTTCAGGCGCGCGTTCCAGCAAACTTTGGGAAATGGCGACAAAAGGTCAAGACAAAATGCCATCCTCCACCAAAATCTATGATGTGGTTATCGTGGGCGGCGGCAGTGCCGGAATCGCCACAGCCTCCAGCCTATTAAAACGCAATCATAAGCTATCGATTGCCGTTATCGAACCGTCAGAAGATCATTATTATCAGCCCGGCTGGACTATGGTTGGGGCGGGCGTTTTCTCGGCTGAATTCACCAAGCGAACCGAAAAATCGGTCATGCCCAAAGCGGTTGACTGGATTAAGAAGGCAGCCTCTGGCTTTGCGCCTGAGGACAACCAAGTGCTCCTCGCCGACGGCAGTTCGGTTGCCTATCGCGTGCTGGTGGCATGCCCCGGGATTAAGCTGGATTGGGAAGCCATCGATGGCTTGACCGAAACGCTCGGTCAAAATGGCGTAACGTCCAACTATCGTTACGACCTTGCCCCTTATACCAACCGCCTTGTGAAGGATTTCAAGCAAGGTCGCGCGCTGTTCACACAGCCGCCCATGCCGATCAAATGTGCAGGCGCGCCGCAAAAATCAATGTATCTATCATGCAGTGCGTGGGAACGGGCAGGGGTGTTAAACGACATTGATGTGCAATTCCATAACAGCGGCGCAGTGCTGTTCGGGGTCGCGGCCTATGTCCCCGCACTGATGGAATATATTGAACGCTATGACGCGCACTTAAATTTTGAATCAAAACTGGTTGCGATCGATGGCCCTGCCAAAATTGCGACATTTGAACAGAAGCGCGGGGACATCGTCACGCGGGTCGAAGAGAAGTTCGACATGATCCATGTCGTCCCGCCGCAAGTGGCGCCAGATTTTGTGCGCAACAGTCCGCTGGCTGCCGCAAGTGGCTTCATCGAGGTCAATGAAGCGACATTGCAGCATGTGCGTTATGCCAACATATTTGCACTGGGCGACGCTTGCTCTTCATCAAACGCCAAGACAATGGCGGCGGCACGCAAGCAAGCGCCAGTGGTCGCTGTGAACGTATTGGCTGCTCTTGAGGGCAAGCCACCTGTCGCAGATTATGACGGCTATGGCAGTTGCCCGTTGACGGTCGAGCGCGGCAAGATTGTGCTCGCCGAATTTGGTTATGGCGGAAAATTGCTGCCCAGCTTCCCGAATTGGCTGATTGACGGCACACGTCCATCGCGCCTGTCATGGCTGTTAAAGGATACCATCCTTCCGCCGATTTACTGGTATGGCATGCTTAAAGGGCATGAATGGATGGTCAAACCCCACAAAATCGGCGCGGCGTAACTGATATGAAATTGGCGCGCTATTTACCGATATTGGAATGGGGACGCGGCTATGGCGGCGTGACGTTGACCAATGACTTGGTCGCCGCCGCAATCGTCACGATCATGCTCATCCCGCAAAGCCTGGCTT
>JBEDET010000012.1:0-41450 GCA_041175505.1 Pseudomonadota bacterium
CTGCGTGGCGGCGGCACTGTCCACGGCCGCAGTCGCGGCATTGGCTTCGGCACGCGCGGCATCAGCCGCAGCCTTGGCTTCGCGCCAACGCACGAAAATAAGCCGGGCTTCGGCCTGCAATATGTCTTTTGACAATGTGCGGTAGCGTTCCGCCTGTTTGGCCTGCCGCCGCAATTGCCCCGCGCGGGCGTCCATGTCGGCGAGGATGGTTGCCAGCCGTGCAAGGTTGCTTTCTGCCGCGCGCAGTTTCTGTTCGGCGTCTTTGCGCCGCACGTGCAGTCCGGAGATGCCAGCCGCTTCCTCGAGCATCTGCCGCCGTTCCTGTGGCTTTGCAGATATGATCGCGCCAATCCGGCCCTGACTGACGAGGGCAGGCGAATGTGCACCTGTGGCGGCGTCGGCGAAGATGAGGGCGACATCTTTGGCGCGCACGTCCCTGCCGTTCGACCGATAGGCCGATCCAGCGCCGCGTTCTATCCGCCGGGTAACTTCCAGTTCCTGATCACCGTCCGTTGCAGCGTCACCATCATCGCTACGTTCCGCCAAGATGGTAACTTCGGCAAAGTCACGCGGCGGGCGGGATGCCGTACCCGCAAAGATCACATCTTCCATGCCCGCGCCGCGCATGGATTTTGCGCTGCTTTCGCCCATGACCCAACGGATCGCTTCCAGCAGATTGGATTTGCCGCAACCGTTCGGCCCGACGATACCCGTCAGGCCGTTTTCGATCCGCAATTCGGCGGGCTCGACAAAGCTTTTGAAGCCGACCAGTTTCAGCTTCTTTATACGCAACGGGCTACTCCTGTTGCGCATGAGGCGATGTCAGTGCCCCCCCGAGCCATGCTTAGCGCGCGCCAGCCTCGATCAGCTTGGTCTTCACCTGGTTCCACGAAGTGGCGTCCAGCTTTGCCCCGTTAAGCATGAAGAATGGCGTTCCAGTTACGCCGTCATCTTTTGTCCCACGCTCTGTGGTCTTAATCAGGGCATCGATGGCGGCTTTGTCCGACAGACATGCCTTGGCTTGGTCTTCGCTAATGCCACGCGACTTTACGAATTCGATCAGACCCATTTTCGTGCCCAGCAAGGTTGCAATTTGCTCTGGCGACATTTTCTGCATGGCTTGCTGATCCGCCTCGGTCACCGTGCTGATTTTGCCCAGCCAGCTTGCCTGTTCGGCATATAGCTGGTCGGTCAGCGGGAAAAATGCCTCAGGACCGCTGCATTGTGCCAGCAGGAAACCGGGAACGTCCTGAATGCCATGCACCAGAAACGGCCGGAATTCCATCGATACGCGGCCGCTGTTGACGATTTCGTGCAGCTCTTCCGATGCCTGCGCAGCGAATTGCGCACAAGTGGGGCAGGTAATGGCGCCATATTCGACCAGCTTCAACGGCGCATCCGGATTGCCCATTTTATAGCCACCGAATTCGGTTTTGCTCACAACATCGACCCATGCCGTGCCGGCGGGCGCTGCTATCTTAGCGATCGGTTCGCCTTTCGGCGCGCCGGCTGTGTCACCGCCGCTACAGGCTGCGAGTGCCAAAACCGCTAATGTTGTCGAAATGAGTGTCTTGATACGCATGGGATATCCTTCAATTTGGGATGTCGAATTACTTCAATACGGCTTTCAATTCGGCCGCATTATGGATGTGGTCTTGCAAGACGCCATTGACCATGAATGACGGCGTGCCACGCACGCCAAGTGCTGCTCCGGCTTCCGTCATATCGATAACCGCCTTCAGTGCCGCCTTGTCCGCCAGGCAGACTTTCGCCTGTGCTGGCGTAATGCCGCGCTGTTGCATGATTGACCCAAGCTCGAGTGCGTCAAACGCGCCAATCATGAAGCCGGCATAATCTGCGGATTTAAGCTTTGCCTGTATTTCAGGGCTTATATTTTTGGTCTTGCCCAACCAGATCGACTGGGTTGCGAACAAATGCCGCTGATTACCAAAGAATTTACCCTTGCCACCGCAACGCGCAAGCATGGCGGTGGTCAGGTCAACCGCGTTCAAAACCATATTTCGCACTTCGAAGCTGGCTTTGCCCGTTGCAACCGACTGCGCCTTAAATGCGGGTGCTTCTTTCAATTCGAAATCGGCACAATGGCCGCAGGTGTAGCTAAGATATTCGACAACCTTATTGGGGGCTGCCGGATTGCCCAAAACATGCGCGCCCTTGTCGGTCACCGTAACGGTGGAAAGCCATTTGCTTGGCGCAGGTGCAGCGGCCAGAGTCGCGGAAAGCGACGCAGCGCCCAACAAGATGAAAAACAGGGACTTTTTTGCACGCAACATCAACATAGCCTTAGCCATTGAAACCATGACGTGCATCTGGAATCACTCGCTGCCTTTGGCAAGGCTTTTTGCAAGGCTTTCGAGCACGGCAAACAGTTCGGGATCACCGATTTCGCGCAGAGATTCGCCCAGTTCCATCGGTATAGGCTTTAGCGAAGGCGGCGCTACTGGTTGCCGTGCGGGTGGCTTTGCCACTGGCCCTTGGCGGACTTTAACCCGTGCGACGGCGCCATAGCCGAAAAAGCGATTCACCCGGTCGATAATCTCGGGAAGCACATGCTGTATCATCGTGGCGTGCGCGCCTTCAACGGTAAGCTCAAGCGTGCCATCGGATTTCTTGCCAATGGGAAAACGGATCGCCTCCGGCGCAGACACAGCGGCGTAACGGGCGCCAACAATTTCGTCCCAGCGGCTGACGACCGAGCTTTGCACAAAGCCAAAGCGTCGGAACGCGGCCCTGCCGATTTCGGGCATGAGTGCGGACACGGCTTTGGCTTCGCCGCCGCGCGGACGCTGAAACGTCTTGGGCGTTACCGGCTTTTTCGCGCCCTTTGGCGCTGTTGGTGGCTTGCCTTTATCCATCACCTAATCCATGCCATTTTACATGCCTGCCGTCCAACAGACTGACCAGAATTCTGGGGATATCGCCGAGCGTCTGCTGGCGCATTATGATGTTCATGCCCGAACCTTGCCATGGCGGAAACTGCCCGGGCAGGGTTTCGCGGACCCATATCATGTCTGGTTGTCGGAAATCATGTTGCAGCAGACCACGGTCGCCGCCGTCGGTGCCTATTTCCGCAAATTTACCCAGACGTGGCCCAATTTTGCTGCGCTGGCTGCGGCCGATGATGCGGATGTTATGGCCGCATGGGCCGGGCTTGGTTATTATGCCCGCGCCCGCAATCTGTTAAAATGCGCACGCTTGGTCGTTGCCGAATATCAGGGGCAATTGCCTTCCTATGAAGCAGATTTGCTAAAGCTGCCCGGCATTGGTCCTTATACAGCAGCGGCGATTGCCGCGATCGCATTTGGGCGGCGCGCGGTGGTGGTCGACGCCAATGTTGAGCGGGTGGTGTCGCGGCTATTTGCGATATCAACGCCGCTGCCCCAGGCAAAGCCGCATATTCGCGAGGCTACCGATAGCATTACCCCAGAACGAAGGGCAGGCGATTTCGCGCAGGCGATGATGGATCTGGGCGCGGGTATTTGCTCCGTACGATCGCCGTCGTGCCTGATTTGCCCAATCCAATCCGCATGTGCCGCCTTTCGTGCAGGCAACCCCGAAACCTATCCCGCAAAATTGCCGAAAAGCGCAAAGCCGCAACGGGTGGGGCATGTGTACTGGATTGAACGCGATGGCCATGTCTGGCTGCTGCGCCGTGATGATCGCGGTTTGCTTGCGGGCATGCGGGCATTGCCTGATGACAAATGGACCGCGCGCATCGACGGTGACGCAGTTCCACCTGCGGCAGCCAATTGGCAAAAATTGCCGATGCAGGTTGCGCATATATTCACGCATTTTTCCCTTACCCTGAACATTGCCGTTACGTCATGGCCAGCAGACGCGGACGGCCCGGGTGAGGGTGAATGGTGGCCGCTAAAATCGCTCGACAATGCTGGTCTGCCGACCGTATTCAGAAAAGTGACTGAGGCGGTTTTGAACGCAGGAGAGAGATGATGGACGTAGAAGCAACAGGCCAGATCATGATGGATCGGCGCGGATTACTGGCATGGGGTGGACGACTGGCAGGCGCCGGCGCTGCTGGTGCTTTCCTGCCCAGCATGGCTTGGGCGCAGGCTGCGGGAAAATACCCGACGATCAAGGCCGAATTTGAAAGCTATGTTTCATCTGGCAAGCTTCCGGGTGTTTTGGCAACCATTGGCCGGACGGCTGGTCTGCCAGACGTCATTGCCGTTGGTACGCAAGGACTGGGCGAAAAAACGCCTGTCAATATCGACTCATTATGGCGCGTCTATTCGATGACGAAGCCCATCACGGGCATGGCCGCGATGATTTTGGTTGGCGAAGGCAAGATGAAGCTTGACCAGCCGATCTCCGAATTTCTCCCAGAATTCGCCAATATGACGGTGCTGACCGATCCTGAAAAAAGCATGGATGCGGTTCCGGCCAAGAACCAGATTACGGTTCGCCACTTGTTGACGCATACCGCAGGCCTTGGATATTCCATCATTACGAAGGGTCCGTTGCTTCAGGCCTATCTGGACAACGGCATTACGCCAGGCATCGTCAGCCGCTTTCCGATTCCAGGTCAGCCAACCAGCACGCCGACCCCTGATCTGAAGACATTTTCGGAACGGCTTGCCAAATTGCCGTTGGTTGCAGAACCGGGGACCAAATGGAGCTATTCGATCTCGCTGGATTTGTTGGGCCGCGTGATTGAAGTTGCCAGCGGTATGGATTTTGAGGCCTTCCTCAAGACCCGCATTTTCGAACCGCTGAAAATGAACAGCAGCTATTTCCAAGTGCCAAAGTCGGAAACGCCGCGATTGGTTTCAAACTACGCGCCCGTCAACGGCATCCTGTTTCCAATCGATCCTGCGGCGACGAGCATCTATCTCGACAAGCCCGCCTTTGCCTTTGGTGGTGCAGGCATGGTCTGTTCGGCGCGCGATTATGACCGGTTCCTCAACATGCTTGCCAATTATGGTGAGCTGGACGGTGTGCGGATTATGTCGCCAAAAACGGCCGCGCTCGCAATGTCCGACCTTTTGCCCCCTGCTGTGTCAACCGACGGTACTTATGCGGATGGCGCAGGTTTTGGCGCGGGCGGACGCGTTGGCAAGGGCGCGAACGAAGGTGTGTACGGCTGGGGTGGTGCTGCCGGCACCGTTGCCTTCGTCGACCCGAAGCGCAAGTTGCGCGCGATTTGCATGGCCCAATATATGCCAAGCAACGCCTATCCATTCCACGAGAATTTCGCAAAATGGGTCCTGAAGGACCTTGGCCAGCCAGCCTAATCCGATGATGTCGCCAGGGTTCACGGGCTCACCGCTCGATCGCGCTGACCGCGTCCGCAATGACGCGGAAGCCTATGGCGTTTTGCTGGCTGACTGGCGTGCGCGGGTTTTGGGTCTCGATGGCCTGGACCCCCGCGTCAGCGACGCAGGCGGCTTGCATTGGCATTCGCTGGCAGAATTGGATGGTTCGGAAGAGCTTATCTTACTTGGCCTGTCTGATGATAAGCCGCACTTTGTCGCCGTCGTTGAGGCGACTGGAGACGCATTCCGTTCGCCCGCTATCTGGCGCGCACTGTCCATGCTGCCTGCCGAAGATGCCGCAATTTACGGCACTGCACGCAGCCTGATTGAATGGCACAATAACCACCGCTTTTGCGGGCGTTGCGGACATGCCACAGTGCTGTTTCGTGCAGGCTGGGGCCGCAAATGCGGCAATTGCGCAAAGGAGCATTTTCCACGCACCGACCCAGTGGTCATCATGCTTGCCGAATATGAAGGCAAAGCGCTGGTGGGTCGCCAGTCGCGCTTCCCGCCCGGAAATTACTCGGCGCTCGCTGGCTTTTTGGAACCCGGCGAAAGCATGGAGGAAGCGGTCCGTCGTGAAATTCATGAAGAGGCCGGCGTCACCTGCGGCGCTGTGCGCTATGTCACCAGTCAACCATGGCCATTTGGTGGTTCGCAACTGATGATGGCGTGTATCGCCGATGCGCAAGGCGACGCGCTGGTCCTCGACACCACTGAAATAGAAGACGCCATGTGGGTCACAAAGGAAGAAGCCCGTGCTGCGCTGGAAGGTGCTTCGGACCGCCGTTTCAATGCGCCGCCGCCTTTCGCGATTGCGCATAGCCTATTGAAATATTGGGTTTCGCAATGACCGGTGCCGCCGTTCCGCTGCGTATTGATATTGTATCCGATGTCGTCTGCCCATGGTGCATCATCGGTTTAAAGCAGGTGGAAAAAGCGCTTGCGCTGGTGGGCCGCGATCTGGCCGTTGAAACGCATTGGTATCCGTTTCAACTCAACCCGAATATGCCACCTGAGGGCGAAGACACCGCCGAACATATTGCCCGCAAATATGGCAGTACACCCGAACAGAGCCGCGCCAACCGGCAACGGCTGAGCGATATTGGCGATAGCGTGGGTTTTGCCTTCAACTATGGCGACGGCATGCGCATCTACAATACGTTCAATGCGCATAAGCTGCTGACGATTTTCGGGAGCGAACGCGGCTGGAAAGCACAAACGGATCTGAAAATGGCACTGTTCAAGGCCTATTTTCAGGACCGCCGCGATGTAAGTGACATCGAAGTGCTCTGCGATATTGCCGAGGCGCAGGGGATGGACCGCGCAGTGGCGGCAGCGTGGATCGCCGACGCAGCGCTGACCGAAAGCGTGCGCGCGGAAATGGCGCATTGGATGGACCAGAATATCACAGGCGTCCCCGCGATCATCTTTGACCAAAAATTCATGGTTCCGGGCGCACAAAGCGCCGAGACTTTTGCAGATGTGATCAACAAGGTGCTCGCGAAACGCGAAGCGGCTTAAACCAGCCCCATCTTCATGAGTTCGCCCAGCATCTTTGGTGACATTTCGTCACGACCATCGGTTTCGACAGAATCGAGATCTGGCGGTGTGTTTGCTTCCTCCAGATAGCGCCAGCCCTGATGCGCCCTTTTTGGCGTTGAACGCACCGCGATCAGGCGCGGTTGCAGCCGGATCCAATGGCGACCGGCGCCATTTTCCATAAAGCCCAAAATCGGGCTTCGGCCGATGATGGTATGCGTGTGAATCCAAAACAGCGAGCCGCCCGCCATTTCGTCAATGCGCTTGGGCAAGTAACGCGTGGTCAGCCGTACTTCGCCATCCTGCGCATAAGCCGCGAGACGCTCGCGCAAATGTTTCGGGCTTTCCGCGCCGAACGCGATTTTGGTCATGTTAAGAGGCATGGGCGTGATTCGGGAACTGCAGTGTTAACCGACAAGACCGCTGAATACCGCAAGCCCCAAGAAAATCAGGAAGCCCATGGAATCCGTAATCATCGTTACGAATATCGAACTTGATACGGCAGGGTCTTGGTCCAGGCGATCAAGCAGAACCGGTATGGCAACACCCGACAGACCAGCCAGCGCGATATTGCACAATATCGCCACCGCAATAACGCCGCCCAGCAGCCGGTCGTCAAATATGAGGCCTGCCCCGAAGCCCGCGATAACGGCGATCGTTGCGCCAATGAGCAAGGCGACGCGAATCTCGCGCCAGATCGACCGCATCGTGTTCGATTGCGTAAGCTGATTGGTCGCCAACGCGCGCACCGTGACCGCAAGCGTCTGCGTGCCGGCATTACCGCCAATGGATGCAACAATCGGCATAAGCACAGCCAAGGCGACCATGGTTTCAATCGCTGCACCAAATTGCGCAATGATAAAGCTGGCCACCATCGCGGTGCCCAAATTGGCAATCAACCAGCGCACACGTGCCTTATAACTGTCCGAAATAGGCTCGTTAATGTCGCCTTCACCGGCACCAGACAGCCGCAAGATATCCTCGTCCGCTTCTTCCTGAATGATGTGCACGATGTCATCGGCCGTGATGACGCCGACGAGCCGTCCCGCGCCATCGACAACAGCGGCAGAAATAAGCGCGTATTTCTGGAACCGAAGCGCGACTTCTTCCTGATCCATGTCCACGGGAATCAGCGTCTGTTCGTGCTTCATAATGTCGCTGACGGGAACCTTGCGCTGGCTGCGCATGATCCAGCTGAGCTTGCACGTACCTACGGGCTTATGCTGCGGGTCGACGACAAACACTTCCCAGAACTCTGTGGTCAGCTCATGATGGTCGCGCAGATAGTCGATCAGCTGACCCACGGTCATGTGCTCGGGCACCGCCACAAGCTCGCGCTGCATGATACGGCCAGCGGATTCTTCGGGGTAGGACAGCGCGTCTTCGATGACCGCGCGGTCTTCGGGGTCCAGCTCGGCAAGAACGGCCTGCTGGTCCTCTTCCTCCATATCCTCGATGATCGCGACCGCGTCATCGGTATCCAACTGTCCAGCAAGTCCGGCAACCTGCGCTGCAGGCAAGGCGTCGATGATATCCTCGCGGACATAGTCATTGACCTCGGCCAGCACTTCGGCGCTCATCAGCTCGCCCATGCTGATGGCAAGGTCGCCACGCCGTTCAGACGGCGTTAGCTCGAGAAGGTCGGCAATGTCGGCTTCGTGGAGCGGTTCAACAAGCCGGTAGACTTCTTGGGCGTCGCCGGCCTCCATGGCGTCGAGCACGCGGTCGACATAATCGCGGGTCAGACGGTTGTCTTCGTCCAGCGTCTCCAAAATTTCGGTATCGATGGTCAATGGGTCGGCGATATCGCTTGTCATGTGCGGGCCTCCCATTCGTAATTTGAGCCTGGACGTTGTAATTGCGCCCCTCCTAAGCCTGCAGCGTCAAATTGCAATGATTTTGGCTTTGCACCAGCGCAATGCATCCCCTAGGGCACCGTCAACATTTCCCCAGCCTAAAGGATTATATATATGGCCGATGAAACGCTTACCCTTTCGCTCGACAGCGGCGACGTTGTTATCAAACTTCGCCCCGATCTGGCGCCAAACCATGTTGCCCGTATCAAAGAACTGGCTGGCGAAGGCTTTTACGACGGTGTGAAGTTCCACCGCGTGATCCCTGGATTCATGGCGCAGGGCGGTTGCCCGAACGGCACCGGCATGGGCGGTTCGTCCAAGCCAAATCTGGCGCAGGAATTCAACGCTGAACCGCATGTGCGCGGCGTATGCTCTATGGCGCGTACCAATGACCCGAACACGGCCAACAGCCAGTTCTTCATCTGCTTTGATGATGCGACCTTCCTTGACCGTCAGTATACGGTTTGGGGCCAAGTCACCAGCGGCATGGAACATATCGATGCTTTGCCAAAGGGTGAGCCACCTGCGAACCCAGGCGTCATCCGCAAGGCGACTGTAGCCTGATATTAAAAACGCGCGGGAAGCCCGATGGCCGCCCGCGCGTTTTATCCTAATATTTTAGGATAAATTATTTGCCTTGGGCCTAGCCTTGCGCAGGCTCGGGCGGACGCATTGCTTCCATGGCGGTCTTTAGCTCTGTCATCGAAATCTTGTCGTCCTTATCGGTATCGATCATCCCGAAATACTGGACCAATGGTCCCTGTGCTTCGTCCTTAGCGATGAAGCCGTCTTTATTTGCATCGAGAAAAGCAAAGATTTGCTCGGGCTGCGGCACACCACCGGCGGGTGGCGGAGGAGGCGCGTCCTGAGCCATCGCAACTGGGGACAGGACGAGTGCAGCCAAAATGGCCAATGATTTACGCATGAATAATCCTTTAAACAATGGAATGACTGTGATGGTCAGCCCAAGCTGAACATTCCCTTTACTACCGTAAAACAATGGCCTGACAACCACACACGTTCACCATCAAGACGGCAGCCAAGATAACCGCCGCGCGCCGATGCCTGATAGGCGGTAAAATTGTCACGCTCCAGCTCGGCAGCCCAATAGGGCGTCAGTACCGCATGGGCACTGCCGGTAACGCTGTCTTCGTCCACGCCTGCACCCGGAACAAAAACGCGGCTGACAATGTCGGTGTCCTCCCCGCGCGCCGTGGCGGTGAAGCTGTCGTCGCCAAGTGTCGCAAGCGCCTTCATATCGGGCTTCAGCGCCAAAATTTCTGCCGCTGTTGCGTAGACGAACATATTATAGCTGTCGGGGTTGCTGCGCATCGACAGGGGATTGCCGCCCATGGCCTGCATCATTTCGGGGTTATTAACCGGCTCCGTCGGGATTGCCGGCAAGGCAACGGCATAACCATCACCTTCGCGCCGCACTTCCAATATGCCCGCTTTGCGCGTCCGGAATGTCACGCGGTCAAGCGCAGGGTTTTCGCTCAGCACGATATGCCCGCTCGCAAGTGTCGCATGACCGCAGAGGCGTATTTCAACCTCCGGCGTGAACCAGCGCAATTCATAATCGGCGGCACCGGTTTCATCAGGCACGTAGAAAGCCGTTTCGGCGAAATTGTTTTCCTCGCCAATCGCCTGCAGCACGGAGTCATCCAGCCAGTGCGTAAGCGGCATGACCGCGGCCTGATTGCCCGTGAACGGCCGATCGGCAAAGGCGTCTACGTGATAATAAGGCAAGTCAGTCATACGGATGCTCGTGATGTTCGATGGTTTCGGACGGGATATAGCCCATTTCGTCTTTGTGGCCTTCGGGATCGGGGTGGATCAGCACTTCGACGCCGGGGAATTCATCCATCAACGCTTGTTCGACTTCGTCCATGATATGGTGCGCCGCTGCGACCGTCATGTCGGGGTCGACCCAGACGTGAAACTGGCAAAAGTCATGCGTACCGCTTGAACGGGTGCGCATATCGTGAATGCCGCGCAGTTCCGGGTGGCGCATGGCAACTTCTATGAAGCGCTGGCGCTTTTCCTGCGGCCATTCGCGATCCAGCAATTGGTCCAACGCCAGACGTGCCGCCTTGTAAGCACCCCACAACAGCCACGCTGCAATCGCGATACCGAACAATGGGTCTGCTCCGCGCACACCCATCATCGTATCAAGAACGATTGCGACAATAACCGCAACGTTGAGCAAAAGGTCGCTTTGATAATGCACATGGTCGGCTTGAATCGCGACCGATCCGGTTTTGCGGACAACATAACGCTGATAGGCAAGCAGCCCGACTGTCGCCACAATCGCAATGAGCGAGACCCCAATGCCATATTCCGGATGGGAGGTTGGTTCCTGCGTACCAAGGCGTACAATTGCGCGCCATGCAATCAGGATGGCCGACAGTATGACAAGCACAACCTGCACCAAAGCGGACAATGCCTCTGCCTTGCCATGGCCGAAACGGTGGTCGTCATCGGCGGGCATTGCGGCGTAACGGACGCTGAATAGCGTGAGCAACGAGGCGAGAACATCAAAGCCGGTGTCCGCTAATGACCCAAGCAGCGCAACGGACCCTGTTTCCGCCGCCGCAAACACCTTAAGCGCAAGCAAGAACAGCGCCATCGATACGCTGGCGATGGCCGCACGTTTGGTGAGTTCACCATGCGCCTGGTGATGGTGGCTATGCCCCAGGCTCATGCGCGGCCCTTCATGGATATAACATGCCCGTCGTCCAGCCGTCGCCGTCGCGTTCATATAGCCAGCGTTCGTGCAGGCGGAATTCGCGGTCTTGCCAGAATTCGATGCGGTTCGGGCTGACCATCCAACCCGACCAATGCGGCGGGCGCGGAACATCTTGGCCTGCAAAGCGGGCTTCTACCTCGGCAAAGCGCGCTTCAAATGTCGCACGGTCTGCAAGCGGACGCGACTGGTCCGAAGCCCATGCACCCAGCTGCGAATTGCGCGAGCGGGTGGCGAAATAGGCATCTGCGGTTGCATCATCTACTGGGTTTGCTGCACCCTCAATCCGTATTTGTCGCCGCAACGATTTCCAGTGAAACAGCAGCGCCACCTGCGCATTGTCGGACAATTGCATCGCCT
Organism: Pseudomonadota bacterium; assembly: GCA_041175505.1. Taxonomy (GTDB): domain Bacteria; phylum Pseudomonadota; class Alphaproteobacteria; order Sphingomonadales; family Sphingomonadaceae; genus Sphingorhabdus_B. The sequence goes on from JBEDET010000012.1 coordinate 11,799, forward strand.
TGCGGCTTTCAAAATTCGTGTAGAAAACAAATCCGCCATGGTCGCCAAGGTCGGGGCCATGGCCTTTCAACAGCACCATGCGGACCGAAGGTTGCCCATCCGCGCCTGTGGTCGCCAATGCCATTGCGTTGGAGTCGTTGATTTCGGTGGTCCGCGCTTCGGCAAACCATGTGTCGAACAGGCTAAAAGGATCAGGTCTTTCCATAGCCCACCGATAGGCTAGACTGATGCGGGTTAAAAGGGGCTAGAGTATAAAATGAACTGGGAAATGATATTCGGTGTCGCAAATGCCTGGGCGTTGCTCGCTTGGGTGGTTTTGGCGCTCACGCCAAAGCGTGAACGGGTTGTGCCTTATGTATTTTTCGCAGGCTCGGTGTTGCTGGCCTGCCTCTATGCGGGCCTTATCATTCCGTTGATGGCTGGACTTATATCCGATGGCGGTCCTGCAGGCCGCCCGTCTGCGGACTTCACGACCTTAAAAGGGGTCATGGCACTGTTTGACTCGCCCGGCGGCGCAACGATCGGCTGGATCCATTATTTGGCGTTCGATTTGTTTGTCGGTATCTGGATTGCGCGAAATGCCGACCAGCACAAGATTGCACGCTGGCTTCAGGTGCCGATACTGTTCTTCACGCTGATGGCGGGGCCGATTGGCCTGCTGCTATATCTTCTGCTACGCCAAATTACCGGTAAAAAACGGGATAACGCCCTGCTTCCGAGTTGACTTGGGGCACTGTAATACCAATGTAAGACGGATAAGCAGGGTAAACAGGGACAAGAATGGCTGATCCTTATTCGATATTAGGCGTTTCCAAAGGCGCGGACGAGAAAGCGATTAAATCCGCTTATCGTAAGCTTGCGAAGGAATTGCATCCCGACAAGAACAAGGACAATCCGAAAGCTTCGGAGCGCTTCAGCGAAATTACGCAAGCCTATGATTTGTTATCGGACCCCAAAAAGCGCGGGCAATTCGACCGCGGCGAAATAGACGAAAACGGCCAACCTCGCTTCGCCGGCGGCAACCCCTTTGGCGGCGGCGGATACAGCCAAGGCGGACCCAGTGGTGGCAATTTCGACTTTGGCAGCGGCGGCATCGACCTTGGCGACATTTTTGATGGCTTGTTCGGCGGCGGCGGTGGCCGTCCCGGTGCTGGCCCACGTCCCCAGCAAGCGCCGCCGCCCAAGGGTGCGAATATTGCGTACGAACATTTGGTGTCCTTCACCGACGCGGCAACGCTTGCGCCGCAGCGCATTACCCTAGGCGATGGCAAGACCGTTGAGTTCAAACTGCCTACTGGCCTCGTTGCCGGACAACAGATCCGCATACCGGGGCGTGGCCAGCCGGGGCCGGGCGGCAATGGCGATGCCATGGTCACGCTGAAGCTCGGCAAACACCCCGATTTGGCGCGCGATGGCGACCATATTCGGATTGACCTGCCGATCTCGATCAAAGAAGCCGTCGATGGCGGCAAGGTGAAGGTTCCGACCGTCGATGGCGCAGTCATGCTGACTGTTCCGCCGCGTACCAATTCCGGTGCCGTTCTGCGGATAAAGGGCCGGGGCTTCACAACCAAATCCGGTGGACGCGGCGACCAGTTGGTCACGCTGATGATTCACTTGCCATCGGACCCAACGGAACTGGCGCGTCTGGCTGGCGTTCTCTCGGACAGCAGTGTCCGGGAGAATCTTAGTGTCTGAAATTTCGCCTCTGTCACCGGAGGCACGGGCACATCTTCCTGCGACGGCGCATGCCGATGAAAGCGAAGCGACATGGTTTGCGCACCTCGGGCTGACGGGTCAGGTTATGGAAGTGACCAAGCGTGTTGCCGTCGGTGTGTATAGCGACGGCTTCATCCACGCGGGCAATTTCGCATATCTGTCGTTGGTGTCACTTTTCGCATTCTGCGTTGTCGCCGCTGCCATCGCTGGCGCAGTTGGACAAACCGAGTCCGGGCTGGCGCTGATTGAAGCGTTTTTCGTGACTGTCCCGCCAAGTGTCGGGGCTGCACTTAAGGAACCCATCGAGTCCGCCATGACCGCGCGTTCAGGGCCATTGCTATGGCTAAGCGCTGCTGTCAGTCTTTGGACAGCGGCCAGCCTAATCGAAACCTTTCGCGATGTGCTGTATCGGTCTTATGGTGCGGCACCCAGCCGTGCGTTCTGGCATTATCGATTGGGTTCGCTCGGCGCGATTATTGGGTCGGTTGTTCTGGCGATGGTCGCTTTTTCGGCGCAGGTTGTGGTGACCGCGGTTGAGGATCTGGTGTATCGCTACATTCCCACCGCACAGATGGTTTCTGGCTATTTCGCGTGGGGACGCATCATTCCATTCATTGCATTGTTCGTCGCAATCTATATCATCTTTGTCGGGCTAACCCCGTCCAAATATCGGTCATCCGCATTTCCCAAATGGCCCGGGCCAGCCTTGGTGAGCATGTGGTGGCTTGGCCTCACGGCGCTTTTGCCGGTTTTCCTGTCGAGCGTCAGCAATTATGACCTCACCTATGGCAGCCTTGCCGGTGTTATGGTGGCGCTCATTTTCTTCTATCTTATTGGGCTAGGATTGGTGACAGGAGCGCAATTAAACGCAGCGCTGGCCAACGCCCATGAAAATGGACTAAAGCATCGGCAACAAAATTCACCTGACGAATGAGGATTTTATGACAGGATTGATGGCGGGCAAACGCGGGCTGATTATGGGGCTCGCCAATGACAAGTCTCTGGCGTGGGGCATTGCGAAGCGTTTGCATGCCGAAGGCGCGGAATTGGCGTTCAGCTATCAGGGCGAAGTCATGGAAAAGCGCGTTCGGCCGCTGGCAGAACAGCTTGGTTGTGACTTGCTCATCGATTGTGACGTTGCCGACATGGACAATCTCGACCGCGCCTTTGACACGCTGGCGGCGAAATGGCCCAATATCGATTTCGTGGTGCACGCCATTGGCTTCACCAACAAAGAAGCACTGCGCGGCAAATATTTCGACGTAGGTCTGGACGACTTCCTGATGACGATGAACATCAGCGTCTACAGCTTCACCGCCGTCGCCAAGCGCGCTGCGGCGATGATGAAGCCGCTTGATCCCGAAACCGGTGAAGGTGGCGGATCGATGCTGACACTCAGCTATTATGGCGCAGAAAAGGTCATGCCGCATTATAACGTCATGGGCGTGGCCAAGGCTGCGCTGGAAACGTCGGTTAAATATCTGGCGAATGATGTCGGGCCACAGGGTATCCGCGTGAACGCGATATCGGCTGGACCAATCAAGACGCTCGCTGCGTCGGGCATTGGTGATTTCCGGTATATCCTGAAATGGAATGAACTGAACACGCCGCTGCGCCGCAATGTGACCATTGATGATGTTGGTGCGTCGTCGTTGTATTTCCTGTCCGATCTGGGCGCAGGCGTTACTGGCGAAATCCACCATGTTGATGCGGGTTACCACACCGTCGGCATGAAGCAGGAGGATGCTCCTGATATCGACACCACAAAATGATCTCGGGGCATAGTAACGAGCTGGTTCTCCTGCTCGGGGGCTGTGCTTTGCTCGTTGGCTTGCACGGATATTGGCATGCCCGTCATTATTGGGAAGGCCTGCCGCCGCTATTAGACGCGTTTTTTTCGATGGCTGGTTTTGTCGCTCTCATTGGCGCCTTTGTCTGGGCAGGGCGTGTTGGTGCTGCGTATAACCATCCACATGCGGCACGGGTGCTGGCGGTTGCTATCACAATCATAGTTTTACGTGCAATTCGAACATGGATAGGCAAGGAGCAGGTGCGCTATCGTTCGGTACATATGAAGAAGTCGGAATCAGCACATGAGCTTTAATACTTTCGGACGCGTTTTTCGCTTCACGACTTGGGGAGAGTCCCACGGTCCAGCGCTTGGCGCAGTGGTTGATGGTTGTCCTCCTGGACTTGCCTTGTCCGAAGCCGACATTCAGCCATTTTTGGACAAGCGCCGTCCCGGAACATCGCGCTTCACAACGCAGCGGCAGGAGCCGGATGCGGTGCGGATTTTGTCGGGCGTGTTTGAAGGCCGAACGACGGGAACACCCATTTCGCTGATGATCGAGAATGTTGACCAGCGGTCAAAAGATTATTCTGACGTGGCCAAGGCCTATCGCCCCGGTCATGCCGATTACAGCTATGACGCAAAATATGGCTTTCGCGATTATCGCGGTGGCGGACGTTCAAGCGCGCGTGAAACCGCCGCACGTGTGGCCGCCGGCGCGGTGGCAAGGGCGGTTATGCCCGACGTCAACATCATCGCTTATGTTGCCGAAATCGGCGGAGACGCCATCGACCGCAACAATTTTGAAGCCGCACAGATCGACAAAAACCCGTTTTTCTGCCCCGACGAAGCCGCTGCCGGTCGGTGGGAAAAACTGGTGGATGAGGCGCGTAAGGCGGGATCATCGCTGGGCGCCGTCATTGAATGCGTCGCCACCGGCGTACCGCCCGGTTGGGGCGGACCTTTATATGCGAAACTCGACAGCGAATTGGCTTCGGCGATGATGAGCATCAACGCCGTTAAAGGCGTCGAAATTGGCGCAGGCTTTGGCGCAGCACGTTTGCGTGGTGAAGAAAATGCCGACCGCATGCGGCCTTCTTCGGAAGGTTCGAACCATCCTGAATTCCTTGCGAACAATGCAGGGGGAATTGCCGGTGGTATCTCGACAGGGCAGCCGGTGCTGGTGCGGGTCGCGTTCAAGCCGACTTCATCAATCCTCACGCCTGTGGAAACAGTCACCCGCGACGGCGATGCGACCGATATCATCACAAAGGGCCGCCACGACCCCTGCGTGGGTATCCGCGGCACGCCAGTGGTCGAGGCAATGATGGCGCTTGTTCTGGCCGACCAGAAGCTGCTGCACCGCGCACAATGCGGCTAGAGCCTTCCAGTGCCTAAACTCAACCTCGATGCAATCGCCCAAAGCAACGCAACGGGATATCCCGCAGCCTATGCACGTGCAGTGTCAGGCAGATTGTATCGTCGACTTGCACCGCCCTCCGGCTTGACCGAGTTCGGTGCCAGTCATGTGGTCTTGAAACCGGGCGCATGGTCTTCGCAAAGACACTGGCACGAAGATGAAGATGAGATGGTGATCATGCTTTCGGGGGAAGCCATACTGGTCGAGAATGATGGTCGTCACACCATGCGTCCCGGCGATGTTGCTGCATTCCCAAAAGGCGTTGAAAATGGGCATGTGCTCATCAACGAAAGCGACCAAGACTGCGTTTTTATCGCGATAGGCCGCCCGGCGGCATCCGATTGTCATTATCCTGACATTGACATGCACCTGTTCAACGGAACCGGATTTCGGAAAAAAGACGGAACTGCGTTTTAGGACGTGATGCACAATGAATGAACGTTCGTCATCCTGAACTTGTTTCAGGATAACAAGCCACGTCGCACGTTATCCTGAAACAAGTTCAGGATGACGAATGAGTGCTACTTCAAATTACGTAATCGCGTCCTCAATCCGCTGGATCGTCCATGGTTCCTCTGCTGCGGCAGCGTACCATTCTTCCATCCACGGATGCGCCATAATCGTTTCTGCATAGCTTTCGGCAAAGCCGGGCAGTTTGAAGCCATAGGTCACAAAACGCGTCACCACAGGTGCGAACATAATGTCCGCCGCACTGAATGTGCCAAACAGATATGGCCCGTCTTTGCCAAAGCGCGAGCGGGCTTCGGCCCATATTTGCAATATGCGGACCGCGTCCTTCCGGGTCTCTTCAGATATCGTCACGTCGCTAAAGGTCTTGCGCGTATTCATCGGGAATTCGCGGCGCAGGGCGGTGTATCCCGCGTGCATTTCCGCCGCCATGGACCGCGCCATGCCGCGCGCGACTTCGTCCTTGGGCCAAAAGCGATCACGACCGACCTTGTCCGCGAGATAATCGATGATCGCAAGGCTGTCCCAGACCACCGCCTCTCCATCCCACAAGGTCGGCACCTTGCCCGATGATGGCGCAAGGTCGCCTTCGCGTTTGCGATCTTCCCAGCCGTCGGCAAACAGCGGAACAATGATTTCGTCAAAATGCAGGCCAGATTGCTTGGCTGCAAGCCAGCCGCGCAGCGACCAGCTTGAATAGGCTTTGTTTCCGATAATCAGTTTCATATGTCCTGACCCTAAGAAGCGACGGCTTCCAACACAGCCGCGCGCAATTCATCAATGCCCCCGCGCTTTTCCGCCGATGTCACCGAAAGCTCTGGATAGGCTGCGACATGCTTGCGCAGTTTTGCCATGGTGTCGGCCTCAACCGCCTCGCGTTCGGAGGCTTTGATCTTGTCGGTCTTGGTCAGCACAATCCGGTAGCTGATGGCCGCCGCATCGAGCATTTTCATAATTTCATGGTCGACTTCTTTAATGCCATGGCGGCTGTCGATCAGCACAAACACGCGCTTTAACACCGCGCGACCACGCAGATAGTCGTTAATCAAATAACGCCATTGCTGAACCGTCTTGATGGGGGCTTTGGCATAGCCATAGCCCGGCATGTCGACGATGCGGAACAACGCCGGTTCACCAACATCGAAAAAGTTCAGCTCTTGCGTGCGGCCCGGTGTGTTGGACGCGCGCGCAAGATTGTTGCGGTTCACCAACGCATTAATCAGGCTGGACTTGCCGACGTTCGACCGACCGGCAAAGGCGATTTCAGGGACCGTAGGGTCCGGCAGAAATTCAAGCTTGGGCGCTGATTTCAGGAACGTAACCGGACCGGAAAATATCCGGTTCGGTTCTGCTATTCCCGCAATGACATCCGCGCTCACGACCCCGCCTTGGCTTTCGCGGCCGCTTTCTCTTGCGCATCACGCGCCATCTGCTCACGCAACACCGGGTGGCGTGAATAGAGCCACTTTTGCTGCGCAATCGACACGATGTTCGACATGACCCAATAGAGCTGAAGTCCGGCGGCAAATGGCGCCATGATGAACATCAGGAACCATGGCATCACGGCAAAAACTTGCTTTTGCACTTCATCCATAGGTTGCGGGTTAAGGCGCTGCATCAGCCACATCGTAAAGCCGAGCAATATTGGCAGAACGCCGATGGCAATGAACGATGGCGGGTCAAAGGGCAGCAGCCCAAACAGGTTGATCGGTGTCAACGGGTCTGGTGCCGACAAATCCTTCAGCCACAAGACGAACGGCTGGTGACGCATTTCGATCGACAGCAGCAGAATTTTGTACAGCGCGAAGAAGATAGGAATCTGCAACACGATGGGCAGGCAGCCCGCGAGCGGATTTACCTTTTCATCCTTGTACAGCTTCATCATTTCCTGCTGAAGCCGTGGCTTGTCATCCTTCCAACGCTCTTGCAGCGCCTTCAGCTTAGGCTGAACCGCACGCATCTGCGCCATGGACGCAAATTGCTTCTGCGCCACGGGGTACATGACCCCGCGTACGATGATTGTTAGGCCAATGATGGCTAAACCAAAGTTTCCGAAAAGGCCGAACAGCCAATGCAGGATCCAGAAGAACGGAATGGCGATAAACCAGAACCAGCCCCAATCGATGGCATAATCGAGATACGGAATGCCAAGATTCTTGGAATAGGCGTCAAGAACGGCCATCTCTTTGGCACCGGCGAACAGACGCGAGCCGCTGTTAAGGGACGCACCTGGCGCGATGCTGGTGTACCGTGTTGGAATGACTTGCGCCTGATAGACATCGCCGCTGGCACGGAACTTGGCCGATACGGGCGTTTTTTGGTCAGGGATAAGTGCGCCGAGCCAATATTTGTCGGTGAAGCCCAGCCATCCACCCGTGCTGGTGAATGATGTCTCGCCTTTGTTTTCCTCGACGTCGACATAGCCCCAATCATAATTAGGCTTTTCGTCAAAAACGCCCATTGGACCAATGTGGATATGCGTGAATATGGATCCACCAGATGTCGCGTCGGCAGGTTTCCCGGTGCGGCTTAACAGCGCAAAATTCGCGATCTGGACCGGCGCAGTGCCGCCATTGGTGAAGGTTTGCTTCGCGGTAATCATGTAGTTTTCGTCAATCGACAGCGCGATATCAAACTTTTGATTAAGGGTGTTGGTCCAGCTTAATGTGACCGGCGTGGTGGGTGTCAATTTGTTGCCGCTTGGGGTCCAGACGGTTTTATCATCAGGAACCGTTACGCCGGTGCCAGCCCAACCAAAGCGCGCAAAATAGGCATCTTTTGTGCCCGATGGTGCGAACAGGCGCACTGGCGCCGAATCTTTGGCGAGTGCGGTGCGGTGGGTCAGCAACAAAAGGTCGTCAATTTTTGCGCCTTCAAGATTGACCGAGCCCTTCAACTTTGGCGTCTCCACCAAGATGCGGCCTGTTGACTGCAGCGCGCTGCTCAAGGGAACCGCTTGTGTTTCGGCAGGTGCCGCCGCGACTGGCACGTCCGACGTCGCCGCGCCGGCTGTGCTGGCTGCGGTCGTGGCGCTGCTGGCTACAGGGGCGGGGGTTGGAAAGAAATAGCTGGCGACATAAGGCCATCCGAACAGGATAAGGCCTGTCAGCAAGACTGCAAAAATCAGGTTGCGTTTATCGTCCACGTGTAAATCCCCGTTAATCAATCAATTGGGCGTCATGGCACTGGATCATATCCATGCCCACCCCAAGGTTGGCAGCGCAATAGCCGTTTGAGAGCCAGCCAGCCACCCTTAATTGCGCCATGCTTTTGAAGTGCCGTTATTGCATAGGCCGAGCAGCTGGGGCTGTACCGGCAGGTCGGCGGTAAAATGCGCGACGGCCCGATTTGCCAAGCGCGTGCGCATAAGATGAGCAGCTTTGCGATCATGCGCACAGCTTCCCCAACGCCTTGACCATATCTGCCCTTAAGGCGTCGAAATCGCGTTCGATACCGCTGTCGCGACCGATCAGAATATGATCCGCGCCTGCCTTGCCCTTATCGGCGAGCATTTCCTGCGCCAGCGCGCGAAAGCGGCGGCGCATGCGGTTCCGGATAACGGCGTTACCGACTTTTTTGGTGATGGTGATGCCCAGCCGGATTGCAGGGCTGTCGTCCTGTCTATCGCGAACCAGCAAAACAAAACCGGGAGTTGCATATCGCTTCCCCCGGTTGGCGGCCAGAAAGTCTGACCTTTTTTTGATAACGCTGTAACCGCGCATGTCGCGGTCCGCCTGCTCGGGGATTAAGCCGAGAGTTTCTTGCGGCCGCGTGCGCGACGTGCGTTGAGGATGTTGCGGCCAGCGGCGGTTGACATACGAAGACGAAAACCGTGGCGACGGGCACGCACGAGATTGCTCGGCTGAAAAGTGCGCTTCATGACTGTAATCCTTAAATTTTTTGCGTCTTGAAATGAAAAGGGCCGCCGAATCTGCGCAGCGACCGCTTCTGTTGCAGTGGCCGATACGGTCCGAAAGGCTAAAAGTCAACACAGGTCAGGGCATTTTCATGTCGATGTCGTCGCGGCGGAACAGGTGCAGCATGTCGCGTTTGACATCGGGAAAGGGTGGGCGGCCTTTAACCTTGTTGCGCCGCAGTGCCCAATTGGCCCAGCGCGCATATTCGGGATGGATCTTCGAAAGCCGCGAATATCGCTTTTTGGCCCAAAGCGAATGTTTGAGGACCACGCCGAGCCCGATGATAAACTGCGCTAGTCCCCCTGGACCTGGAAGCCAGCTGACAAGTGGCGCCGCAACGATCAGCGCCCAACCCAAAATGACCATCGACCAGCGATAGGCAGGCAAATCGCTCCAGCTTTTTCGTTTCGGGCGGTCCATATGCGTCATGTGGGATCGCAGAACGGGTGTTGCAAGTTCATGTCAGAACCAAGCCGTGTTCGCAGAAATTTAAAATCTTTCGCATTGTCCGTAATAGCCAGCATATATTCATGTTTTTGCAGCAATAGGGCTGTAGCGCCCTCTCTTAACGTTTATGATGAAAGCCTTATGACAACCGCTCACCTGCATCTTCATCGTATAGGCGTACTGCCTTCAGACATCGACTTCATGGGGCACGTGAATAACGCACGCTATTTGAATTGGGTGCAGGATGCAGTGCTCGCGCATTGGAACAAGCTTGCCCCGCCTGAGGCTGCTGCCAAATATCTGTGGGTCGCGTTGAAGCACGAGATCACCTACCGGAAGCCGGCGTTTTTGGACGACGACGTTATCGCGTCCGTCGTTCTTGAAAAAGTGCAGGGTGCCCGGTCGTTTTACGAAACGGTCATCAAGCGCGGTGAAGACGTGTTGGCGGAGGTTAAATCCAGCTGGTGCTGCATCGACGCTGAAACACTTCGTCCCGCGCGTATTGCAGCGGACATTCAGGCGTATTTTTTCCAGAAGGATTGAATTCGCGCGCCGGTTAAAAGATCGGGTCGTTTGCGCTGTCATCCAGCGGCGTAACGGCCGTATGAATTCCGCACTCAACCTTGTCCCAGCCCTTCCAGCGACCCGAGCGCGGGTCTTCGCCTGGCGCAACCTTCGTGGTGCAGGGTGAGCAGCCAATCGACGGATAGCCCTGTTCCACCAGTGGATGCACAGGCAGCGCATGTTCGGACATATAGGCTTCGATTCTGGCCTTGTCCCAATCTGCTAGCGGATTGACCTTGAGGCGGCCTTCCTCGATCTCGAACCGCGGCAATGCCTTGCGGGTTGCCGACTGAAAGGCTTTTCGGCCCGTAAACTGGGCATCAAAACCCGCAAGCGCAGACTTCAGCGGAAGGACTTTGCGGATTTCGCAGCAGCCATCGGGGTCATAAGACCAGCGCAGGCCCGTGCCGTCCTTTTGCGCCAGATGCACAGGGTCGGGGGCTATGATGCGCAGATCCAATAGACCGAGGATATTGCGCAGATCCTCGCGATAGGTAATCGTCTCCGGAAAATGCTTCCCGGTGTCGAGGAACAATATAGGCGTGGCGGGGTCAATGCTGGCAATTAAATGCAGCAAAACGGCGCTCTCTGCGCCGAAGCTGGACACTATCGCCGCATCACCCAGCATATTTTCACGCAGCAAAACGGTCAGCATCTCGACGGTATCGCGCCCACGGAACATGTTATTGAGACGAACGGCGTCTGCCTCCGTGTAACGTGGTGCGGTGTTGATACGGTCGGCGATGCGAACCTGTTCACCCATGCCGTAACTTCCAAACGGGAGCCGCGGCGTCCGCGGCCTTTTGGTAAAACTGGTCATAGGTTGAAAGCGCGCGCGCGACGGCTTCGGGATTTAACGACGCTTCGGGTGCAAAGCTGTCAAAGCCACAGCGCCGCATGAACGCAATTTGGTCGACCAGAACGTCGCCCTGTGCGCGCAGTTCGCCGGTGTAACCAGCTTCACGCAAGATGCGTGCTGAACTGTAGCCACGCCCGTCGCGATATTTCGGGAACGCAACTTCGATAAGCGTCAGCCGATCCAAAAACGGGATCAGTGCGCGTGCATCGTCATCGGGTTCAAGCCGGACGGCGGTGGCGTTTGACTGATCCAAAAAGGCATCGAGCGTAACCGATGGCTGTTCGGTGACTTCATCCGTGCGATAGCGAAACTCAACCATAGATCGCCTCCTTAAATGGTTCGAGGCCGACACGGCGATATGTGTCGATGAAACGTTCATCGCCTTCACGCAGGGTCTTGTAGACTTCGGTGGCCTTTTCGACCGCGTCGACAACGCCGTCTTCATCAAAGCCGGGGCCAATGATTTTCCCGATGCTGACGTCTTCCGCGCCAGAGCCGCCAAAGGTCAGCTGATAATTTTCGACACCTTTCCGGTCGACACCCAATATGCCGATATGACCCGCATGGTGATGTCCGCAGGCGTTAATGCAGCCGGAGATTTTAAGCTTCAGCTCGCCCAAATCACGTTGCCGGTCCATGTCGGCAAAGCGCGTCGCAATTTTCTGCGCGACGGGGATCGAACGGGCGTTGGCAAGGCTGCAATAATCGAGGCCGGGGCAGGCGATGATATCGCTGATCAGGTCAAGATTGGCATCTGCCAGATCGGCATTGCGCAATGCTTGCCACACCGCGTGCAGATCACGTTTGGCAACATGTGGCAGGACGATGTTCTGCGCATGGGTGACGCGCAATTCGTCAAAGCCATATTGCTCGGCGAGGTCAGCCATCACATCGATTTGCGCCGATGTTGCATCGCCCGGAATACCGCCAATGGGCTTCAGGCTGATGTTGACGATCGCGTAGCCCGCTTGTTTGTGTGGCTTTACGTTCTGATCGAGCCAGACCGCGAAGTCGGGATCACTGCGATCGGGTTCGACGTCGGCTGCATCAAATGCAGGCGGTGCAAAGAACGCGCTGATGCGTTCCAGCTCTGCCAATGGCGGATCGATGCCCAGCGTTTTGACATGGGCGAATTCTTCCGCAACCTGACGGCGATATTCGTCTGCACCAATTTCGTGGACGAGTATCTTGATACGCGCCTTGTAGATATTGTCGCGGCGGCCGTAGCGATTGTACACGCGCAGGCAGGCTTCGATGTAGCTCAGCAGATCGTCGGCTTTGACAAACGGATTGATTTCGGGCGCAATCATTGGCGTACGGCCCATGCCGCCCCCTACGAATACGCGCGCACCCAATTCGCCGTTTTGGCGGACAAGCTCTAGCCCGATGTCATGCAAGCGCATGGCGGCACGATCTTCGGGTGATGCGATGACCGCAATCTTGAACTTGCGCGGCAAATAGCTGAATTCTGGGTGGAATGTGGACCACTGGCGCAGCAATTCCGCCCAAGGACGCGGATCAGCCACTTCGTCCGCCGCCGCCCCAGCATATTGGTCCGACGAGATGTTGCGAATGCAATTGCCGCTGGTTTGAATAGCATGCATTTCAACCGTTGCCAGCTCTTCCAACAGATCGGCGCATTCCTCAAGCTTGATCCAGTTATACTGGATATTCTGGCGGGTTGTGAAATGGCCGTAATCGCGGTCATATTTACGGGCGATGTGCGCGAGCATCCGCATCTGGCGGCTGTCGAGCGTGCCATATGGGATGGCGACGCGCAGCATATAGGCATGCAGTTGCAGATACAGACCGTTCATCAGGCGCAATGGCTTGAACTGGTCTTCCGTAATCTCACCCGCGATGCGCCGGTTTACCTGATCGCGAAATTCGGCAACGCGCGCATCGACAATCGATTGGTCGAAATGGTCATATTTATACATATCAGATTATCCAGTCGCCTGCCGCTGGGTCAGCGGGTTTCAATGTAAGGTCTGGCCGCACCGTTGGCCCAAGCGCACGGACCCTGTCCTTGATATGCGCCGGGCGTGGGCCTTGGGGTGTTGCAACCGCGTCGATGATGTACGGCGCGTTCACACGGCGCGCGCCTTCCTCGGCATGCAGCACGGCTTCGCCATGCTCACCAACATCAACAGCATCTTCAACATGGAGCGACCAGCCGCTGCCTGTCCACCAGGTCACAGCGCCAGAGCGCAATTCATTTCCAGTAAGTAACTTCACGCAATTTTCTCCGCCTGTTTGGCAAAATGTTTGAGCCGGTTTTCGGCATCGGATTTGAGGACAACGTCGCCGACAACGATGATTGCGGGCGATTGGACGCCCTCACGTTTAATCATGTCGCCCAAGTCGGTAAGGATCGTTTGCATCGCGCGCGCATCGGGCCGCGTCGCGCGTTCGAGCACAGCAACGGGCGTATCCGGCGACAGCCCATCGGAAATCAGCTTTTCGGTAATATCCGCAGCGGTCGCAACGCCCATGTAAATGACCAGCGTGCGACCTTTGCCGGCAAGGCCAGCCCAATTCTGGTCGGTCAGGCCCTTGCACTGGCCAGCCACGAAGGTGACGGCGCTGGAGGCATCGCGGTGGGTGAGTGGCAGCATAGTCGCCGCAGCGCCGCCCATTGCCGCAGAGATGCCGGGTACAACTTCAACATCTATTCCCGCGTCACGGCAGGCTTCGGCTTCTTCGCCACCACGTCCAAAAATAAACGGATCGCCACCCTTTAACCGGACAACCACCCGGCCAACCTGCGCCTCACGCACCAGAATGTCGTTAATGCCGTCCTGCGGTACGGAATGGCGCGACCGGCTTTTTGCGACTGAAATCAGGCGTGCGGACGGGCTAATCAGCGCCATAATCGCGGCGTCGACAAGGCCATCATGCACAACGACGTCTGCCGACGAGATCAGCCGCGCAGCCTTCACCGTCAGCAGGTCGGGGTCACCGGGGCCAGCGCCCACCAAATAGACTCGTGCTTTTTCCATGACGCCAAAATGGACGGCCGCCGTCCAAGCTTCAAAACAGGATTAGTTGGCCATGGGTTAGAAGAACTTTATCGGTGTCGATTTTTAAGCGGTACGTTGACTAGCCACCGCAGCTTGCCCGTTTCGCGCGCGAGGCCAACGCAGTTACCATCGGCTATTGGCCTTCATGCTTCAAAGCTTGCCCCAAGTCCTGAATATGCGCCAGTTTTTGATATAATGGCTGCCAGTCATCCTTTTGGGCAATGGCGTCCCAAATCATTTCGACTTCATCGATCAGCATGGAGCAGGCGGGGTTGCTTAGCCAATAATCGTCCGATGCGTGGGCTGGCGCATAACCGCGCAAGATGTCTTCAAATGCGGCTTGGTCTGCCCCGTTGGTTGCGAATGCGCCCGTCCTTCCACCTCTGTAACCGTGGAAAAATGCGGCGATGGGAATTTGATCGCGGACCATGCAGCGTTCGGCGGCTTCGACAAGGCGCTTATCCTCGTCTGCGCCCTTCGGCACAACGCCCAGTCGCCATAAAAATCGGCGAATGACCGATTGTTGATAGAGGTCGGGAAAGCGTTCCAGTGCGGCAATCAGCGGCGGTGCGTCTGACACCAATCGCAACGCAACCGCGAGTTGGCCAAGGTTCCAATGCAATGCTTCGGCCTGCCGGCCGAACGCATAAAGTCCGGATTGGTCGAAATAGGCTGCGGTAAAGCTCGGGTCCCATTTTTCGGTGAAACGCCATGGGCCATAGTCAAAGCTTTCGCCCGTGATGTTGATATTGTCGGTGTTGAGCACGCCGTGGACGAACCCTGCGACCATGTACGACCCGGCAAGGTCGGCCACGCGATCCACCGCAAGCCCCAACAACTGTGCTGCGGGGTTGTCCGAAACGTCGACGCAGTAAAGATGTTCGAGGCAATAATGGATGAGCTTGTGCATCAGCGCCTCATTGCCCTCCGCCGCGATGCGTTGGAACGTCCCGAAACGTATATGGCTATGGCTGAGCCGCACCATAACGGCGGATCTGGTGGGCGAGGGCTCGTCCCCGCGGATCAATTCTTCGCCGGTTTCAATTAGCGAGAATGTTTTGGAGGTGTTGACCCCAAGCGCCTCCAGCATTTCGGTCGCCAGTATCTCGCGCACACCCCCTTTTAGCGTCAGCCTTCCGTCGCCACGCCGGCTGTAAGGGGTGGTGCCCGACCCCTTGGTCCCAAGGTCAAGCAACCGGTCGTGGCCATCACGCAGCTGCGCGAACAGAAATCCACGTCCATCGCCAATCTCCGGATTGTACACACGGAACTGGTGACCGTGGTACCTCAGCGCCAAAGGTTCGGGCATGTTATCGGGCAACGGCTCAAAACGCCCGAAATGGCGGACCCACGCGGCGTCATCATATCCATCCAGACCAACAGTTGCCGCCCAACGGTCGTTGCGAAAACGCAATGTCGTCTCGGGAAAGTTCGCCGCACGTACGGGATCACCAATTTTTTCGCCCAGACTGGCGATTTGTGGATCGGGGCGGTAGGGAGAGTGCATAGGTTCGATAATCATTCAAAGCATCTGGGCGGTGCGAGAAGGAAAGGCAAGTATGGCGGCGGTCCGCATCCTCCATTTGCACAGCAGCTTTAACCTTGGCGGTCAGGAATCGCGCACGGTTCGCCTTATGAACCATTTCGGCGATCAGGCAGAGCATACCGTTTTGACGGCGGTCGATGATGCCTTTGGCGCGGCCGAGGCGATTGACCGGCGAGTCAAAGTCCAGTTCCCGAAAGATGCGGCGCCCTCGCTGAAAGGGATGCCTGCCATTGGCCGCTATCGTCAGCTTGCCCGATATATGAAGAAATTCCATCTCGTTTTGACATATAGTTGGGGCGCGATGGATGGGGTGATGGCGCACACATTGTTTACGCGCAGCATGAACTTGCCACCATTGATCCACCATGAAGACGGGTTCAACGATGACGAGATCGACCGGCTGAAAACGCGGCGGAACTGGTTTCGCACGATTGCGTTGCAGCGTTCGAATGCGCTGGTCGTGCCCTCAAAAACGCTTGAGCATATCGCCCGAACCATATGGCATCAGCCGCTGGACAAGATTTGTCGTTTCCCAAATGGCATCGATACCGACCATTTTAACCGGCGGCCGCAGCGCGGATCTTTTCCGGGTTTTCAGAAACGCAATGGCGAGATTGTGGTCGGCACGATCGCAGCGCTGCGTACCGCCAAAAATCTTCCGCGCCTTGTCCGCGCGGTTGCGGCGGCAGGACCAAATGTCCGGCTCGCGATTGTGGGCGACGGGCCAGAGCGGGGTGCAATCATGGCAGAGGCAGAACGGCTTGGTATCGCAGATCGTGTGATGATGCCCGGCTTCTTACGTGACCCGGCGCGCTATATCCGCCTGTTCGATGTTTTTGCGTTGTCGTCGGATAGCGAGCAATATCCGATTGCACTATTGGAAGCGATGACCAGCGCCCTTCCGGTGGTTTCCACGGACGTTGGGGATGTACGAAATATCGTCGCGCGTGAAAACCGTCCGTTCATCGTCCCGCGCACCGAGGAGGCAGCTTTGGCGCAAGCTATCAGGGAGCTGGCAAATGATGCCGGACTTCGGGAAAAACTCGGCACCGCCAACCGCGCTCTGGCGTGCGCACTATATGATGAAGAGACAATGTTTGCGCGTTATCGGCAGCTATATGGCTCCGCCATGAAACGTGCCGATTTTGCGCGACAAAGCTAGATAATTGCGATAGCGCGCGAGCACGCTGAACGGCGCTTTTGAGATAAATATTTAGGGGTTGTGGTTGTGTTCAAGGGTCTGAAACCCATTATCTATGGTGGCCGCGAAGTTTGGCCTTTGGTCGAAGGTGGCAAGGGCGTTGCCGCTACCAATCACGCAAGTTCTGGCGCATGGGCCGCCGCCGGTGGCATTGGCACTGTTTCGGCGGTTAATGCCGACAGCTATGATGAAAATGGCGAGATGATCCCGCAGGTTTTTCACGGAAAAACACGCGCGGAACGCCATGAAGAGCTGGTAGAATACGGCATCCGTGGCGGTATCGCGCAGGTTCGCCTGGCGCATGAAATGGCCAATGGTAAGGGCGCCATCAATATCAACGTGCTTTGGGAAATGGGCGGATCGCAGCGCATTTTGCACGGCATATTGGAAGCGACCAAGGGAATGGTCACCGGCGTCACCTGCGGCGCGGGTATGCCTTACAAGCTTTCGGAAATCGCGGCGCAATATGGCGTATATTATCTGCCTATCGTCAGCTCTGCGCGTGCATTCCGTGCATTGTGGAAACGCGCCTATCACAAGGTGCCCGAATGGTTGGGTGCGGTAGTGTATGAAGATCCATGGTTGGCCGGTGGCCATAACGGGCTTTCGAACGCGGAAGATCCACGCAGCCCCGAAGACCCCTATCCGCGCGTAAAGGCGCTGCGCGATGTCATGCGCGTCGAGGGCATTTCGGACGACGTGCCCATCGTCATGGCGGGCGGCGTATGGTTTTTGCGCGACTGGAACAACTGGATTGATAATCCAGAGCTTGGGCAAATCGCATTTCAGCTCGGTACGCGGCCATTGCTCACGCAAGAAAGCCCCATTCCACAGGGCTGGAAAGACGCGCTGACGAAAATTCCTGAAGACGGCGTATTGTTACATCAATTTTCGCCAACAGGTTTCTATTCAAGCGCGGTCATTAATCCGTTCTTGCTTGAGCTGCAGGCCCGTTCAGAACGTCAGATTGCCTATGTGCAGGCCGCCGATGCCGAACACACCGCGCAGCTGGATGTCGGCGTGAAGGGCAAGAATTTCTGGGTGAAGCCTGCGGACCTAATGAAGGCGCGCGAATGGGATGCACGCGGGTTTACGGTCGCTTTGAAGACGCCGGATAATAGTTTGGTCTTTGTGACGCCGCCGTCGGGCGAAGTCATTCGCAAGGATCAGAAGGATTGCATGGGCTGTCTGTCGCATTGCGGATTTTCGTCGTGGAAGGACCATGACAATAATTCGACGGGCCGCCTCGCCGATCCGCGCAGCTTCTGCATTCAAAAGGCATTGCAGAATATTGCGCACGGCGCGCCTATCGACGAAAACCTGATGTTCGCAGGGCACAGTGCCTATCTGTTCGGTAAGGATCCGTTTTATTCGAACGGTTTCGTCCCGACTGTGCAGCAGTTGATGGACCGCATCCTGACGGGCGATTGACCCTAGGTTTACATTTACAAGAAATTGCCCTTGGTCGCAAAACAACGCGACCAAGGGCTATATAATATTAGGTTGGCTTAGCCGAGCAGCTCCTATGCGCTGATGGCTTAGGCCAAGTCAGGGCGGGCTTAATCCAAATCCCAAGCGCGTTCGCCGTGGCTTGAAATATCAAGCCCATCGCGCTCCTGATCTTCGCTGACACGCATCGGCACAACCATCGACACCATATAGCCGATGATGAGGGTCACCACGGCTGAATAGGCGCCGACGATGGCAACGGCTTTCACCTGAACCCACAATTGCGATGCCATGCCCGCACCTTCGGCATAGCCAGCGCCGCCGAGTGCTTCGCTTGCAAAGACTGCCAGCAGGACGGAACCAAGAATTCCACCGATACCATGCACGGCAAAAACGTCGAGAGAGTCATCGATTTTCAGCGTGCCTTTGACAAGGCCAACAAACCAGAAGCAGACGACGCCTGCCAATATGCCGAGAATTATCGCGCCGCCGGGGCCGATCACCCCTGCTGCCGGTGTGATCGTAGCAAGTCCCGCGACTGCACCCGTTGCAAAGCCGACGGCAGTGGCCTTGCCGACCTTGATACGTTCAATCAGCAGCCAGACAATCGCTGCAACCGAAGCCCCGACATGGGTGTTGATGATCGCGCTGGCGGCTGCGTCATTTGCCGCCAAAGCCGATCCGCCGTTGAAGCCAAACCAGCCCACCCATAGCAGGCCGGCACCGGCTACTGTCAGTGCGGGGCTGTGCGGGAGCATAAGCGTTCTGGGAAAGCCGATGCGCTTGCCAAGCATGAGCGCGACAACAAGCGCTGAAATACCCGCCGTGGTGTGCACAACAATGCCACCTGCGAAATCGATGACGCCCTGTTCGGCCAGAAAACCGCTACCCCAAACCCATCGGGTCACGGGGACATAGACAAGCAGCGACCATAAGGCGCTGAACGCCACGACCCAGCCAAAGCGGGCGCGTTCCACCCATGCGCCGACGATCAGGGCAGGGGTGATGATGGCAAATGTCATCTGGAAAAGCGCAAAGGCAAGCTCGCCTGTCGTCTGCCCCTCACGGACCGAATCCAGCAAACCGTTGAACATGACATTTTCAAGCGAGCCAATGAAGCCGTTGCCGTTGACTGAAAACGCCAGGCTGTAGCCAACGACAATCCAGATCACCGAGGCGATAGCGGCAATCGCGCCGCATTGAACGAGGACCGATAAGAAGTTTTTGGCGCGAACCAGCCCGCCGTAAAAAAGCGCAAGGCCAGGAAGCGTCATCATCAGCACGAGGGCCGATGCGGTCAAAATCCACGCGCTATCGCCGCTATTGGTTTCAGGGATAGCGACCATGCCGGTCTGTGCCATCGCTGGCGCTGACATGGCTGCGCTTAAAACCAGCGCTGACTGCACAAATTTCTGGATCATAATTTCTCCCGCCCGCTTATTTGCCACGTCTCTAGGCGCGGCGTAACAAAGGCTCAAGGCACAAAATTACGGCTAACTTACCGCAATCGAAAGAAAATTGCTTATTGCCAGCCCTCAAGCACCTGATCGGGCGGTCGGTGGCCGTCGGCCCATACGCGGATATTTGTAATAACACGCTCGCCCGATGCTTCGCGTCCCTCGACTGTGGCACTGCCCAAATGGGGGAGCAGCACCGCGTTGGGTATGCTGAGGAACCGCGAGTCAACGGCGGGTTCATGCGTGTACACATCAAGCCCTGCGCCCGCGATACGACCACTTTGCAGTGCCGCGATCAATGCGTCTTCATCGATCAATTCACCGCGTGAGCTGTTGATGACATACGCGTTGGGTTTCATGTGCGCGATGCGATCGGCATTGATGATTTTGTCTGTGTCCGCGGTCAACGGGCAGTGCAGCGTGATTATGTCCGAGCGGGCCACCAGCCGGTCGATGTCGGGTTCGAACGTCACGCCCAGTTCATCTTCAACGCTGGCGGGCAAACGGCTGCGTTTGTTGTAAATGATGTTCATGCCAAATGCCTTGGCGCGCATGGCAACGGCCTCTCCAATACGGCCAAGGCCGATGATGCCAAGCGTCTTGCCACCAATGCGGTGACCCAGCATGCCAGTGGGGCTCCAGCCGCTCCATTCACCATTGCGCATGGCACGGTGTCCTTCACCAAGCCGGCGGGGCACGTTCAGAATGAGCGCCATCGTCAGGTCAGCGGTGTCGTCCGTAAACACGCCGGGCGTGTTCGTCACCATGATGCCCTTGGCCTTTGCTGCGGCCAGATCGATGTGATTAACGCCAGCACCATAGCTGGCAATCAATTTCAGGCGCGGCGGGGCGGCGGCGATAATGCTGGCATCAATGGTGTCCGTGACGGTCGGTACGAGTACGTCGCAGTCCGCCATGGCGGCGACAAGCGCATCACGGGTGAGGGGAGTGTCATCAGCATTGAAACGCGCATCGAACAGTTCCGCCATGCGCTTTTCGACAGCAGGAAGAAGCGTGCGGGTGACGCGGACAGATGGACGTTCAATACGGCTAAGTTCGGGCATGGCAGTGACTAAAGCCGAATATATCAGAAGGTCAAGACAGGATGGTTGCGCTGCGCGCCGCGGTTACGGTATAGAATGAAGCTGGTGGTAAAAATTATGGTTAATCAACACAATTCGATCGTGCGTTGCGGTGCATTGGCGCTTGTGCTTTTTGGTGCTGCGTCTGCCGCCGGGCAGGCCCAACAAAAGCCGCCTTATTGGGCCTCAATTTCGAAGCCAGAGGCGCGCATGCGTACGGGCCCAAGCACTGAATTCCCCGTTACATGGGTGTATAAGCGCGAAAACCTGCCCGTGAAGGTCGTGGCGGTGCACAGCGTATGGCGCAAGGTTCAAGATCCCGATGGCGAGCAGGGATGGCTGCATGTCCGCTTGCTGAGCCCCAAGCGGGCTGCCATCGTAATCGGTAAGGATATTGGCGCATTGCGTGATGAGCCCGAGGCCAACGCGTATATATCATGGCGCGTGGAGCCCGGTGTGGTCGGGCTTATCGAAGAATGTGAAAAGGGTTATTGCCGCTTCGAAACCGAAGGGCGCTATGGTTATATTGAAACGGCACGCATTTGGGGCGATGAAGCCCCCTAAGTCGTAACGCGTGAGGCTTAAGCCTCGACGCGTTCCGCCAGAACGGTCAGGCCGTTCTCATTCACTTCTGCAAAGCCACCAGCGATGATGAGGCGCTCGGGCGTCGCACCCTGCGTCGCGTAAATCTCAAGCGCGGCATCGTTACGCAGCGTGCTCATCATTGGGCTGTGGCCCTCAAGCACACCAAAATCGCCCTCACTACCCGGAACGACGACCATATAGACGTCGTCCGAGCGGTAGAGCTTTTCAGGTGTTACGAGTTCGAAACGAAGTGCCATAATGGCTTACGCCGCCTCCGCCGCAAGCTTGGCTGCCTTGGCAACGGCGTCTTCGATGCCGCCAACCATGTAGAAGGCTGCTTCTGGAAGATGATCATACTCGCCGTCGACGACTGCCTTGAACGACTTAACCGTGTCTTCGACCTGAACGAACTTGCCGGAAATGCCGGTGAAGACTTCAGCAACATGGAAAGGCTGTGACAAGAAGCGCTGGATCTTACGCGCACGGGTAACAGTCAATTTGTCGTCTTCCGACAATTCGTCCATGCCCAAAATGGCGATGATGTCCTGAAGCGACTTGTACTTCTGCAGCGTTTCCTGAACGCGGCGTGCCGTGTCATAATGCTCTTGGCCAACAACGGCTGGTGTCAAAACGCGGCTGACCGAGTCAAGCGGGTCAACGGCTGGGTAGATACCCAATTCCGAAATGGCGCGGTTCAACGTGGTCGTCGCGTCCAAGTGAGCGAACGACGTTGCTGGTGCAGGGTCGGTCAAGTCATCTGCAGGAACGTAAATGGCCTGAACCGAGGTAATCGAACCCTTGGTTGTCGACGTAATACGCTCTTGCAGCTGACCCATGTCGGTCGCCAAAGTTGGCTGATAGCCCACAGCCGAAGGAATACGGCCAAGAAGTGCGGACACTTCGGAACCGGCCTGCGTGAAGCGGAAGATGTTGTCGACGAAGAACAGAACGTCCTGGCCTTCTTCATCGCGGAAATATTCCGCCATGGTCAGACCTGACAAAGCAACGCGTGCACGCGCACCGGGAGGCTCGTTCATCTGGCCGAACACCAGCGCAACCTTCGAACCTTCTGGGGTTGGGTTGCCGTCGGCGTCCTTGGCGATAACGCCAGCGTCGAGGAATTCGTGATACAGATCGTTACCTTCGCGGGTACGCTCACCCACGCCAGCAAACACCGAAACGCCGCCATGGCCCTTTGCGATGTTGTTGATCAGTTCTTGAATAAGAACGGTCTTACCAACGCCGGCCCCGCCGAACAGACCAATCTTGCCGCCCTTTGCATAAGGCGCGAGAAGGTCGATAACCTTAATACCGGTGACGAGAATTTCAGCTTCGGTCGACTGGTCGGTGAACAAAGGCGCTTCTGCGTGGATTGGGTTCGACTTTGCAGCGCCAACAGGGCCACGCTCGTCGATTGGCTCGCCGATAACGTTCATGATGCGGCCAAGGGTCATTGGACCAACTGGAACCGAAATCTGCGCACCGGTGTCACGCACGGGCTGACCGCGGGTCAAACCTTCGGTCGCGTCCATAGCGATCGTGCGAACGGTGTTTTCGCCAAGATGCTGTGCAACTTCAAGGACAAGGCGGTTGCCGTTATTGTCGGTTTCAAGTGCCGACAAAATGGCGGGCAGCTGGCCAGTGAAGGTTACGTCGACAACAGCGCCGATGACCTGCGAAATGCGGCCCGTAGCACCGGCGACGTTAATCGCGGTTTGGCCAGCGCCAGCCTTTGGAGCGGGAGCCTTGGTTGCAGCAGCTTTTTTCACAGGCGCTTTTTTAGCGGCTGCGGCGGGTGCTGCGGCCTTTTTTGGAGCGGCGGTCTTCTTCGGGGCGGTTGCCATTTGCTTCTTCCTTGCCTTTGGATGTCGTTAAAGCGCTTCTGCGCCTGCGATAATTTCGATAAGTTCAGTGGTAATCGCCGCCTGACGCGTGCGGTTATATTGAATAGTCAGCTTGTTGATCATGTCGCCCGCATTGCGCGTTGCATTGTCCATTGCGGTCATTTTTGAACCTTGCTCGGACGCAGCATTTTCGCGGTTTGCGCGAAGCAACTGAACGGCAACATTACGCGGCAGCAAGTCAGCGAGGATTTCTTCCTCGTCTGGCTCATATTCAACCGTTGCAGAAACACCCACGGCATCGCCTTCACCCGCGGTCACGGCGACGGGCATCAACTGAATTTGCGTTGGCGTTTGCGTAAGCACGTTTTCGAACTTGCTGAAGAACAGATGCGCGACATCAAATTCGCCCGCTTCAAAACGCGCGGTCAAATCTTCGCCCCACGCTTGGACATCAGCGTATGTAAGCTTGCCCAAATCGCCTGGTTCAATGCTGTGGATGATATCGCCACGGAACGTCCGGCTGAGCTGATCGCGGCCTTTCTTTCCGATGGTGTAGAATTTAACGGTCTTGCCTTCGGCCTTCAATGCTTCTGCCTGACGGCGGGCAAGACGGACGATATTGGTGTTGAATGCGCCAGCAAGGCCCTTGTCGCTGGTGGCGACAACGAACAAATGCACGTCGCTGTTGCCGGAACCAGCAAGCAGCTTTGGCGATTGTGGACCGATCGTTACCTTCGACGCGATGCTCGATACGACCGCTTCCAGTCGTTCGGCATATGGGCGTGATGCTTCGGCTGCTTCGGTTGCCCGACGCAGTTTCGCAGCAGCGACCATTTTCATCGCCTTGGTGATCTTCTGGGTCGATTTGACCGAGTTGATCCGCATTTTGAGGGCCTTAAGAGACGCCATCTATTCTTCCCTTTGCCGTCACCCTGAACTTGTTTCAGGGTCTTAATTAAGATGCTGAAACACGTTCAGCATGACGGGTGATTGTTAAGCGAAATTCTTTGTGAACTTTTCGAGAGCCGCCATCAGCGCCTTCTTGCTGTCATCGCTGAAGTCGCGGCTGTCGCGAATGGTCTTCAGGATGCCAGCATGGTTGGCACGAAGGTCAGCCAACATGGCTTCTTCGTAGCGCGTCACGTCGGCGACTGGGATGCCGTCGAGATACCCATTTGTACCAGCGAAGATTGACGCGGTCTGCTCTTCGAAAGGCAGTGGCGAGAATTGCTTCTGCTTCAACAGCTCGGTTAGGCGCGCACCGCGGTTCAGCAGCTTTTGCGTCGACGCATCGAGATCCGAACCAAACTGCGCGAACGCAGCCATTTCGCGATATTGTGCAAGCTCAAGCTTAATCGAGCCCGATACCTTCTTCATCGCCTTTGTCTGCGCAGCCGAACCAACGCGGCTAACCGACAGACCGACGTTAATTGCAGGGCGGATACCCTGAAAGAACAGGTCGGTTTCAAGGAAGATCTGACCGTCGGTGATCGAAATCACGTTGGTTGGAATGTACGCCGAAACGTCACCAGCCTGTGTTTCAATGATCGGCAATGCCGTCAACGAACCACCGCCATTGGCGTCGGACATCTTTGCAGCGCGCTCAAGCAAGCGGCTGTGGAGATAGAAAACGTCACCAGGATACGCTTCACGGCCTGGAGGACGACGCAGAAGAAGCGACATTTGGCGATAGGCAACAGCCTGCTTCGACAAATCGTCATATACGATGACGGCGTGCATGCCGTTGTCGCGGAAAAATTCACCCATCGCAACGCCGGTGTAAGGCGCGAGGTACTGAAGCGGTGCAGGCTCGGAAGCGGTTGCAGCAACAACGATGGAGTATTCCATCGCGCCTTGTTCTTCCAATGCACGAACGATTTGCGCAACGGTCGAACGCTTCTGACCGACGGCAACGTAGATGCAGTAAAGCTTCTTCGATTCGTCAGTGCCCTTGTTCACTTCCTTCTGGTTGATGAACGTGTCGATGGCGACAGCGGTTTTACCGGTCTGACGGTCACCAATGATCAATTCGCGCTGGCCACGGCCAACAGGAACGAGCGCATCGAGCGCCTTAAGGCCAGTCTGGACAGGTTCCGAAACCGATTGGCGTGGAATGATGCCAGGCGCTTTGACTTCAACGCGGCTGCGCTGTGTGGTCTTGAGCGGGCCCTTGCCATCGATTGGGTTGCCAAGGCCGTCAACGACGCGGCCAAGCAGTTCCTTGCCGACAGGAACGTCAACGATCGTGCCGGTACGCTTAACAACGTCGCCTTCACGAATTTCGCTGTCGGTTCCGAAAATAACGACACCGACATTGTCCGCTTCAAGGTTCAGGGCCATGCCCTGAATACCATTAGCGAACTCGACCATTTCACCAGCCTGAACATTGTCGAGGCCGTGAATACGGGCGATACCGTCACCAACTGACAGAACGCTACCGACTTCCGAAACCTGAGCTTCGGTGCCGAAATTGGCGATCTGGTCCTTAATGACCTTGGAAATTTCTGCGGCGCGGATATCCATTTTGCTACTTAGCCTTTCATCGCGTTAGCGAGGGTGTTCAAACGGGTTTTAATAGAAGTGTCGATCATCTGGCTGCCGATGCGGACAGTCAGGCCACCCAAAATGGATGGATCGACTTTGGTTTGGATGGCCACGTCGCTGCCGACGCGTGCCTTAAGATTTGCGGAAAGCGTTTTCATCTGCGCTGCGCTCAAGGCGTGCGCTGAAGTAACTTCGGCGGTGACTTCGCCGCGATGGGCCGCCGCAAGTGACGAGAATGCCCGCGCGACTGATGCGGTTTCGCTCAGCCGGCGATTGTCAGCAAGTACGCCCAAGGTCTTGGTCGTCAAAACATCCAACTTCATTGCCTTGGCAACAGCAGCGATTGCTTTTTTCGCGTCCGTCCGCGTCAACACAGGGTTGGTGGTCAGCGACTTAAGGTCTGCCGATTCGTTCACAGCTTTGGCGACCGACGTAAGGCTTTTTTCAACGGCGTTGATGGAGTTGGCATCACGCGCCAACTCGAACAATGCCGTCGCGTAACGGCCAGATAGACTGGCTTGTATATTAGCGCTTGTGCCGCCGGAATTATCCACGCGTTGAAGTCCTTAAATGTACAACTGATGTATTTGCTGAACCAGCCGAAAGGTTGCCCTGTCTCTAGCGTCGCCGCGCGCCTAGCAGGGCTTTTGTTGCGATGCAAGATTGGGAATTCAGTTCATTGCATACTGTTGCCGTCACAAACTCGTTCTGGTGGTGTAAACGGGCGTTGCACGGCAAACAAAAACACGTGAAATGCGGCAGGAGAGGAGACCGAGATGGGTGAAATGATTCGGATGGCAATGTCGGACGGCGCGGAAATTGCCGTCTACCACGCTGTACCAGATGGTGCGCGGCGCGGTGGCCTCGTGCTCGTGCAGGAAATCTTTGGCGTAACGGACCATATCCGCGAGCTGTGCGACGAATATGCCGCAGATGGCTATGAAGTTTTATCACCGGCTATTTTTGACCGCGAGCATCCCGGTTTTGAGGCTGACTATACGGGACCCGATTATAACCGCGCCGTGGAACTTGCGCGCGATCTTCATCCCTTTGCACAGTCGCTGGATGATGCGCAGATGTGCATTGATGCGTTGAAGGATAAAGGCCCCGTTTTCATCACCGGCTATTGTTATGGCGGGTCGGTGGCTTGGGCACTTGCTGGCACCAGCGATGATCTTGCGGCCGCCAGCTGCTATTATGGCAGCCTCGTGCCGACAATATATGCAGATAAGACGCCCAAATGCGCCACAATCGCGCATTTCGGCAGATATGACCACGGCATCCCGATGGAAGGCGTAGAGGCACTTATCGACAAGGCGCACCCCACCGCGCAGATATTTGTGTATGACGCCAACCATGGGTTCAATTCGGACCGGCGCAAAGACTATCATGAAGAAAGCGCCGATCTGGCGCGGGCGCGGACCTTGGCTTTGTTCCGCGCTTGTGGCGGCTAGGCTGGATAGCAAAGGGGCATTTGGGCATGACACCAAGCGCGTGGAAAAATGGCGGGGCAGGGGTAACAATCCGCTGGGCGGTAGTTGATACTGCATTGGGCAAGATGCTTCTGGCCGCCACCGATAAAGGCATCTGTCGCCTGTCATTTGATGAAGATGAAACCGCGCTGCAACGCCGGTTTCCGAATGCAGACATCATTGCCGGGGGCAGCGCGCTCGCGCATCTTGTAACGGGCGCCATTGCCGCCGTTGAGAATCCTGCGCACATGCCGGACTTGCCACTGGATGTGGGCGGCACGGCATTTCAACAGGCTGTCTGGAACGAGCTGAAGCGCATTCCGGCCGGTGAAACACGGACATATACAGATATCGCCGCTGCGGTCGGTAGGCCTAATGCTGTTCGGGCGGCGGGAAGTGCCAATGGCGCGAATAACGTCGCTGTCCTCATCCCCTGCCACCGGGTTATCCGAAGTGACGGTTCGCTTGGCGGCTTTGCATATGGCCTCGAACGGAAACAGGCGTTGCTGGACAAAGAACGCGCACAAGGACGATTATTGTGATGCGCGAAAAGTCGCTGAACTCGCTGTTCGCTTAAGGGTAGATTGCCCGCACAAAATAGAGACCTTCGGGCGGCGCATTTTCCGCCAAGGCGGAGCGATCTGCCGCATCCAGCGCAGCCTGCAAATCGTCGGCAGTCCATCGGCCAAGCCCCACGGCGACAAGGCAACCCACCATCGACCGTACTTGGTGATGCAAGAACGACAAGGCCGCAGCCTCGACGATCACATGCTGCCCTTCGCGGCGGACGTTCAACCGTTCGAGCGACTTGACCGGGCTTGCCGATTGGCATGCCGTCGACCGGAATGTTGTGAAATCATGCACGCCCACCAAAATTTGCGCCGCTGCGTGCATTGCGTCGGCATCAAGTTGCGGACCAACGCGCCACACCCGACCCTTTTCCAAAGTGAGCGAGGCGCGGCGATTGAGGATGCGATATTGGTAGGACCGGCCAATGCAACTGTAACGCGCGTGCCAGTCATCGGCGACTTCTTCGCAATGCAATATCGCGATGGGGTGCGGCCGCAAATGGGCGTTGATGGCTTCCATCAATCGGAACGGTGATAGCCCTTTTTCAACATCGACATGCGCGCGCATGCCCAAGGCGTGGACGCCTGCATCGGTGCGGCCTGCGCTATAGACCAATGTCTTTTCGCCCGTGGTTTTGAATATAGCCTCTTCAATGGCGCCTTGAACCGAAGGGCCATGGTCCTGCCATTGCCAGCCCATATATGGGCCGCCGTCAAATTCGATGGTGAGTGCAAAGCGGGTCATTGCAGTATTGTGCCTGCTGGTATTGCCTTGCCACGCAGCAAGTCTGCGGTCGGCATTGCGGGTTTGCCGGCACGTTGGATGATTGTGGGACGGATCGCATTAACGCCACATGCGATGGTCAGTTGATAGTCCAAAACCGCGCAGGCTTTGCCCGTATCGGCAACGATGTCGGCGGCAAGCACACGATATCTTTCGCCTTCAAATTCGAACCATGCACCCGGCGCGGGGTTATATGCGCGTATCTGTCGCTCGACCACTTCAGCGGACATTGAAAAATCCAATTTGGTTTCGGCCTTGTCGATTTTGGCGGCATAGGTCACGCCATCTTCCGGTTGCGGCACACAAGGATGGGCGTCGAGGTCCGATAATACGCTTACCATCAATTCTGCGCCAAGCTCGGCCAGCTCGCTCGTGAGCATGCCGGTGGTCTTATGCGCGATTTCGATTTCGGTTGTTGCACGTACTGGGCCGGTATCGAGGCCTGCTTCCATTTGCATGACCATGACGCCCGTTGTGGCGTCGCCTGCCAAAATAGCACGCTGAACCGGCGCAGCACCGCGCCAGCGCGGCAGCAGCGAACCGTGAATATTCAGGCAACCATGCCGCGGCGCGTCCAAGATCGATTTGGGCAGGATAAGTCCATATGCCGCGACAATGGCGGCATCGAGGTCAAGCGCTGCAAATTCCGCTGCTGCATCGTCCTGTCGCAGGGACAGCGGGGTGCGGACAAGCAAACCTAGCTCTTCGGCACGCTGTTGCACGGCGGACGGCGTAAGCTTTTTACCACGGTTGGCAGGGCGGGGCGGCTGCGAATATACGGCAACTACATCATGCCCAGCGGCAACCAGCGCGTCGAGCGCGGGCACGGCAAATTCGGGTGTTCCCATGAAGGCAAGACGCATCGTCACTTTTCCTTTGTTCGAAAGCCCCCTAAGACCCGCAGCATGGCATC
>JBEDET010000013.1:0-40031 GCA_041175505.1 Pseudomonadota bacterium
GGGTTGCAGCAAGCGCCTACCGTGTCGTCTTCCCCATCCGGCCAAAAGCCTCAATTTTGAAGGGGTAGTACCAACATGACCGCAATCGGATTAGACAGCCTGCAAACCCGTTCCACCTTGACCGCTGGCGGCAAGACGGTGGATTATTTTTCGATCAAAAAAGTATCGGAAAAATTGGGTGACGTGTCCCGCCTGCCGTTTTCGATGAAGGTATTGCTCGAAAACCTGCTGCGTTTTGAAGATGGCGGCTTCACCGTTTCGGTGCAGGACGTACAAGCATTGATCGATTGGCAGAAAGACGCCAAATCGACCCGCGAAATTCAATATCGCCCTGCCCGCGTGTTGCTGCAAGATTTCACTGGCGTGCCGTGCGTGGTTGATTTGGCCGCGATGCGCGACGCGATGACCGCGTTGAAGGCGGACCCTTCGAAGATCAACCCGCTCGTCCCTGTACATTTGGTTATCGACCACAGCGTCATGGTCGACGAATTCGGCCACCCAAAGGCAGCCGAGCAGAATGTCGAAATCGAATATCAGCGCAATGCAGAGCGTTATGACTTCCTGAAATGGGGTTCAAAGTCGCTGAATAACTTTAAGGCTGTCCCTCCGGGAACCGGCATTTGCCATCAGGTGAACCTTGAACATATCGCGCAGGCCGTTTGGACCAGCGCAGCCGAAGATGGCACGACCATCGCCTATCCCGACACCTGCGTTGGCACCGACAGCCACACGACGATGATCAACGGCCTTGGCGTGCTTGGTTGGGGCGTTGGCGGGATTGAGGCGGAGGCCGCAATGCTTGGCCAGCCGGTATCGATGTTGATCCCTGAAGTTGTTGGGTTCAAGCTGACCGGCGCGCTGGCCGAGGGCGTGACCGCGACCGACCTTGTGCTCACCGCAACCCAAATGCTGCGCGCCAAGGGCGTGGTTGGCCGCTTTGTCGAATATTATGGCCCCGGCCTTGCGTCCTTGTCGCTTGCCGACCGTGCGACGCTTGCCAACATGGCGCCCGAATATGGCGCGACCTGTGGCTTCTTTGGCATTGATGAAAAGACGCTCGATTATCTGCGTCTGACCGGCCGTGCGGAAGACCAGATTGCTTTGGTGGAAGCTTATGCCAAGGAACAGGGCTTGTGGGCCTATGCCGATATGGCGGACCCCATCTTCACCGACACGCTTGAACTCGACATGGGTAGCGTTGTGCCATCGCTTGCCGGACCCAAGCGTCCGCAGGACAAGGTTGTCCTCACGCAAGTCGACAATGTGTTCAACGACGATCTTATCAACGTCTACAAGCATGACAGCGCAAAGCGCGTCGCGGTTGAGGGCAAATCGCACGATATTGGCGACGGTGACGTGGTGATTGCGGCGATTACGTCATGCACCAACACATCGAACCCAAGCGTTCTGGTCGCCGCCGGATTGGTTGCGCGCAAGGCGAACGCCTTTGGTCTGAAGCCCAAGCCATGGGTGAAGACTTCGCTTGCCCCCGGATCACAGGTTGTGACCGATTATCTCGACCGTGCGGGTTTGACCGCGGATCTGGACGCGGTTGGCTTCAACCTTGTCGGCTATGGCTGCACGACCTGCATCGGTAACTCCGGCCCGTTGGCAGAGCCCATTTCGGCCGCGATCAACGGCCATGACATTGTTGCCGCCTCGGTCATTTCGGGCAACCGCAACTTTGAAGGCCGCGTGTCGCCCGATGTACGCGCGAACTTCCTCGCATCACCGCCCTTGGTTGTCGCCTACGCGCTTAAGGGCACAGTGACCGAAGACTTCACCACCACGCCGATTGGTCAGGCGACCGACGGTTCGGACGTGTATCTGCGCGATATCTGGCCCACCAATCAGGAAGTGCATGATGTCATGACCGCAAACATCGACCGTTCGATGTTCACCGCGCGTTATGCGACCGTCTATGAAGGCGACGCGCATTGGCAGAAAATCCAGGTCGAAGGTTCGGACACCTACACATGGCGCGCCGGTTCGACTTATGTCGCTAATCCGCCCTATTTTGAAGGGATGAGCATGACGCCCGCGCCAGTGATGGATATCATCGAGGCAAAGCCGCTGGCGATCTTGGGCGATTCCATCACCACCGACCACATTTCACCCGCCGGATCGATCAAAGCGGACAGCCCGGCCGGAAAATTCCTTATGGAACATCAGGTTAGCAAAGCTGACTTCAACAGCTACGGCGCCCGCCGCGGCCACCACGAAGTCATGATGCGCGGCACCTTCGCCAACATCCGCATCAAGAACGAAATGGTCCCCGGCATCGAAGGCGGCATGAGCAGCTACAACGGCGAAACCATGCCCATCTACGACGCCGCCATGAAGCACAAAGCCGACGGCACGCCACTGGTGGTCATCGCCGGCAAGGAATATGGCACCGGTTCGTCCCGCGATTGGGCCGCAAAAGGCACCAACCTCCTCGGCGTCCGCGCAGTCATCGTCGAAAGCTTCGAACGCATCCACCGTTCAAACCTCGTCGGCATGGGCGTTTTGCCATTGCAGTTCATGGACGGCGAAAGCCGCACCACCTTGGGCCTGAATGCAGACGACAGCTTCACAATCACCAGCGTCGGAAAGCTTCAGCCGCGCCAGACGGTTACCGTCATGGTTACCCGCAAGGACGGCAG
Source organism: Pseudomonadota bacterium (assembly GCA_041175505.1). Taxonomy (GTDB): domain Bacteria; phylum Pseudomonadota; class Alphaproteobacteria; order Sphingomonadales; family Sphingomonadaceae; genus Sphingorhabdus_B. The sequence continues at coordinate 2,646 of JBEDET010000013.1, forward strand.
CACGTTCAATTTCGACACGCTGTGCCGCATCGACACCGCCAACGAAGTCGAATATTTCATGAACGGTGGCATCCTGCACTATGTGCTGCGGAAGCTAGCCGCCTAAACGCGCGCTAAGATCGACAGCGCCGCCTTCAAATGCGGCGCGTCGATCATTTTTCCGTCGATTTGTAAAACACCCGCTCCGGGGTTGGCCGCGAAGGCATCAACGATCGATTGGGCATGCGCAATCTGCGCGGGCGATGGTGTGAAGCCGGCGTTAAGCGACTTTACTTGCGATGGATGAATGGCGAGCATTCCGGTAAAGCCATCCCGCGCCGCGCGCGCAACATAGGCCGATAGCGCGGCCTCGTCGCTGATATTCGGAAAGACCGTATCGATCGCCGCAACGCCAGCAGCATGGGCCGCGAAAAGCGTCAGGCTGCGCACCATCTCATAAGGCGCGGTGTAGCGGCCATCGTCTTCGCGCGCCGTCGCTGCGCCAACTGCTGCGGGCAAATCCTCCGCCCCCCAGCTCACACCCGCCAGATAATGCGAAACTTCGCGCAAAGTGCCCAGATCAAATACAGCACCGGGGGTTTCGGTCGCAATGGGCAAGATCGGCGGAGCTTCGCCATCCTGACTGTCCGCCACCGCCGCCGCTTCTGCGCGGAGCCAATGGACCGAACGTGCACCCTCCGCCTTGGGCAAGACAATACCGTCCGGCATATATGGCAAAACCGACGCCAGATCATCATGCGTCAGATGGCTATCCTGCGGATTAACGCGGACAAACACGGGTACGGACCGGTCGCCTGACAAAAACTCCGCGGTCGCTTCACGCGCAGCAACCTTGCGATCTACCGCGACGGAGTCTTCCAAGTCGATGATAATCGCATCGGCACCACTGGCACATGCCTTGGCGAAACGATCAGGCCGGTCGCCCGGGACGAAGAGGAGTGAACGCAGTTTCATGGAGGCGACGCCTTTCAACTTCACCGTAGCCCTGAGCCTGTCGAAGGGCGCTTATCGGCGGGGCGTGCTTCGACAGGCTCAGCACTTCGGTCTAGATATCAGTCGGCGCTTTCTTTAGCAACGCCGCGCGCTCGCAACTGCATACCACCTCGTTGCGCTGGTTGAGACAGCGGTGCAGGAACGTCACAACGCCGGCATCAGGGCGGGACTTGCTTTCCTTTAGCCCAATGACCTCGGTTTCGGCACGCAGCGTATCACCGATAAACACCGGTTTAGGCATGATCAGCTTGTCATAGCCAAGGTTCGCCACCAGCGTGCCGAGGGTCGTGTCCCCCACCGACAGCCCGACCATGAGCGCAAAGGTGAAAGTGCCGTTGACGAGGATTTGTCCGAATTCGCTGGCCTTCGCCGCCTCTGCATCGATGTGCAGCGGTTGCGGGTTATGGGTCATGACCGAGAATAGCAGATTATCGGTCTCGGTCACCGTGCGCCGGATTTCATGGACGATAGTGTCCCCGATCTGCCATTGGTTGAAATATTTGCCTGCCACTGCTCACTCCCGAAACGTCATGCTAAACTTGTTTCAGCATCTTACTTTTTGCCGCCCCACAGTAAGACCCTGAAACAAGTTCAGGGTGACGGGCGGCTATCAATTATTTTTCGTCCACCGCCTCGATCCGCGCCAGCAATGCCTCGACCTGCACCTGCGCGCCGGCCTCTGCGTTTAGCTCGGCAACCACGCCGTCAAAGGGCGCGGTGAGGCTGTGTTCCATCTTCATCGCTTCGAGCGTGAGGAGTTTCTGACCCTTTGTCACCACATCTCCCGCCGCGACGTCCACCGCGATGATCCGGCCCGGCATGGGGGAAAGTATGTCTCCGTCATGCGCCGAAGCATGCGCGCCGCCTGCATAACGATAAGGTTCGACCCACCAAGTCTGCCCATTTCCTGTCTGGAAAAATCCGCTTGGGGCGTTCTGGCTGAAAACGAACGGCCTCGGGTCGACATATTCAACAATTGGAATGTCGACTTCAGTGGCAATCCCGTCAACCGACAGAACCGCCTTGTGATTGCGATCACCGTTGAGCCTGAAACCCGCAATTGCTTGATTGGTATACTGCTCTGCACTCCGCGCCAGATCATCAATATCCGCATTCTCATCAGGTATCAAATCGTCGCCCGCGCGCTGCAACAGGCCAGTATCGACGTTGCCGGACGCAAAATCAGGATGCTCAAGCGCGTTGATAAGAAACGCAGCATTGTTTTTAACCGGCCATATTTTGCTGTCGTTCAAAGCCCATGCAAGCGACTGTATCGCGCCTTCGCGGTCCAAGTCATGGGCGATCATTTTGGCAATCATCGGGTCATAAAATGGCGATACCTCGGACCCCTGACACACGCCTGTATCAATCCGGACACTGCCGTCGAGTTCGAAAAACTCTAACCGACCGACGCTCGGCAAAAAGCCTTTCGCCGGATCTTCGGCATAGAGCCGCGCTTCGATTGCGTGACCATCGATGCTCAACTCATCTTGCCGAAGCGGCAGCGGCTCACCGCTCGCCACGCGCAGCTGCCATTCGACAAGATCGACGCCAGTGATCTCCTCGGTCACGGGGTGTTCGACCTGCAACCGCGTATTCATTTCCATAAACCAGACGAGGTCTGGGTCGATGAAACCCTTGGAGGAATCGGCGATGAATTCGATTGTGCCCGCTCCGACATAATTGACCGCCTTTGCTGCGCGGACAGCAGCGCTACATATCAGTTCGCGGGTATGTGGTGTTACGCCCGGTGCTGGGGCTTCCTCGATCACCTTTTGGTGGCGACGCTGGAGCGAACAATCGCGCTCGAACAGATGGACGATGTTGCCGTGCGTGTCGCCAAACACCTGCACCTCAATATGGCGCGGGCGTTGAATATATTTTTCGATCAGGACATGGGCGTTGCCGAACGAGGCGGTAGCCTCACGCTGGCAAGATGCGAGCGCGTCGGCAAAGTCCGCCGCGTCATCGACCTTGCGCATCCCCTTGCCGCCGCCGCCCGCGACCGCCTTGATGAGCACGGGATAGCCGATCTCGGCGGCTTGCTGCTCAAGGAAGGTCGGGTCTTGATTTGCACCCATATAGCCGGGGGTGACGGGCACGCCCGCCTCCGCCATCAATTTCTTGGCCGCATCCTTCAGCCCCATCGCGGTGATGCTCGCGGGTGCTGGCCCGACCCAGATGAGGCCAGCGTCGATCACGGATTGCGCGAATTCCGCGTTTTCAGAGAGAAAACCATAGCCCGGATGGATCGCCTCGGCTCCGCTGGCCGTGGCCGCGGCGATGATCTTCTCACCCACCAGATAGCTCTCACGCGCCGCAGACGCCCCGATATGCACAGCCGCGTCGGCTTGCTGCACATGCAGCGCCTTGGCATCGGCATCCGAATAAACCGCAACGGTGCGAATACCCATATCCCGCGCGGTGCGGATGATCCGACAAGCAATTTCGCCACGGTTGGCGATAAGGAGTGATTTGATCATCTGACTCACATCCGGAACACCCCAAAACGGGGCGCCTCCTCGACGGGTGCGTTTAGTGCAGCCGCGAAGGCCAGCCCCAGCACATCGCGTGTCTGCGCCGGGTCGATAATGCCGTCGTCCCACAGGCGCGATGTCGCGTAATAGGGGTTGCCCTCGTCTTCATATTTCTGCCGGATGGGCGCCTTGAAGGCTTCGGCTTCTTCTGGCGTCCATGTCGCAGCGTCGCGGTGGACAGTCGCCAGCACGCTCGCCGCCTGTTCGCCGCCCATGACCGAGATGCGCGCGTTCGGCCAAGTGAACAGGAAACGTGGGCTATAAGCCCTTCCGCACATGCCGTAATTACCCGCGCCAAAGCTGCCGCCGATCAAGACGGTGATTTTGGGCACGCTCGCGGTGGCAACGGCGGTAACGAGTTTCGCGCCATGCTTGGCGATGCCCTCCGCCTCATATTTGCCGCCGACCATGAAGCCGCTGATGTTCTGGAGGAACAGCAACGGAATCCGTCGCTGGCAGGCAAGCTCGATGAAATGTGCGCCTTTGACCGCGCTTTCCGAAAACAATACGCCGTTATTGGCGAGGATCGCGACCGGCATGCCCCAGATATGCGCAAAGCCGCAGACCAACGTCGTGCCATACAGCGCCTTGAACTCATGAAATTCGCTGCCGTCGACCAGCCGCGCGATGACTTCGTGCACGTCATAAGGCGCGCGAACATCGTCGGGGATGACGCCGTATAGTTCTTCGGTGTCATATTTGGGAGCTCGTGGCTCGCGTGCCCCGGCGCAGGCCGGGGTCCAGCCTGATGATGCCCGGGCCCCAGCCTGCGCTGGGGAACACGCTCCACCAAGGTGCGAAATAATATCGCGCACGATGGTCAACGCATGTTCGTCATTCTCAGCGACATGATCGACCACGCCCGATTTGCGGCCGTGCAAATCACCGCCGCCCAAATCTTCCGCGCTGATTTCCTCCCCCGTCGCGGCCTTCACCAAAGGCGGACCGGCCAAGAAGATCGTGCCCTGATTGCGGACAATGACGCTCTCGTCGGACATCGCCGGAACATAGGCGCCGCCCGCGGTGCAACTGCCCATGACGCAGGCGATTTGCGGGATGCCCTTGGCGCTCATATTCGCTTGATTGTAGAAAATGCGCCCGAAATGTTCACGGTCGGGAAAGACTTCGTCCTGATGCGGCAGGTTCGCACCGCCACTGTCGACCAGATAGATGCACGGCAGGTGATTGGCCTCGGCAATTTCCTGCGCGCGCAAATGCTTTTTGACGGTCATCGGGTAGTACGTGCCACCCTTCACTGTCGCGTCATTGCAGACGATCATGCACTGGCGCCCCGAAACGCGACCGATCCCGCAAATCAGGCCCGCGCCGGGAATTTCGCCATCGTACAGGTCATTGGCCGCAAGCTGGCCGATTTCCAAAAATGGCGAGCCCGGATCAAGCAGACGTTCGACGCGCTCGCGCGGAAGCAACTTGCCGCGCGAGGTATGCCGCTCGCGTGACTTTTCATTGCCGCCCAATGCGGCCTCGGCAACCTTGGCCCACAGTTCATCGCGCAGCACACTGTTGTGCGCGACACGTTTTTTGTAGTCGTCAGATTCGGTGTTGATTTGGGTCGATAAAGTCGGTGCGCTCATCGTTTCAGTTGAAACGATTTTGCAGATTTAGCAAGGCCATCGCTGCGATGGCTGCCTCCCCGCCCTTGTCCTTTTGCTTGGGATCAGCGCGGACAATGGCTTGTTCTTCATTCTCGACCGTCAAAATGCCGTTACCGATGGCAATCCCGTCCATCGTCAACGCCATGATGCCACGTGCGCTTTCACCAGCAACGATTTCGAAATGATAGGTTTCGCCGCGGATAACCACGCCGATCGCAACAAAGCCATCATATTGTTGCGCTTCGGCGGCCATGGCAATCGTGCCGGGAATTTCGAGTGCACCAGGAACGGTGATGACTTCAACCTCATGCCCCTTGGCTTTCAACGCGGCTTTTGCACCAGCAACCAGCATATCATTCAAATGGTCGTAGAACCGCGCTTCAACTATTAAAAACTTTGCCATTATTATCCTGCTCCCAAAATGATTGCGACGGCACCAGATACGATCAATAATCCGGAGGCGATACGCCATTGATCCAAACGCTCTTTTAGCATCAGCGACGCCAAGACAAGCGCAATTAACACGCTGGATTCGCGAATGGCAGCCACCAAGCCGACCGGCGCGAGCCGGACAGCGAACGACCAAGTCGCAAAAGAGATCAACGTCAGCAAACCGGATTGCCACCCGATTGTCCATGCCGATCGCAAACGGTGCATAGCGTCCCGCCGAAACCGCCACGCCAGATAGATCGGCAGCAAAATGCCGTCGGTCACAAATAGCCAAGCCAGAAAAGCAACGATGTTGTCCGCTTCGCGCATGCCCTGTGCCGCTAATAAACTATATATGATTGTCGTGAGCCCGGTGAACGCCGCCGCGCCCCATCCACGACGGCTCATGCCCCGACCAAGCGCCAGCGCCAGTATTCCAAATGTTATCGCAAAAATGCCGAAAATTGCAGAGGTGGTCAGTGTATCGCCAAGATAGAAAACCCCCAACATCGCCATAGCAAGCGGCACCACCCCGCGCGCCAACGGGTAAGCATGGGAAAAATCGCTGATTTCGTATGACACAACCATCGTAAGTTGGTTGATGAAACTCAGCAGCGCAAAGCCCGCGAGTAAAAGCCATAGATTAGGCGACAAATTTCCAGCCCATAGCGCCACGGGCAAGGCCAAGGCTGCACAGAGCAATGCCGAGCACACACGCACCGCCAACTTGTCTTCACCTGCCTTTAAAAAGGCGTGCGACGTGGCCGCTGTAAAGGCGGACACACCTGCCAAAGCAAGGCCGGCGCTGACCGACACGCGATTACTCGCCTCCGGTACCGGGGATCGCGCGCTCGCCCACAATCGAAAGGCCATAGCCTTCAAGGCCAACCAGAGTGTGATGCGTGTTGGTCAACAAAATCATGTCATGCACACCCAGTTCGGTCAGGATTTGCGCGCCGCCGCCATAATCGCGCAGCTCTTCGATTTCGGGCGCGCCAGCCTGCTTGCCTTCGGCGCGAAGCTGCATGAAACGCGAAACCATACCCTTCATCGGCTTGTTGATCACGACAATAACCCCTGCCCCTTCAGCCGCAATGGCCTCCATCGAGCGGGAAAGAAGCCCTGAACGCTCGTTTTCTTCGCCAAACACGTCCACAAACATCGACATGGTGTGCATACGGACAAGCGTCGGCTTTTCAGGATCGATACGCCCTTTCACCAGCGCCATTGTCTCGTCGCCAGTAGCTTTGTTGTAAAAGGTCATGGCGACCCATTCACCGCCCCACTTGCTTTGAAACTTCATCTCCGCGCGCTTTTCGACCAGATGGTCATGCTGGCGACGATAGGCGATCAGGTCGCGGATTGTGCCCATTTTCAAATTGTGCATGCGGGCAAACGCGACAAGGTCATCCATCCGCGCCATCGTGCCGTCGTCCTTCATGATCTCACAGATCACGCCCGACGGGTTGAGACCGGCAAGACGGCTGATATCGACCGCCGCCTCGGTATGCCCTGCCCGCACAAGAACACCGCCATCGCGCGCGGTCAGCGGGAATACATGGCCAGGGGAAACAATGTCGTCGGGGCCCATGGAGGCATCGACAGCCACCGAAATCGTGCGCGCGCGGTCAGCGGCGCTAATGCCGGTCGTGACGCCCTCACGCGCTTCTATGGACACTGTAAACGCCGTCTGCATGCTCTCACGGTTCTCGCGCGCCATCGGCGTCAGGCCAAGCTGCTCGCAGCGCGCCTTTGTCATCGAAAGACAGATCAGGCCACGGCCATGGGTCGCCATGAAGTTGATCGCGTCCGGCGTTGCCATTTGCGCTGGAATGATAAGGTCGCCTTCATTTTCGCGGTCTTCATCATCAACGAGGATGTACATGCGGCCATTGCGGGCTTCTTCGATGATTTCCTCAATCGGAACGAGCGCAGGCGTGTCATCGTTCGAAAATAGATAACTCTCCAGCTTGCGCAGCGTTTCCGCCGTTGGATTCCAGCCTGCATCATCCAGATCACGCAAGGTATTGGCATGCAACCCCGCCGCGCGCGCAAGGCCCGAACGGGACAAGCCGCCTTCGTTGACGAGATTACGAAGCTTTTCAATTAACTGGGTGGACATATGACCTCCAACATTCGCAGAATAGCGAAACATGATTCGCTATTTTCACACTGTAATGTGATTGTCAAAGCATGAATCACATTGATGTGTTGGAGAGACGGTAATGGCGCAGACAATATGGGTAAACAAAGCGAAGCTCTCGGAAAATATGGTCCATGATGCCGACCTGCCCGCATTGGCGGATGGCGCACTCCGGCTAAAAATCGAAAGCTTCTCGGTAACCGCAAACAACATCACCTATGCCGTCATTGGCGATATGTTCGGATATTGGAACTTCTTTCCGGCTGAAGGCGCGTGGGGCGTCGTTCCCATGTGGGGACACGCGGTGGTCACCGAATCCCACCACCCCGAAATCGCTGTTGGTGAGCGCGTGTACGGCTATCTTCCCATGGGCACGCATTTGGACGTCTTGCCAGGAAAAGTGAGCGCCAGCGGCTTTACGGACACAGCAGCCCATCGGCAGCCCATGAGCCCGATCTATAACCAGTATAGCCGTATTAACGCGGACCCCGAGCATAATGCGGCCAAAGAGGCAGAGCGCATGCTATTTGGGCCGCTGTTCAAAACGGGCTTCCTCATTGAAGCCATGTTCCGCCGCGAAAATTGGTTCGGCGCGCAGAATTTGGTCATGACCAGCGCGTCATCGAAAACATCCATGAGCCTCGCGAGCGTCGCTAAGGACCTGTCACCGCACATCAAAAGGATTGGCCTGACGTCAAAAGGCAATGTCGATTTCGTTGCCAATTCGGGTCTCTATGACGAGGTCATCGCTTATGATGACGTTGGCAATTTGCCTGCTGCTGCCTCGGTAGCCGTTGATTTTGCCGGGAACAGCGGGTTGCTGCGCGGCATTCATGACGCGCTTGGCGAGCATCTAAAATATAGCTGCCTTGTCGGCGCAACGCATGTCGATGCACGCGGCGCGAACAGCCCGGGCGGCAATGGCGACGCAATGCCCGGCCCCAAGCCCATTCTTTTCTTCGCACCCGACCACGCCGTCGCCACCATTCAGGAACTTGGTCCAAAAGGCTTTGGCGAAGCGGTTACCACAAGCTGGAAGAGCTTCCTTGGCGCAGTGGACGGTGTCGTGGAAATCGATGAACGCACTGGAATAACCCAAGCTATTCCCGCGTTCACCGACACATTTCAGGGCAAAGCAGATCCCGCGATCGGGATTATCATTCGTCCTTAAAAACCCGGCCATCCTTCATCACAAACTTCACCGCTTTCAAAACGGTGACGTCTGATGTGGGATCACCTGCAACGGCAATAAGATCGGCAGCTTTGCCGGGTTCAAGGCTGCCCACTTCCTTGTCCACGCCCAACAAGGTTGCCGCGTTCATCGTCGCAGCCTGAATTGCCGCGCTGGCGGGCATGCCATGCTTGACCATCAGCTCGAACTCGTCCGCATTCTTTCCATGCTTTGAGACACCGGCATCTGTCCCGAACGCGATTTTGACGCCGGCAGGATAGGCCTTTTCAAGACTTTTACCCGTAACGCCAATGCGCCATTGAACCTTTGCCAAGACGTCTGGCGGATAGGCATTGGGGTTCGCGGCAAGCCGTTCAAGGTAACCATTCACAGTTGATAACGTCGGAACATAATATGCGCCCGCCGTTTTGAACAATTTGATGGTCGCATCGGTCAGCATCGTCCCATGTTCGATAGAGTCGGCGCCAACGGCAAGCGCTGCATTAACGCCATCATCACCATGGGCGTGCACGGCAATTTTCTTGCCATACAAATGTGCGGTATCGACCAATGCCTTAACTTCATCGTCAAACAATTGCCGGCCAAGGCCCGATCCAATGCGACTGTTAACGCCGCCCGTTGTCGCAATTTTTATAACATCTACGCCGCGCCGGATTTGCTTACGCACCGCCTGACGGCAGCTTTCAACACCATCGCACAAATTGTCTTGGTCGATGCTGCTATGCAGATCTTCCGAAACCGAAAGTGTCGCATCCATATGACCGCTGGTCGTCGAAATAGAGCGCCCGGCATCGATGATCCGTGGCCCGGGTAGTTCACCGGCGGCAACGGCATCGCGAAGCGCCAAAGTCGCGCCGCTTCCATCGCCCAAATTGCGCACGGTGGTGAAGCCTGCCATCAGCGTTTTCTTGGCATTTCCGGCGGTGCGGTAAGCTGCTCGGGCAGGACTATCGGTCACAGCCTCAATCAACGCCGCATTGCCGCCCGCATCGCTACCGAGATGCACATGGCTGTCGATCAAACCGGGAAGCACAAACTTGTCCTTCAAATCGATCAACTTTGCGCCTGCTGGTCCGGCCTGATGCCCGGCCAAAATCTCGGCCACCTTGCCATTACGAATGATGACAGTGGACGGACCGCGCGGCGGCGTTCCGGGCTTGTCGAGCAATTGCCCGGCATGGACGACGGTGACTTGTTCCACCGTCTGGGCCGCAAGGGGAGAGCTTGCCAGCAAAGCAGCACTCAGTGAAACAAAAGCAAACATCTTCATTCGATCAAACTCCCCTATTGGCCATGCAACGCGATCCCGCTGGCGGCGGATCTTGCGGTGGCCCGGCAAAACATTGTGCAACGGACATCCACTGATGCGCGACTTCGCCAGTGGCTGCAAGCGACGTATCGGCAATGTTGCGGCATTGTGTCACAACCTGACAAAATTCGGTGGCGCTGCCCGTAATGGTCCCACTGCCCGACGCCTCGCCATATTCCCATATCGTTCCTGACGGCGCAGTCAGGTGGAGCTGCGGCATTGGCCCCGGCGGGTCTTGGCGCCGGTTTTTCCAAGTAAAGCCCCATGTATTGACGCCCAAACGAACGATATTTCCAATCCGGTCTGTATCCTGACGCGCGACGCCCAAAACATCATACACCGCCTGCGCATGTGCCCATGTTTCCATGAGACGCGCGGTTATGGAGCTTAGCGCGCTCATATCGGGCCCGACCCATTTCAGCCGCAGTTTCGGATCGGCCTTGGCAAAAGCCGCAGCAACGGCCTCAGTCCGCTCAAGCCATGCTTGCAGCAAAGCCTGTCCGGATAGTCCGCCCAAATAGGACGCCTCAAATGCAGGTAGTTGTCCGCCCCGGACCCCCTCCATCATCGCGGCAACAAATGCACCAAATGCAGCCTCATCCTGCAACGACAGGTCCACCGCGATATTCCAGACATGCAAATGCCGGACGATGTTGTTGATCGTCCATCCCTTAAACTGCGTCTGCGTTTCGAAATCAGAATCGGACAGCGCAGCAAGAAGCCCTGCCAATGCTCTGCTCTCTTCCAAAAAGTCCGTTGCCTGCTGCATTACCATCACCCCATAAATCCGAATAAATGTCCCGCCACTTTGCGCATCTGTATTTCTTCTGCACCTTCGGTAATGCGGTAGCGCCGATGGTGTCGGTAAATATGCTCGAACGGTTTATGGCGTGAATAACCAATCCCGCCATGCACCTGCATCGCGAAATCCGCAGCGTTGCAGACCAACCGGTTTGCCTTGTAATTACACATGCTCACTTTATCCGATAACCGCACTGCGACTTCAGGCTTGGTCATGCTGTCCATTTCGGCGGCGGTTTTGTAAATTAACAGGCGCAGCATCTCCGCGTCAGTTTGCAGTTCTACCAAGGGGAACTGAATGGCCTGATTTACCGCAAGTGGTTTGCCAAATGGCTTACGCGCACGTGCGTACTTCACCGCTTCATCGATGCAATATTGGGCCGCGCCGAGCGAACTTGCCGCTTGGCGAATACGGTTCTCGTGCACAAAATGCTGCGCAACAGCCAGACCATTGTCCAATTCCCCAAGGATGGCGCTTTCCGGCACCCAGACATCGGTATATTTAACCTTCGGGTGGTCGGTGGGCATATTGAACGTCCACATATATTCGCCAATTTCAAATCCTGGCGCGTCCGTTGGCACGACGAAGCAAGTAATACCGCGTGCTTTGCCATTTTCACCGCTGGTGCGCGCAAAGGTCATCACATGCGATGTATAGGGCAGTCCGGTCGTCCACATCTTGTTGCCATTGATGCGATAGCCTGCAACGCCGTCACGCATTTCAGACACGGCGCGCGTATCCATATGCGTTGCGTCAGAGCCATGATCTTCTTCGGTCAGGCCGAAACTCCAGCCCATTTTGCCCTCGAGCATCGGCGGAATAAACGCGGCCTTTTGCTGCGGCGTTCCAAAATCACGCAGCATCAAAACCTGCACGAGATTGCCAACAATGCTGCTTTCATTTTGTAGGTCGTTATGCAGCCCTAACCCCTTATGCGCCAGATGGTGCCGGATGACCGCCATCGCCAGATTGGAGCCATTTTTTCCGCCAAATTCTTGTGGGATAGCGAACCGATAATGCCCAGCCTTGTCCGCCACCTGCCGCATTTCGGCAAGCAATGCCCACCAATCAGCACGCGGATGCCCGTCATTATCCCAATCGGTCCGCGCGTTTTCGCGGCGATGATCAAAAAAACGTATATTGTCGTCGCGCGCTTCAATCGGTTTAATCTCACGATCAATGAACGCGTCAAGTTCGGCCAGATAGTCGGTAATCTCTGTGGGAATTTCGAAGAGCATTAGATTGTCCATTTTTTTCTGGCCGCGGCCAAGCCTGAATATTTGGGTTGATCGGCCGCAAGTTTGGCGAGCGATCGCGCTTTTAATTGCGCCAGCAGCCCCGGCGTTGCCAGAGATTTTCGACCTGCCAATAATTCATCGGAAAGCGACTTATCATGCACGTTAAATGGCGCAGTAACTTCGCGCTGTAACATGCCCAGTGCGTTCACGGCGACGGCAGCCATGAAACGGTCACGTCCCTTCGCCTGTGGTTTGATATCAGTCTCAATCCAACGCGCGAGCGCCTCCAGCATTTCTGTCGAGGATGGTTCGCCAAGCCGTCGCGGCGCTGCAGGTGAAGGCAGCGTAATTGGGCCACGTTCGACCTCAGGCGCATCCTCTTCCAATAACATCAGCAAATCAATTTCGGTTTCCGAAGTCCGCCGTCCAATCACGGCACGCTCCAAGCCTTCATCAAGGCCACTGCGCCAGATATCGGCCATTTGTAGGCAGCATACGCCCCACCACAATGTCGAATAGATAAGCCACCACCGGAAACGTTCAAGCTCGACCGATGTACCGCTCACGCGTTCATAGGCGGCGAAAAATTCGTCCAACGGGCCAATGCCAAATGCGGGCCGGTCAATATATCCGAACCGCCAGCTGTTAATGCAGCCAAAGGCGAGATCCTGATGCCGGTCACCCAGATGCGCCAATTCCCAGTCAAGAACAGCGGCGAGACCATGAGCATCCACCATGATATTGCCCATGCGAAAATCACCATGAAGCAAGACTGCGGCAACCGGCGCAGGCAAATGGTCCTCAAGCCATTTAAACGCCAGCGCCATCACCGGGCGATCCCCGCCAAAGTTGATGAACCGTCCCCGCAATTCGGCCAGCAAGCTCTCCGCGCTGGTTTCAGGCAACTGAGGCAGCGTATCAGACTGCACCGCGTGAATTGAAGCCAGTTCGCGGGCGAAATCATTCAACAATCCCGGCGGAGCGTTCGGCAAGATTTTTGCAGGGTTAACCTCGGCCTCCACACGGCGCATCACATAGCCGGTTCCGAGATTATCAGCAGCTTTTACCTCACCCATTATTTCTGGGGCCTTCACCCCCGCCGCAAAGGCCGCTCTAACGACAGCCGCCTCCACGTCATGGCCATAGCTTCGCCCTGCCATCATGTCCGCCGATGGTGAGCGACGCAGAACATATCCCTGCCCCGCATAATCAAACGACCAGCTTTCCATGTTGGCGCCGCCTGTCAGCCGGACAAGGCTTTCAACGTCGTCGGTTCCCCCGAACACCCGCCGCGCAAAGGCCGTAACCAAAAGGGCGATATCGTCGCTCAAACGGGTTGCCCCTGCCAATATGCAAATATGCCGTCCTGTAACTGCCGGATATGCGCTTGCGCCTGTGGCCCCGTCCATTCGCCCTGATAGTCGGCGCGCCCGGTCCACCACCCTTGCCCCGGCAAGCCGTCGCCTTCGCGCACCACCAGCACGGCAAGCGCTGGTCGACCTTCGGCAAGCGTTATCTGGTCAATCTTATCCAACGTCTTGCAGACCGCTCGCATCTTTGGCCGTGTAAACCGGAAACCAAGGTTCAGCAGCAACTCAGAATAGCTGATTGCCCGACCATCGCGTGCGCATTGCTCGAGAATTTCCTTAATCCGTGCAACATCGTGCAGCGCGGAAACATCCGCCGCGGGATCGCTCAGAAATTCTTCAAGGACAGGGTCCAAAGCGGCTCCTACAAATAATCGTTGCGCATATTGTTCATAACGTCGTGGAATTCTTCCATGACTTCGTCGATGATTTGTTTCGAAGGCTTTACGGTATCAATGCGTCCGGCAACTTGTCCGGACAGCGCGATCGCAGCCTCCATATCACCGCCAAAATACAAATCGAGCACGCCGCGCATTTCGCCCATGATATTTTCCGATGGCGTCACATCCAGCTTTTCGGTCCGGTCCGTACGCAACGCACGCAACGCAGGGCCCGGGCCATGGCGGTTCAGGAACAGCGTGTCGGTTTCCTTGGCGTTAATGATCGCGTCTTTCCAGTTTTGGTGAACGGGGGATTCCGCCGCACTGACCATCCGTGTCCCCATTTGCACCGCTTCTGCGCCAAGCGCAAAAGCCGCCGCCATCGTCCGTCCGCACACCATTCCGCCAGCTGCGACGATAGGCACGTCAACTTTGCTGCGGATGAGCGGCAAAAGGACCATGAGCGCAACATCTTTGGGATTTTTAAACCCGCCGCCCTCGCCGCCTTCGACGACCAAGCCATCGACACCAGCCTCAATCGCCTTCAACGCGCCGGCCAAAGTCGGCACAACGTGAAAGACGGTTAGACCCGCAGCCTTTAACGGGCCGCAATATTTGTTCGGATCGCCCGCCGACGTCGTGACGAATTTGACGCCCTGATCAACGACGAAATCAACGATACCGGGATCGCGGACAAAGGCTTGCGCAATGTTCACGCCAAAGGGCTTGTCCGTCAGTTCGCGCATCTTGATAATCTCTGCGCGCACTTCCTCCAATTGGCCGGACGACGTTTCAATGATCCCAAGCCCACCGGCGTTTGAAACGGCCGAAGCCAGTTGCGCCCGCGCGATCCAGCCCATGGGCGCCTGAATGATCGGATATTCAACGCCAAGCAATTCGGTGATGCGGTTTTTGATAGGTTTCATGATGTCAGCGTCCAATCTGGCTTGTGCGGATGTTGAGTTGGCCGGCGAGGCCAGCTTTGCGATGAACTTCAATCGCCCGATATTCCGGGGAGGACATCATTTTCTGCATGGCCGCCAGTGACGGATATTCGACCAGCGCAACCATGTCCCAAAGTTCTTCAACCTCGCCAATCATTAGGCCAGTTACAGGCCCGGCATAAATCTGCTTGCCATCGACCACGGCGAGACATGCCTGAATACCCTTGCCATAACGGGCATACGCCCTAGCGCCGCTCAGGTCAGCATCGCTGCCATCCGCATATTCTGCGGTCTCTTTAAATTTCAGAAGGTTGACCATCACAAAGGGGCCATTTTCAGGCCCTCCGAAAAAGGACGTGATTTGCTCCTTGCCTGGAAACACGGCGTTCTCGACCCGCATATTCATTCTCTCCCCTGATTTAATCACCTGCTTAAATCAGAGAGAGCGTGTTGTAAAAGCGAATAACTTACGCCCGCATAAAAGTGCCTAAGACACTATTTGAATGTGCGATCCAGCGGCGGAATGGATCGCCATCTTTTTACCTAGCCCTTGAAACACGGCATCCACAATCATGGCCAATTTGGCAACGCTCAGCTTCGTTGTCCCGATGTAAAAGAGAACGTCTGGGTTTGTATAGCAATGCAGCATTTGGTTGATGAGCGACACCGCCTCATCAATAGACAGGCCTTGGAAATAGCCTTGATCCATTGCTTCGGCCACGATGATCGCAAGATAATGGTCGCCAAGGTCGACATAGCCGCGCACCACTTCGAAATGCTGCTGACCAATTTCCAGATAGCTTTTTAACAGCTCGGGCTCGGCCTCATACTGCTCGACCGAGGCCAAATAGCGCCGGGCAAAATATTGGTACATTTTGTCGCGAACCGGCAAGTCGGACTCGGTTACTTCGACCATGATGCGAATTTTTTCCGCGAAGAAACGCTCGGCCACAGCCTCCAGCAAAGCTTCCTTGTTGTCGAAAAAGCGATACAGGTTCGACGGCGACATACCTGAGGCAGCGGCCAAATCCGTCATGGAAATATCAACCGAACCGCGTTTACGGACGAGGTTATCGACCACTTCAAGCAACGCAGTTCTGCCGGCTTCTATATCAGTTTGTGGCCGGGCCATTCTGCTTCCTGTATTATAACTGCATAACAGTTTTCTGATATAACGCCGATTGTTTCATTTTTCAACGTGATCAAATGTGAATTGTCCCTGCATTGTTGGTTCTGCGGCAATGTCATTCTGATCAACAAGTCCCGACAATGTCAGTCCAAGCAGGCGAACACCCATTTCGACGGGCAAAATCTGATCCAACAGCGCATGGCCCAGCGTCGCGATTGCCGAACGGTCAGATAATATGTGCCCAACCGTCCGCGACCGTGTGACGGTCCGGAAATCCGAATAGCGCGCCTTTAAGACCAACGTCTTCCCTTGGGCTTGATTGCGGTCAATGCGATCCCAAACGATCTCGACAATATCGTCTAACGCTTCGCGTAATTCATCCTCGCTGCGTTTATCTTCGAAATAGGTGCTTTCAGCGCCAATGGATTTACGCACAGCATTGGCGTTCACGGGGCGGTTGTCGATCCCGCGCGCTGCATGAAAAAGGTAAGCGCCCCAGCTTCCAAAATGCTGCGACAACCAAATCTCGTCCTTTTGCGCAAGGTCTGCACCGGTATGCACCCCCAACTTGGCCATTTTTTCAGCCGTGCGTGGCCCCACACCGTGGAACCGCCGCACAGGTAAGCTTGCGACGAATTCCGGTCCCTGTTCGGGCAATATCACGCACATGCCATCAGGTTTATTCTGGTCACTCGCCAGCTTGGCGATAAACTTGTTGTAGCTCACACCCGCACTTGCCGTCAGTCCGGTTTCTTCGCGAATGGCCGCGCGAATGGATTTGGCAATTTTGACGGCCGAGCCGATGCCCTGCTTGTCATGCGTGACATCAAGATACGCCTCATCCAGCGATAAAGGCTGGATTACATCGGTGTGCCGGGCAAATATCTCGCGAATGTGACGCGATACAGCCTTGTACGCCTCAAACCGCGGCTTCACAAAAATGAGGTCCGGACATTGCCGCAATGCGGTCACCGAAGGCATGGCAGAGCGCACACCAAATGCCCGCGCTTCATAACTTGCCGCCGCCACAACGCCGCGTTTGGAAGATCCTCCGACGGCGACCGGCTTGCCGCGCAGTTCGGGATTATCGCGCTGCTCCACACTGGCATAGAACGCATCCATATCGACATGGATGATTTTGCGTATCTCTGCGGGGTCGGCCACCATGCAACCGAATGCTTAGGACCCGACCGCGGAACGCAAAGCCTTGCGGTCGAGCTTTCCGATCATAGTTTTTGGCAGGACGTCGAGGATGGTGACACCTTGAACCCGTTCATGCTTTCCAAGACGCGGGTTCAGCCACGCCGTCAATTCGGCGCCATCCTCCGTGGCGCCATCGTGCAACGTCACAAATGCGCGCGGCACCTCTCCAAGATACGCATCGGGCACGCCGATAACCAATGCCTCTTTGACCGCAGGATGCTTGTAGAGGACGTCTTCGACCTGACTTGGAAAAACTTTGAAGCCGCCCACCGCGATCATGTCTTTCAAGCGGTCAACGATGTGGATGAAGCCGTCTTCATCTATCGTCGCGACGTCACCTGTCCGCAAATATTTGCCCAGAAATACCTCGGCATCCGCATCTTTGCGGTTCCAATATCCGCACATCGTCTGCGGACCTGAAAACACCAATTCGCCCGGTTCGCCGTCGGCTGCTGGCTTGCTAGGGTCTTCTTTGTCGACCAATTTCACAGCGGTGCCCGGAACGGGTTGGCCAATGCTGCCGATCTTGTTGATACCTTCATACGGATTACACGACACAACGCCTGAGCTTTCGGTCAGCCCGTAACCTTCGATCACGACTGCACCGGTTACCTTTTCAAATCGTTCTTTCAGTTCGGCCGCCAAAGGTGCGCCGCCCGAGATACACGCGCGCAAGCTGGTGAAATCGGTCTTTGCAATATCGGGACAATCGAGCAATGCTTGATACATTGTCGGCACGCCGGGCAATGATGTCACCTTAGTGCGGTTAATGGCGGCCAACGCAGCACGCGCCTCAAAACGTGGCAGCATGACAATCTCGCCACCATTGGCGACGGTGCGATTAAGCACCGTTGCATTGGCGAACACGTGGAAGAACGGCAAAACACCCAGAATACGGTCATCTGCAGCGCCATTGGGCTGGTTCACCGCGCTGTGCGGATCAAGCATGTTAATCTGCCGCGCATTCGCTGTTATATTCTGGTGGCTAAGCATCGCACCCTTGGGCGTGCCTGTCGTACCGCCTGTATATTGAAGCTGCGCAATGTCTTGTTCCGGCGTGCAAGGCTGGACAGCATAATCGCCATCATTTGCGATCAGCGCCGCATAATGCGTAATTCTGCTGTCGTTAGGTATTGCCGCCACCTCGCTGCGTTTCAGCAACCGATAGGCCCAGCTTTTCGCCTTAGGCAATGCTTCGGCGACGCTGCCGACAATCAATTCCTTCAGGCTGCTATTGTCCAAAACCTTGATAGCTGTCGGCAGCAATGCCGCAGCTGACACGGTGAACAAAATAGACGTGCCGCTGTCAGCAACCTGATGGGCCAGTTCATCAACGGTGTATAATGGCGAGAAGTTAACCACGGTCGCCCCCGCAGCAAGCGCGCCATAATAAGCCGCGATATAATGCGGGACGTTCGGGAGAAAGAGACCGACATGGTCCCCTCTGCCAATACCTTTATCCTGAAGACCACGGGCAACCCGCCGGACGGTGTCCGCCATATTGGCGTAGCTATATTTACGGCCCATGAAATCGGCGATTGCCGCGCGGTCCATCCGTTCGGCGGATTGGAAAAACATATCGTGCAAGGCCAACTGCGCAAAATGTTGGTCCCATTTGACAGGATGCCGGTAACGACTGTTCCAGATATTTTGTGTCATGCGCGCTTTATGCCGCGTGATACCATCCAACACCATCGCGGATTTCACATTTTATCCGACCGGCAAAGTGCAGGTAGCGCAAATGCGCCTGCGCCTCGCCGGTGGCCAAACCGTAGACCGTTTCATCAATTTCCCGGTCGAACAGCAATGCAAATGTATCGACCGCGCGCATTTCTGTTTGCCGCAGGGCAGATTCTAACTTGTCGAGCCTTTCATGGTGACCAGACGCTAGCTTGTCCAACCGGACATGCACGCCGGTGAACGGCTCCCCATGCGCGGGCAGGACGAGCATATCCGCAGGCAGCGCAGCACGAAACTTTGCGATGGAGTCCAGCCACTCACCCAACGGGTCAGCATTGGGCTCGCTATCCATCACCGAAACATTTGAGGTGATACGCGGCAAAATCTGGTCACCCGCGATGATCATGCCATTGTTGAAATCGACAAGGCAGGCATGTTCAGGTGTGTGTCCGCCACCGGTCATCACGGTCCAATCCCGCCGTCCAACGCGGATGACTTGACCGTCGTCCATACGCACATGCCCAGTCGGCAGGCGTGACACCGCACGCGCAAACCCGCCCCAACCGCGCTTACGCACGGCATCGATGCGTTCTTCGTCAAAACCCGCAAAACGCCGGTTACTTAAGACATCTTCGGGCGGTTGGTCTGCCTGATCAGCGATCAGCATCCGCGCCATCAACCATTCGGTCCGGTTCATCCAGACAGGAACTTTGAACTTGTTAGAAAGCCATCCCGCGCAGCCAACATGGTCGGGGTGGAAATGGGTTACAAAAATCCGCTTGAGTTCTCGGTCGGCCAAATTGCCCGCGAACATCGCTTTCCACTGTTCAATGGTCGGCGGCATGAAAAGGCCGGTGTCCACGAGCGCATAGCCGGCCTCGTCCTCGTCCAATAGCCACAGGTTGATATGGGCCAAATTGCCAGGCACCGGCATACGCGTCCAGCCAATGTCCGGCGCGATACGGTAGATTTCGCCATAAGCCGGGGCATGGTCGCCTAAGGGGTATGTTAGCCCCTTAAACTCTTTCGCTTCAAATCCATGGTCGGCAAGGGACGCGTCGTAATCAGGGGTTGCTTTGGTAGCCATAGCCCATCCGTGCCTTAATCAAGCGATTAAGGCAATGACGACGTGGTCCTTATTCGCCCGCTTTTTTGAACAAGGTATCCGCGGTCAGCTCTGCCTTTTCAGCGGGTTCTACTTCACCGTTGAGAGCAGCTTCCGCGCGGCGCGCCGCTTCGGTACGTTCTGCACGCAATTCTTGGATCAGCGCGTCACGATCCGTGCCAAGGCGGGCATCATTTGCCGCAGTGTTATCAATACCTGCCTTTTTGGCGGCGCGATTAACGATGGCATCGAGCTCGCGTTGCGAAGTCAGACCAAGCGTTACGGGATCCTTTGGCTGGATTTCAGCAATGTTCCAATGGCTGCGGTCGCGAATGGCGGCAATCGTGTTGCGCGTCGTTCCGATCAACTTGCAGATCGCGCCATCGGAAATTTCCGGATGGTTGCGCAACAGCCAGGCAATGCCGTCTGGCTTATCCTGACGCTTTGAAACTGGCGTATAGCGCGGTCCCTTTGTGCGGCGCACCTGATCTGGGCCCTTGGACATTTGAAGGACATAGTCTTCATCTGCCTGACCCTTTTCGATTTCTTCCATCGACAATTCGCCCGCGTGCACAGGGTCACGACCGGTATATTTCGAGCCAGTCATGTCATCCGCCATAGCCTGAACTTCAAGAATATGGATGCCGCAGAACTCGGCAATTTGCGAGAAGCTCAAACCAGTATTGTCGACCAACCAAGCGGCAGTCGCATGTGGCATCAAAGGGGTGGCCATGTCTTTTGCTCCAATAATAAGGGCCGCCCCTTACGGAGCGGCCTGAAAATCTTGAACAGCGCATTAGGCGAACTTTACCGCATCGGCAAGCGACAATGCGCGTGGGGGCTTGCGCATTGCCCGTCTGGCATGCAATCCAGCCATTGATTGGGGGAAGAAATGAAACGTCTTATCAAATGGCTCGTTGTTGTGCTCGTGGTCGCGGTCGCCGGAGTCTTTATCTGGGGATATGCGCCAGATACCGATGCCGCTGCGATGGAAACCAAATATAGCAGCAGCGCATCACGCTTTGCCGAACTGGAACCTGGCCTGCGCGTGCACTATCGCGATGAAGGTAATCGGGACGGTCGCGTTCTTGTCCTCATTCACGGATCAAACGCATCGCTGCATACGTGGGAGCCGTGGGTCCAGATATTGGGCAAGGAATATCGTATCATTTCGATGGACCTTCCCGGCCATGGCCTGACCGGGCAAAATCCATCCGGTACCTATGACGCCGCGACCTATGTCGGGGTCGTCGACAGATTGCTGACACGGCTGAATGTCACAAAGTCCATAATCGGCGGCAACTCAATGGGTGGCGGCGTTACGTGGATGTACACACTCACGCACCCCGAAAAAGTCGAGGCGATGTTGCTGGTTGATGCCAGCGGCCAGCCTTCTGCCAAATCTGGTAATATCCCAATCGGTTTCCGTTTGATGCGGATGCCGGTTATCAAAGAGGCCGCGCGCTTTATTGCCCCACGCAGCATTTTTGAAGCCAGCGTCAAAACCTCCATGAGCGTTCAATCGAAAATCGATGCAAAGCTTGTCGACCGCTATTGGGAGCTTAACCGCTATCCCGGTAACCGCGAAGCAACGATGAAGCGCTTTGCAAACCTTCGAAACATGCACGCCGGCAGCACAGAGAAGCTGGCGGCAATCAAGGTGCCTGCGATGATCATGTGGGGAGAAGAGGATAACCTCATCCCCGTAAGTGCTGCGCGGTGGTTCGCGGACGCCTTGCCGCAAGCCAAGCTGATTATTTATCCGGGCGTCGGCCACATCCCAATGGAAGAAATTCCGGAGAAGAGCGCTGCCGACGTAAAAGCATGGCTGGACGGCTTGCCGCCGCCAGCCGCTTAAACTTCCAGCATAATCTTCCCAACATGCGCGCCGGATTCCATATAGGCGTGGGCTCCGGCGGCATCGGCCAACGGGAATATCCGGTCCATTTCGGGCCGCAACGCGCCGTCGCAGACCATTGGCCAAACCGTTGTGGATATTTCCTGCGCCAACAAAGCCTTAAATTCTGCGGTGCGCGGGCGTAGCGTGGATCCGGTCAGCATCAACCGGCGGGACATAATATAGGCCATATTGAGCTCAGCGGTCATCCCGCCTTGAACTGCAATGGTCACATGCCGGCCATCTTCGCGCAGACACTGAAGATTGCGCGCAACATAACCACCTGCGACCATGTCCAGAACGAGATGCACGCCCGCGCCGTTGGTGATCGTTTTTACTTCAGCGACAAAATCTGTGCTGTTGTAATTTATGGCATGATCCGCGCCGATTGCCTTTGCGGCGGCGCATTTGTCGTCGGAGCCACAGGTTACAATGACATTAAGATCAAACAATTTGCCCAATTTGATCGCCATGGTTCCAATGCCGCTCGTGCCGCCATGGATGAGGACGGTTTCGCCGGGCGCCGCGTAGCCGCGTTCAAACACATTGTGCCACACGGTGAACAGCGTTTCCGGCAATGCCGCGGCTTGCGCCATTTCCATGCCCGCTGGAACGGGCAAGCAAACATCGGCGCGGGCGATGCAATATTCGGCATATCCGCCGCCCGATACCAACGCACATTGGCGCGTGCCCAAAAGCTCGCGGGACACGCCCGCACCGACCGAGACAACAATACCCGATAGTTCCAGTCCGGGCAGATCGCTCGCGCCTGGCGGCGGCGGATATAGACCTTTGCGTTGAATGACATCCGGCCTGTTTACGCCGGCAAAGGCAACCTTCAAAAGCAGCTCACCATCGCCAGGGCTTGGCACTGGCCGCTCTGCCGCGATCAGTACTTCAGGGCCACCCGGCGTCGAAATCTCGATCGCCGTCATCAATTCAGGCAGTTTTTCCATGTCTATTGCATCCCCATGTCAATTGAGATGCCTTTTAGGGAAGCATCATATTGACAGCAACCGCTCATGGGTAAAATATGAACCATGGAAATCGACGACAATCTACCGTTACGCCGGGACGACCCACTCAATAATCTTGTGAAGCAAGATATTGATGCCCTTTCTGTTGCGGAACTTGAAACCCGCATCGCTGCTTTAAAGGCGGAAATTGTACGCTGTGAGGGTAAGATAGCCTTCGCCAGCAAGCATCGCAGTGTTGCCGACGCTTTGTTTAAAAAATAAACGGCAGATGCCGCAAATCGGTCCCATAGGATGAAGAAACTGGGGATGAAAACCGTTATCTGCCTCATGTTGCTTGAAAGCAAAGAAGGCCGCGCCAATATAGTGCTCAAGCGACAGCGACTCATTTAAGGGAGACGATAACATGCCATCATTTGCGGAGTCGCTGGAAGCAACGCTTCACAACGCATTGAAACACGCAGGCGACCGTGCGCATGAATATGCGACGCTTGAACATTTGCTGCTCGCACTCATCGATGATGCAGATGCGGCGAAGGTCATGCAGGCATGCGGTGTAGACCTCGGCGAGCTGTCCGACATCATCATCACTTATCTCGACACCGAACTCGAAAGTTTGCGGGTCGAAGGCAAGGTAGACCCCTCCCCCACCAGCGGCTTCCAACGCGTGGTTCAGCGCGCGATATTGCACGTCCAAAGCTCGGGCAAAGATGTCGTGACGGGCGCCAATGTTTTGGTGGCCTTATTCTCCGAACGTGAAAGCTACGCCGTCTATTTCCTGCAGCAGCAGGATATGAGCCGCCTCGACGCGGTTTCATATATCAGCCATGGCATTGGCAAGGACGGCAAGCTTGCCGAGCCGCGCCCCGTCTCTGGTTCCGAGCAAAAGGGCGAAGAGCCCGAGGATACAAAGGCGAAGAAGGACAAGAAAGAGGGTGCGCTTGATCAGTTCACCGTCAATCTAAACGAAAAAGCCAAGCAAGGCCGCATTGATCCGCTCATCGGCCGCGCGGCTGAGGTTGATCGCACGGTGCAGATTTTGTGCCGCAGGTCGAAGAACAACCCATTATATGTCGGCGAACCCGGCGTCGGCAAAACGGCGATAGCCGAGGGTCTGGCGCGCCGTATCGTTGAAAAGCAGGTTCCAGAAGTATTGTTGCCCGCGGTGATTTATTCACTCGATATGGGCGCGCTTCTGGCCGGCACCCGCTATCGTGGTGATTTCGAAGAACGGTTAAAGGCCGTGGTGTCGGAACTCGAAAAGCTGCCCGATGCGATATTGTTTATTGACGAAATCCACACGGTTATCGGCGCGGGCGCAACCAGCGGCGGCGCGATGGATGCGTCCAACTTGCTGAAACCTGCTTTGTCCGGCGGCACCATTCGCTGCATCGGGTCGACGACATACAAGGAATTCCGAAACCATTTCGAAAAAGACCGCGCATTGCTGCGCCGGTTCCAAAAGATTGACGTCAACGAACCAAGCATTGAGGATACCATCAAAATCCTCGCCGGCCTGCGGTCCGCATTCGAAGAGCATCATAAGGTGAAGTATACACCAGAGGCCATTAAGGCCGCGGTTGAACTGTCATCGCGCTACATCAACGACCGCAAGCAGCCGGATAAAGCCATCGACGTCATTGACGAGGTTGGCGCGATGCAAATGCTAGTTGCACCATCGAAGCGTCGGAAGCTCATCACTGCGCGCGAGATTGAGGCTGTTATTGCCACCATCGCCCGCATTCCGCCAAAGCAGGTGTCCAGCGATGACAAGACCGCGCTCAGTACGCTTGAAGCCGATCTGAAGCGCGTTGTGTTCGGACAGGACAAGGCGATTGAGGTGCTTGCCAGCGCCATCAAGCTCAGCCGGGCCGGCTTGCGTGACACTGAAAAGCCTATCGGCAGCTATTTGTTCAGCGGCCCAACCGGCGTCGGCAAGACCGAAGTCGCGCGTCAACTCGCGTCCATCCTTGGCATTCCGCTCAAGCGTTTCGACATGTCCGAATATATGGAGCGCCACAGCGTCAGCCGCCTGATCGGTGCGCCTCCTGGCTATGTCGGTTTTGATCAAGGCGGCCTGCTGACCGATGCCGTCGACCAAAGCCCGCACAGCGTGTTGTTGCTCGACGAAATCGAAAAAGCCCATCCTGACCTGTTCAATATCTTGCTTCAGGTCATGGATAATGGCCGCCTAACCGACCATCATGGCAAGACCGTTGATTTCCGGAACGTCATTTTGATTATGACAACCAATGCGGGTGCCAGTGACATGGCCAAAGAAGGCATTGGTTTCGGCAATAACATCAGCAAGGAAGATGCTGGAGACGAAGCCGTCAAAAAGATGTTTGCGCCGGAGTTCCGCAACCGTCTGGATGCAACCGTGCCATTTGCCTATCTGCCAACGGACGTTGTTGCGCGCGTTGTCGACAAGTTCATTCTGCAGCTTGAACTGCAACTCGCCGACCAGAATGTGCACATCAAACTGGACGACGAAGCGCGCGCATGGCTCACGGAACGTGGCTATGACAAGCTATACGGCGCACGGCCAATGGGGCGCCTGATCCAAGAGAAGATCAAGCAGCCGCTTGCTGAAGAGCTTCTGTTTGGAAAACTCGTGCATGGCGGCGAAGTGGCTGTGCACATGAAGGACGGCGCACCAAGTTTTGAAGTAACGCCCGCGGCACCCAAGGCCACAAAGCCCAAGGCGCCAAAGAAGAAGGTCGTGAAAAAGGCAAGCAAGGCCGAGTAAAGCGTCTAGTTCTGCCCGACTGGCAGCAGTTGGGCAGAAGGCCCTATACCGTTGAACAATTCGGGCTCGGTTCCGGTCATCCAGACCTGCGCACCGGTTTCGGCCAGTAACGCAAACAATGCAGCGCGTCTTGACGGATCGAGATGCGCTGCAACTTCATCCAGAAGCAGGATTGGCGGTGCCTGACGCTGCGCGGACACCAACGCGGCGTGTGCGAGGATGAGCGATAGCAACAATGCTTTTTGCTCACCCGTCGAACACTGCTCCGCCATTTGGCCGGAATCCTTATGTATGACGTCGAGGTCCGCGCGATGTGGACCAAATAATGTGCGCCCGGCGGCGGCGTCACGGTTGCGGCCCTGACGCCAGATCACGGCCAGATCACCCTCTGCTGGGCCTGCCTTATCGACAAGGCTGATCAGCGGAACCGCAAATGGCCCCGAAGGCGCACTTTGCAATTGGTCGCGCAAGGCATCAACCAAGCCGGTACGCGCAGCTTGAATGGCGTGGGCGCTCTCCACCATCTGTTGTTCAAGGGCATCCAACCAAAGCGGGTCAGCGGGCACGGTCCCTGACAACAGCTTGTTGCGTTGCTGCATGGCCTTTTCATAGCGACTGCTGTGACGGGCATGCTGAGGACTGAGTGCCAGCACAAGGCGGTCCAGAAACCGACGCCGCGCGGCGGAACCATCTGCAAACAGGCGGTCCATCGCCGGCGTCAGCCAAATGACCGACAGCCATTCCGCAAGGCTGTTAATCGACGCATTGCTCTCGTTCACGCGGACTTTGCGGCGCTCGGGCTGCTCCGCGCTCACGCCCGTTCCAATGACATTCCCCGACACTTCAGCGACGATGGCAAATCCACCGCCACCGCCAGCGCGGACCATATCCGACATGGCGGCGCGGCGAAGGCCACGCCCCGGAACCAACAGCGAAACGGCCTCCAGAATGTTCGTCTTGCCCGCACCATTTGACCCATGAAGCGCAATGAACTGCGCATTGGGACGGATCTCAAGCGCGGCATGGTTGCGAAAATCATTCAAGGACAGGCGGGACAGGACCATATAACGTGCCTGCTATAGTGGCATGTTCCGGTCAAGCCGCTTGTCGGAAAATCGCCAAACCAAATGTTAGTATTTTTTCCCAATATATGAAATTGTTTCACGCTCGTCCGATGCCAAAAACGGACCTAACTATATGATTTCATGAAATACATTCAATTTGGCACGGCCTGTGCAAACTATCTCGCATGGCCGGAATAGTCCGGTAGATTTTACAGGAACGTCACATGACACAATATGCACGCACCCAAATCGTTTCAGCCTTTGCCGCTGTACTTTGCGCAGTCATCACCATCGGTATCAGTATTGCACCAGCCGTCGCGCCTGCTTCAACTATCGTTGCCTAAACATATTAACGCAGTTCAAAACAAGGGAGTGAAGACATGACACGTTTAACATTGGACAAAACCAATAAGAAGATTCTCGGTGTATGTGCCGGATTAGCGAACTGGTCCGGGATGGACGCGATGATCATTCGCCTGATTTTTGCCGTCGCGACCGTGGTTGGCTTTGGCTCACCTATCCTGATTTACATACTGCTGGCGATGATACTCGACTAAATTTGATTATTTCGCTACCGTCTATCGGAGGATCAAGAGATCAGGAGCCACCGATGGCCGGGGACGTTTTTAATAGTGGAGGTCACGACGATCGCGCATTTACGCGAAGCGGGGTCTCCATCACGGCAAGCGTCCGCGAACACGGCGGGGGTCGGCAACAGGTTGACGTTGTCGACCTATCGCAATCCGGGTTTCGCATGCGGACGGGGTCATTCATTGCCCCTGACCGGATAATATTCCTGACGTTGCCAGGATATAACCCGCTCGAAGCGCGGATCGCATGGCATGAGAGTGAATATTATGGCTGTGAATTTGTCCAACGGCTGCATGCCGCCGTGTACGACGACATCGTCCGCAGATATCCGTTATTCAAAGTCCCCGATTAAGCGGCAATGCGTTGCCGCCTAGTTGCGGGCGTTACCGGACCTAGCCAACCTTGCGCACAAAAACCGACCCCGCCGAATATCCCGCGCCAAATGAGCAAATAAGGCCAAGGTCGCCTGCTTTCAGGTCCTGATTATGCTTGTGGAACGCGATTATCGAACCAGCGCTTGAGGTGTTGGCATATGTGTCGAGAACCGTTGGGCTCTCATCCTCAACAGCTTCATGCCCGAGCACCTTTTGCGCGATAAGCCGGTTCATTCCGGTATTGGCCTGATGCAGCCACAAGCGGCGCAAATCTGACCCTGACAGGCCAAGGCTTTCGGCGTGCTCAAGGATCATCTGTCCAACCATAGGCACGACTTCCTTGAAAACCTTCCGGCCTTCTTGGACGAACAATTTGTCGTTGCGCGGTCCGCTCTGATCGACCGGGCCATTGCCATCCGCGCGATTTAGAAACCCGAAATTGTTGCGGATATTGTTCGAAAACTGGGTTTTCAAACGCGTACCCAAAATTTCCCAATGCTGCGCTGGCGCCAAGTCCTTCGCTTCGACCAAAATGGCGGTTGCCACGTCACCAAAGATAAAGTGGCTATCGCGATCGCGCCAGTTGAGGTGACCCGAGGTAATCTCTGGGTTTACGACCAATACAGAACGGGCGTTACCGCTGCGGATATAGTCGGCAGCCGTCTGGATGCCAAAGGTGGCCGACGAGCAAGCGACATTCATATCGAAACCGAAACCGCGCTCCATGCCCAATTCATGCTGAATCTCGACCGCCATGGCAGGATAGGCACGCTGCATATTGGATGCCGCACATAAAACAGCGTCAACGTCGGCAATGTCGCGGCCAGCCTTAGCCAATGCGTCCCGGCACGCCGCCACACCGATTTCCGCCATAAGCGAAATCTGGTCATTCGGACGCTCTGCGTAGCGTGGCTCCATAATGTCCGGATCCAATATCGCGGTTTTGTCCATGACATGGCGCGACTTTATACCGCTGGCCTTTTCCACAAACTCAACCGAGCTGTGCGTCAGTGGCTCTGCATCTGGATGCGCTGCGTTATACCGATCGGCATAAGCGTTAAAGCTGGCAACAAGCTCCGCATTGCTGATGGTATCGGTTGGCGTGAATAAGCCAGTAGCTGAAATGACCGGTATGGCGCCGTGCGCTGAATGCGACATGATTGTTCCCGCTTGTTTTTGTAATTGCGTCCGCGTGCCTAGCGCTTGCGTATTTATGAAACAAGACGTTTGAAAAGGTTTGTAACGCAGTTATGGAAGCAACGGGGGAGGAAGACAAAATATGTCTTTGAAGGAACGTCAGCCTAGCTGGTTGTCCCGGCTGGTCAGGCGGGCATTGGTCGGAATATACAAACGCGGCGGATGGCATGCCCATGGCGTCGTGCCCGAATCGCGTAAATTCGTGTTGATTGCGGCGCCACACACCAGCAACTGGGACTTTGTGTATTTTCTGGGGCTAACCGATGACCTTGGAATTATGCCACATTTCATGGGAAAATCTTCTCTCTTCCGTTGGCCATTTACAAACTTCATGCTCGATATGGGCGGCGTCCCGGTGGATCGCACATCGAACAAAAATTATGTTCAGCAGATGATTGATGAATTCGGCCGTAGAAAAGAATTCATGCTCACCATCGCGCCTGAGGGCACACGGGGCAACGTCAAAGCATGGAAAACCGGCTTTTACCATATCGCCATGGGCGCCGGCGTGCCGCTGGTCGTTGGCATGATGGATTATCAGTCAAAATCCGGTGGCTTAGGGCCAGAGATTTGGCCCACGGGTGATTATAAGGCTGACATGAAAAAGGTCGCCGAAATCTATTCTACTGTTGTGCCAAAATACCCTGCGAAAGGGATGACCGGCATTTTTGCAAAGGATGAAACATGACAGCTATCGGTCAAACACTTGCAATCAACGCGACTGCCCTGCTTGCAGTCATACTTCTGCTCTGGGCGTATTCGGTCAAGATCCGCGATGTTTCATTTATTGACGCGTTTTGGGCCTTCGGAATGGTGCTGCTTGCATGGGCAAGCTGGACGCAATCCGATGCACCGGGCGCGCTTTCGCATTTGCTGCTTGGCTTGACGACATTGTGGGGGCTGCGGCTTTCGTTGCATTTGTGGACTCGCTGGCGCGCGCATGGCGAAGATCCGCGTTATGAAAAAATCATGCGCAGCGTGATGGAGAAAAAGGGCTGGAGCTGGAGCAAAACGTCGCTGCAGTCGGTTTTTCTGACTCAAGCCCCGTTGCTGTTCATCACCTGCCTGCCCGCACAGCTCGGCATCGCGTACAGCGATGGTGCGAACGCAGCTTTAGGTCCGCTTGCATTTGCCGGCGCGATTATTGCGATCATCGGCATATTGTTTGAAACCATTGGTGATGCGCAGCTTAACGCATTCCGGGCCGACCCAGCCAACAAAGGCAAGGTGCTCGACACTGGCTTATGGCGCTATACTCGGCACCCCAATTATTTCGGCGATGCCTGCGCATGGTGGGGCATTTGGCTCATTGCATGTGAGACTGGTCTGCCAGGTTGGATCAGCATCATTGGCCCGGTATTCCTGACCTTCACGCTCACGCGCTGGTCGGGCAAGCCGATGCTAGAATATGGCATGAAGAAAACGCGGCCCGGCTATGCGGAATATGTCGCGCGCACATCAGGCTTCTTCCCGCTGCCGCCAAAGTCGCGCTAAGCCTTTAAAGGCGGACGCCCGTTACGCCTATTCAGGTGCCTTAAATCAGGCAACAACGCCAAACAGGTCGTGCTCGTCAGCGTCTTCGATGTCGACGTGAACGATGTCGCCCGCCTTTAAGGTCGGTGCAACGTCACGCAAATAGACATGGCCATCGATTTCAGGTGCGTCGGCTTGCGACCGTCCGGTGGCGCCAACGCTGCCATCTTCATCGGCGTCGCCAATCTCGTCGATAATGACAGGGATATTGCGTCCAACCTTTGCGGCAAGCTTCGCAGCGCTAATCGCCGCTGTCTTTTCCATGATACGCTGGAACCGCTCTTCCTTCACCTCTTCAGGAACAGGGTTTGGCAGATCATTCGCTTGCGCACCTTCCACAGGTTCGAAACGGAAAGCCCCGACCCGGTCCAGCTGCGCTTCGTCCAACCAGTCGAGCAGATATTGGAAATCCGCATCGGTTTCGCCCGGAAATCCGACCACAAAGCTTGACCGGATAGCGATATCAGGCGCGATGTTGCGCCAGTTGCGGATACGCTCAAGCACCTTCGCTTCATTGGCGGGGCGCTTCATGGCTTTGAGAACATTCGGCGCGGCATGTTGAAACGGGATATCGAGATATGGCGTCAGATACCCTTCGGCCATCAACGGAATTACGTCATCAACATGCGGGTAAGGATAGACATAATGCAACCGGACCCAAGGCGCGATGCCCTCACTCGTCCGCAAGCTGCCCAATTCGCGGGCGAGGTCAGTCATATGCGCGCGCACCTGACGCCCCTGCCACTCGCGTGGCTCGTGCCGCGTATCAACGCCATAAGCAGACGTGTCTTGCGAAATAACCAAAAGCTCTTTGGTGCCCGCCGCGACCAGCTTCTCTGCCTCACGCAACACGGCGTCAATCCGGCGGCTCGCAAGCTTTCCGCGCAACGACGGAATGATGCAGAAGGCGCAGCTGTGGTTGCAACCTTCGGAAATCTTTAAATAGCTATAATGGCGCGGGGTCAGCTTCAATCCACCTTCGGGAACCAAGTCCACAAACGCACCGCGTGTCGGTGGCGCAGCTTCATGAACCGCCGAAACAACGGCTTCATATTGATGCGCGCCGGTAATCGCGAGCACATCAGGGAAGCGCGCACGGATGACGTCGGCTTCATTACCCATGCAGCCTGTGACAATCACGCGGCCGTTTTCCGCAATCGCCTCTCCAATAGCCTCAAGGCTCTCTTCCTTTGCGGAGTCCAGAAAGCCACAGGTATTGACCAGCACGACGTCGGCACCCGCATAATCGGGCGACAAGCCATAGCCATCAGCGCGCAGCTTTGTGAGGATCCGTTCGCTATCGACCAGCGCCTTGGGACAGCCAAGTGATACCATGCCGACCTTCGGCGCTGCTTTGATTTGAGTTGCCATGATGGCGGGCCGCATAGCGGGTTTCGGCACGCTTGTCACGGGCAGTATAGATTTGCGCTGCGCGTCAGGATAACAATCCAACAATGATCATAAAAATTACCAAAGGCACGGATCGCGATTTTCTCGCTATTGTTAGGAACGACGGCTCGACGGAGACCGCAACCTTCCCGAAAAAAGGCGTGACGCCGCATGATGCGATCCATTATTTCGTCGAAACCGAGTTGAACTTGCCAATGGCATTTTGGGGAATGGTGGCAAAAGGACATAGTCCCGCAGATATTCAGGAAATTGCAAAACAAGCGGGCCACACCAGCGCGTCACGGGCGCAGGCGCCCGACGAACATATTGTGCAGTTGCTTCAGGCAGAACGCTTGGTGGAATGTTTCGAATCCGACGCGTGGGGTGCCCCGGCGGATGCCGAAACCTTTATCTCGATTGCCAAAACCGCCTGCGAGGCTTCATTTGTTCCGATGCCTGCTCTGACGCCCCAATCGATTGAGGCCGTACGCACGCGGATTGCCGCGTTTCAGTCCGTCTGGTTGGTTGCGAAGGCTGGCCATGTGGCGGAATTTCAGTGGGATGAACAATGATCCCTAACGCAACGTAACTGGCACGCTGCAGCGAATAGTTTTCCCTTATCCGCTGTAAGCACTCCGAAGATTTGCGAGGGACTCGCGATGGGTTAAGTCAAGCTGCAGCGGGGTCACTGCGATATAGCCATCCTCAATCACCTCAAGGTCGGTATCATGGCCGGGCGTGTGCACCATCCCATGAAGCCCGAACCAATAATAGTCGTAGCCGCGCGGATCCGTGCCCTTGACGATCGAACCGCGGCTATAGTCATGGAACCCCTGCCGCGCGACTTTGATGCCTTTGACATCCTGCGGCAAGAGCGGCGGGAAGTTGATGTTGGTTAACGTGCGCGGCGTATGCGGCGTATCCAACAACGGACGCAGCACGCGCTCGCCCCACGCTTCGGCGGCTGAAAAGGGCACGGCGTCCGCCATGCCTTCTTTGCTATACACTTGGCTCAGCGCAATGGACCGGATTCCCGCCAACGCCCCTTCCATCGCCGCAGCGACTGTGCCCGAATAAGTAATATCATCACCAAGATTGGCACCACGGTTGACGCCGGACAAAATCAGGTCGGGCTTTGCATCTTTCATGATGACACCAATGCCGAGCATCACAGAATCGGTTGGCGTCCCCGCAACCGAATAATGTTTTTCGCCATGTTGGCGGATGCGGACAGGCTTGGTCAGTGTCAGCGAATGACCTGCCCCTGAATTTTCCTCAGCCGGTGCGACAATCCAGATATCATCGCTAAGGGTCCGGGCAATCGCTTCCAACACCTTAAGGCCCGGCGCATTCACACCATCATCATTGGTCAATAAAATGCGCATCAGGCCGCAATCTCCAGCTTCGTCAGGCCGCCCATATATGGCAGCAGCGCGGCCGGAACGGTCACGCTGCCGTCCGCTTGCTGATGATTTTCAAGTACGGCAACCAGCGTACGGCCAACGGCCAAGCCAGAACCATTCAACGTGTGCACAAACACATTGCCTTTGCTTTCCGCAGGGCGGTAGCGCGTGTTCATACGGCGGGCCTGCCAATCACCGCAGTTCGAGCAGCTCGAAATTTCACGGTACAGCCCCTGTCCCGGCAACCAGACCTCAAGATCATAGGTCTTGCGCGCGCTGGCACCCATGTCACCGGTGCACAGCAGCATCTTGCGATATGGCAACTCGAGCGCTTGCAAGATACCCTCGGCACTTTCCACCATACGTTCATGTTCGGCGGCACTGTCTTCGGGGCGAACGATGGAAACCAGCTCCACCTTTTCAAACTGGTGTTGGCGGATCAGGCCTTTCGTATCGCGTCCCGCCGCGCCCGCTTCGGAACGGAAACAGGGCGTCAATGCGGTCATACGGATCGGCAGAACGCTCTCGTCCAAAATCTGTTCGCGCACGCTGTTGGTCAACGAAACTTCGGCGGTTGGGATAAGCCAACGGCCATCGGTCGTCTGGAAATTGTCTTCGGCAAATTTTGGAAGCTGTCCGGTACCAAACAACGATTCCTGACGCACCAGATAGGGCGTGGCGCATTCTGTGTAACCGCGCTGTCCGGTCTGGTAATCCAGCATGAACTGACCAAGCGCGCGATTAAGCCGCGCCATTTGTCCACGCATGAAGGTGAAGCGCGCACCCGAAATTGCAACGCCCGTTTCGAAGTCGAGGCCAAGCACTGGGCCCAAGTCGGCATGATCGCGGGGTTCAAATTCAAAACTGCGCGGGGTTCCCCACCGCGCGACTTCAACATTTTCTGTCTCGTCTGCACCATCTGGCGTGTCGTCAGCCGGCAAATTAGGCAGCCCGGCGAGCAGCGTATCCAATTCTTCGCCTGCCGCGCGTTCCTGCTCTTCCAATGCCGGCAATGTATCCTTCAATGCAGCAACTTCGGCTTTCAGCGCCTCTGCGGTCGCGGTATCGCCCTTGCCCATAGCAGCGCCGATTGCTTTGGACGCTTCGTTGCGGCGTGCTTGCGCATTTTGCATTTCAGTCAACAAAGCGCGGCGATTTTCATCCAGCGCCAGAACCGATGCAGCAACGGGTGCAGCGCCCCTGCGGATAAGGGCGGCGTCAAAGTCTTGCGGATTTTCGCGGATATATTTTAGGTCATGCATATTGGCGGGCTATGCCGTTCGTGCATCGGTTTCGCAACGAAAAAGGGCAGCGCGCCGTTTCCACAGCTTTTATGGAACCTATGACTTTCTGTAACATTTGCTGCTTGTGCGGGTTTTGGCGTGAGTCTATAGCGCCGACGAGAGTGGATTTGGACGCGGCAACCTTGGTTTTGCGGGGCCCGCCAGAGGTGGAGAATCTAACATGGGCGCAAGCGCCGAGCCTCAAACGAATACCGGAGAATTGAACAATTCCGGTTACGATATTGACCCGTCATATATTCCCAGCGACGACGAGCCGTTTATGAACGATCGTCAGCTGAAATATTTTGAAAAACAGTTGGTTGACTGGAAAAACAGTATCTTGGCGGAATCGCAGGGGACGCTGAATCAGCTTCAGGATGGCCCTATGCGCGAACCTGATCTGAACGACCGCGCGTCGAGCGAAACGGACTGGGGGATCGAATTGCGAACCCGCGATCGTCAGCGCAAACTGATATCCAAAATCGAATCCGCACTTCGCCGCATCACCGAAGGCGAATATGGTTATTGCCAGGTAACAGGCGAGCCGATTTCACTTGCCCGACTGCGCGCCCGGCCCATCGCG
The DNA here is from genome assembly GCA_041175505.1 of Pseudomonadota bacterium. GTDB lineage: Bacteria > Pseudomonadota > Alphaproteobacteria > Sphingomonadales > Sphingomonadaceae > Sphingorhabdus_B. The sequence continues at coordinate 37,750 of JBEDET010000013.1, forward strand.
ACAATGACGCTTGAGGCGCAGGAACGGCACGAACGGCAGGAACGCGTTTCGCGCGACGACTAACACCGCGACGTTCAACGATCATGGTTGATGTAACCATGCGCAATCCATCAGGTTGATCCGCGAATTAACCATTTGGCTACACTTAGCTGGCATTGTCCGAGCCTGAATTATTCCCAATTCTGTGCTTGGTGCTGCATCATGAATGACTCATTCGGCGAAATTAACATGTCGGCTGCAAAGCGGAGCATGGATCGCGACAGCCTTTTTCTGAAGGCAATTCTGCGCTTTCCCAACACAAAAGATGAACACGAAGTGCGCATTCGCAACCTGTCAGCCGGTGGGCTGATGGCGGAAATCCCAACAGATGCACCGCGCGGTGAACCGGTGGAGATAAAGCTGCGCAGCATCGGTTGGGTCAGCGGTCACATTGCATGGGCAACAGACGGCCGTGCGGGCATTGCGTTTGATCACCACATCAATCCGAAAGACGTACGCAAGCCTGTTAGCACTGGTGCGCTCGACCTGCCCCTATATCTTCAAAGGCTGAATACGACGCCGCCCGTGCCTGGCAAGCTACGCCGCGTTTAAATCAATCATCCAAGCAATATATGTCGACGGGGACGGCAATCTTGTCGAGCACGCGGCCAACGGGGTAAGCTGACTTACTCCCCTGCTCAATCGCTGCCTCAAGCACGGCACGTTTCTCGGCACCATTGATCACCAATATCGCAGTACGCGCGGTAGAGATTGCAGATGCTGTCAAGGTGACCCGGTTGACCGGGGCTTCAGGCGGGAGCGGGTCTGGCGCAACACCAACGGCGCGCACATCTTTGCCACCTTCGAGTGCGGTTTCGAGATCCGGTCCCGGGAATATCGACGCGGTATGCCCATCCGTGCCCATACCCAGCCAGACAAGATCGGGTGGCCAATGCAGGTCTGCAAGCCGGGCGTTTGCTGCACCTCCGGCCAATTTATAATCCGCCGCATCGCTGGTGATCGGCAACACGCGCGCGCCTTTCGGAATGAATATCTTTGCAATCATTGCAACATTCGACAGCGCATTGTCGACGGGAACCAACCGGTCATCGGTCGGGATGATCGTCACACTTTTCCAAGGGATATTGGCTTGTGCCAGCTTTTCCAAAATAGGCTTTGGTGTCGAACCGCCCGGAAACGCAACCAACGCTTGGCCACGGGCATCAAGTGCACTTTCGATGATGAAGCTGACGTCGCCGACAACAGCGTCGATCAAATCTTCTGCTGCGTCAAAGTCCCACCATTCAATTTCTTCGGCCATGTGCCTTGCGTCTCCGTTAGTTGCGTAATGCCGATGCTGCGCGCGCTGCAGATTCTATCGCGGCAACATCAGGAACGCCTTTACCAACAAGCCAGCTTCCACCAACACATAAAATTTCAGGAACCGCGAGCCAATCTGCCGCCGTTTCCTGTTTGATGCCGCCGGTTGGGCAGAATTTGCATTGACCGAACGGGCCGATAAGCGATTTCAGCGCAGGAAGACCGCCATTTGCTTCCGCCGGGAAGAATTTGAAATGTGTCAGGCCCAGATCAAGTCCGCGCATGATATCGCCCGCGCTCGCGACGCCGGGAAGGAACGGAATATTCTTGGCGACGGCGGCTTTGCCCAAATTGTCGGTCAGGCCAGGCGAAACGATAAACTCCGCGCCAGCCGCGATTGCGCTGTCCAGGCCTGCCACATCAACAACGGTGCCTGCACCAACAATTGCGCCCGGCACTTTCTTCATTTCGGCAATGGCATCCAATGCCGCGGATGTGCGCAACGTGACCTCTAACACCGGCAAACCACCTGCAACCAATGCCTCAGCAATTGCGCGCGCGTGCGCCGCATCTTCAATCACCAGAACGGGGATAACGGGCGCAGTGCGCATGATTTTTTCAACGGGCGTCATGGGCTATTCTTTCTCGATATGTTGCTGGGCATAGGCCGCCGCTGCGCCGAAAAGGCCGGGCTGCGGATGGGTGATCAGTTTAACGGGAATGGAGGACATCAATCCTTCAAAGCGGCCTTTGGCGCGGAAACGTTCGGCAAAGCCTGAACGCACTAAGCTATCCTTGATACGCAGTCCAAGGCCGCCCGCGATGACGACCCCTGCAAAGCCGCCCTGAGCCAGCGCGATGTCACCGGCAACGCTGCCCAGCGACAGGCAAAAACGGTCAACAGCTGCCGCGGCAAGGCTATCCTCACCGGACATGCCCATTTGCCAGAGTGTCTTGTCATCATATTGCTGAACCGCGCGGCC
>JBEDET010000014.1:0-39317 GCA_041175505.1 Pseudomonadota bacterium
TTCGCCGATTTCCACTTCACCCGAATCCGGAACTTCCTGACCGGTGATAAGGCGGAACAAAGTCGATTTACCCGCACCGTTGGGGCCAATGACGCCGACGATGCCGCCCTGCGGAATGGTGAAGGACAGATTTTCGAAGAGCAATTTATCACCATAAGCCTTGGTGACATTTTTGACCTCAATAACCTTGCTGCCCAAACGTTCAGGTATCTGAATGACGATCTGCGCCTTGCCTGGGGTGCGGTTTTCTTGCGCCTCGACCAGCTGGTCAAAGGATTTGATACGCGCTTTCGATTTGGTTTGCCGGGCCTTTGGACTTTGCCTGATCCACTCCAGCTCGTCCTTAATCGCCTTTTGACGGCCCGCGTCTTCACGCGATTCCTGCTCCAGACGCTTCGCCTTCTTTTCCAGATAGGTCGAATAATTGCCTTCATAAACAAAGTAACGACCGCGATCGAGCTCGAGGATCCAGCTGACTACATTATCCAAGAAATAGCGATCGTGGGTGACGAGAATGACGTTGCCCTTATAATCGACCAAATGCTTTTCCAGCCACGCAACGGACTCTGCGTCCAAGTGGTTGGTCGGTTCGTCGAGCAGCAGGATGTCTGGCTTTTCCAGCAAGAGCCGCGTCAGCGCGATACGGCGCTTTTCACCACCCGAAAGGCTGGTGACTGGGCTGTCGCCGGGAGGGCAACGCAACGCGTCCATAGCGAGCTCAAGCTGGCTATCGAGCGACCAACCATCAACAGCATCAATCTTTTCCTGAAGCGTGCCCATTTCTTCCATGAGCGCGTCAAAGTCGGCATCTTCGGGCGGATCGCCCATGATGGTCGAAATCTCGTTAAAACGGTCCACAAGGTCGGCAACCGCGCGCACGCCATCCATGACGTTTTCCTTGACCGTTTTGGTCGGATCAAGCTCTGGCTCCTGCGCCAGATAGCCGACGCGGATATGTTCGCCGGGCCATGCTTCGCCTGTAAACTCTGTGTCCATTCCGGCCATGATTTTCATCAGGGTGGATTTACCCGTACCGTTTGGCCCCACGATGCCGATCTTTGCGTCCGGATAGAATTGCAGATTGATGTTGTTAAGGACGGGTTTGCTTGCGCCGGGGAAGGTTTTCGTCATTCCCTTCATTACGAAGCTATATTGGGCTGCCATGGGCTTTAATTCCTGTGTTGCATTACTTTTGATTTGGCCGCTTCCCTAGCTATCTGCGCGTTTCGCCGCAAGGTGGGATTGCAAATCCCGGCGATGCGATTAAGCCTGCCAAGCATGAAGAAAAACATCCTCTTGCTCGCCGCAGCCTCCACGCTGTTCCTTTCGCCATCCCTCGCACTGGGCGCGCCTGCGTCGCTGGACAGCGCTTCCGTCGCGTCGATCCGCGACAAGGCATTGCAGAGTGACGGTTTCGCTTATGAAATCGTCGAAGGACTCACCACCGAAATCGGCCCGCGGCAGGGTGGAACCGAAGCGGAAGCGCGCGCACGGACTTGGGCGGTCAGCAAGCTGAAGGCACTCGGATTTGATAATGTCCGCATCGAAGAATATCAGATGCCCACATGGGTGCGCGGAGAAGAGACCGCATCCATCGTCGCGCCCTTTCCGCAGAAACTCGCGATAGCCGCATTGGGCAATAGCGGCAGCACAGGCGAAGCCGGTCTCGAAGCCGAAATTGTATATTTCCCGACGATTGATGATCTGCGCGCAGCCCCCGATGGCAGCTTGAAGGGCAAAATTGCCTTTGTCAGTCACAATATGAAAGCAACGCAGGACGGCAGCAGCTACGGCGCATTTGGCCCTGCCCGCTTTGTTGGTCCGAACATTGCCGCGAAAAAGGGGGCTGCAGCCATCGTCATCCGTTCAATCGGAACCGATTATCATCGTAACCCGCACACGGGGAACACAAACTTTGATCCCGGCGTCACGCCCATTCCGGCAGGCGCATTGTCGATACCCGACGCTGAAAATCTGGAGCGTATGATTGCGCGCGGCAAGCCTGTGCGGATGAAGCTGAAGCTGACCCCAAAAAATGTCGGGATGCAGACGTCAGGCAATGTTTTGGCCGAGGTTAAGGGGTCCAACCCCGAACTTCCCATGATTGTTATCGCCTGCCATCTGGATAGCTGGGACCTTGGGACCGGCGCCATTGATGACGCCGCAGGCTGCGGCATCATCGGGGCCGCGGCCAAGCATTTGAAATCGATGGGCCAACCCAAGCGCACCGTGCGCCTATTGTGGGCTGGCGCTGAAGAGGTCGGCATTTGGGGTGGCCGGGATTATGGCGAGAAGCACGCTAATGAGCCCCATGCCTTCGCGATGGAATCGGATTTCGGCGCGGGCAAAGTCTGGGGCGTAGATTTCCGTCTGCCGGAAAGCGCGTCTGCACTTCGTGGTCAGATCGTTTCAGCATTGGCCCCATTGGGCGTCGTTCCGCGCAAGGAAGTGGCGGGCGGTGGCGCAGATGTTGGCGCGATAATCGCCGCGCAGAAATTGGGCATCATTGACCTGCAGCAGGATGGCACGAAATATTTCGACCTGCACCACACACCCGACGATACGCTCGACAAGATCGACAAAGCCGAATTGCGCCAAAACGTCGCGGCATGGGTTGCGACCTTGGCGCTCGTTGCAAATTATGACGGCGAATTGAAGCCAGAGGCAGCGCGTTGAAACACGCTTTTGTCTTAGGCATCATGCTTATGGTTGCGGGCTGTGGTGACACGGCCCCAACCGAAGCGGACAAGGCGGGTGACGCGGGCACGCCAGCGGCCACGCAGAAAGAGGAACTGGCCGAGCAAAAGCTGACCATTGAACAAGCCGCCGAAGAAGCGACGAAGCTTATCGAGGCGGATGCAAAAGCTGAAATTGATGCGGCCAATTCAAGTGGCGGTGCTGCGCAGTAAATCATCGCAACATATCGCGGGCAACGCAGCACACGGAACGCAAAGCCTTACCCGTCGCCAAAATGGCCAATGATTTTGAAAAATATCCGAAGAAATGGTCGGGGAGACAGGATTCGAACCTGCGACCCTCTGGTCCCAAACCAGATGCGCTACCAGGCTGCGCTACTCCCCGACATGGGATCACTGGTATAACAATGTCCGCGCGGCTGGCTGCCTGCCAGACTTCACAAAAGTGAAACTGGTGGGCCCGGAGGGACTCGAACCCCCGACCTAGCCGTTATGAGCGGCCAGCTCTAACCAACTGAGCTACAGGCCCTGACCGGCTCGCCAACTGCATGCGCGCCGATAGCCGAACTTTGGGCGCGCTTGCAAGCCTTTATCTCATCAAAAATATTTAAATCGGCGCGGTTTTACAATTTCCGCCGTCATTGTTGGGCGAACAAAGCTGTTCTGCCGTGTCATTATCGCTCTTCGTCTTTTAATCCGGTTAGCCCCTCGTGGACGGCTGGCAGCGACACAATCAGCGCTTGATTGTAAAAACGCAAATCTCCGCCAACATTTCGGGCAAGGCTCCGCACGAGGCGTAACGAAAAACCGAGCCCAAGCAATGGCGCCGCGTGAGAATCATCGAGCGATCCCGCGCCGGAACCGAAAAGCTCGCTCTCGCCCATGTCGGCAAGCTTTTTCGGCAAGCTAAGCACGAAACGGTTAACCGCGTTCAACCCGGGCTCCGTCCGGAAACGACCATCGAGGATTTCGCCAGCCTCGCAGCCGATGATGACGGCAGACAACAGCCGTGAAAAAAGACGCTCCGCCAGATGGTTATCCAACGCAAAGGGGCGCACCGGATGGGCATGGACCAAGTTCAGGGTAACGTGCAAAACGTCGCTGAGCTCGTGGAGCCGCTCTGCCAACCGAAGCGAAAGCCAATCGCAATCGGTTGAACCGATCTCCGTTACATAGGTTCCGGTCTCAATTTTCGCAGCTATCGAAAGATCCTCAAAACCCGACAGCAAGCGCTCGGCATCGTGCAGGATATTTGCCGCAATTGTGCGATACCCTTCGGTCACTGGCCCAAAGAGCTGCTGTTCAATAATTTCGGAAAAGCCAATAATCGCGCCCAAGGGCGTACGCAATTCGTGGATCAATTGCTGGATATTCTCCGCGTCATGCGTGTCGCCTTCCGGAATGTGCGCGACTTCCGCGAGATTGGGGCGGCGCAATATCCCGCGATAGCCGTTGAACCGTCCGCTGGCAGGTTCAAAAAGTGGTGCAGCGTTGATCCGCCAGTCCCCGGCAATCGCGGGGGCACCGCAGAGACGCATGCGCGCATTTTCGAGCGGCATTTTTTGCCGAAAGGCAGCGGCGCCATAGGCATCTGGTCCTGGCCCTGCGTCAAATGCGGGTTCCGCAATATCCACGCCGACAACCGCCCCCGCAGGCGCGCCTTCAATCCAGCTTATGGTGCCATGTTGGTCAGTTTCGAAGCGAATTTGGTCAATAGGTTCGGCAAAGGAAACGGGCTGTTCGATTAAAGATTCAACAGATGTTTCAGCCGGATCATGCAGCTCCCGTTCAAGCCGCAATTTTTCGATGCGTTCAACAATGTCGCGGATTTGCAAAACTTGTGGTGCACGCACGGCCGTCTCAGCCTCGCTTTTGTCGCAAGCGAGCGCGTAATCTGCCGAAGACAATAGCCGAAGCGCACGCAATGTCATCGGGCCATTGTCCCCGCGGTTGCGCACATATTCGCGTGCGCGGGTGGACATATAAGGGACGATATCTGCCCATTCCGTGTCATTCAACCGCGCACCACGGACCGCCGCTGCAGCCACCGCCGGGACATCGCCCGACAGCAGCAAGAGCAAAGGCGCAGAGCGCAGTCGCCCCGACAAGGCACGTACACATTGTTCGCGGACCGTTGCGGGAACCATGTCCATAAATTGTCTTATTTTTTGTAAGCCGGATGCCACGGCAGCCGGGTCAAAGCCCGAAGGGTTTTGCGCTAATATATCCACCAGTTGCTGCCATTTGATAGGCAAGCCAATGCCATCATCCTCCGCCTGACGCAAAGTGGTTTCAAGGCGGTCGTCAAAGCGCAAATTCGGCAAGTCCTAATGCTATATGATCCGTGCTGGAGGCGCCGGATTAACCGATATCAGGACGTGCGAAAGCGGCAAAATTGGTGCGTCACACTTTGGGACAATTGCAATATAATATAATTATATTATAAAGCGGCGGCATAATCGAAATGGAAATAACAAGATCATGGCTAATATGAACCTAGATGCGATAGATATGAAGCTTTTGGCGGAATTGCAGGCTGATGGTCGCATCACCAATGTGGAACTTGCATCCAAGGTTGGGTTGACCGCCCCGCCATGCTTGCGACGCATGCGCGCGTTGGAACAGTCAGGGACGATCAAATCCTACCACGCAGATGTCGACGCCAGCGCTTTGGGCTACACAATCACCGTATTTGCGATGGTCAGCTTAAAAAGTCAGGCCGAAGAAGATCTGAAGGCGTTTGAACAGCATGTTCGGGCACTCCCCGATGTGCGCGAATGCCACATGCTGAATGGCGAAATTGATTTCATCCTTAAAATCGTTGCGCGCGATCTGCAGTCATTTCAGGAATTTCTGACATCACAATTAACGTCCGCGCCTAATGTAAACAGCGTAAAAACGTCGCTGACCATTCGCACCGCAAAGGACGAGCCGGGCGTGCCAATCCCGATGGCATAAAAAAAGGGCCCGATTGCTCAGGCCCTTTTCAATCAATTATCGCAAAGCTTAGGTCGCTGGCGTTGCCGCAGGCGCCGCTGCTGGTGCAGGGTTTTCCAAATGGTTGATATATATCACCCAATATTCGGCAATTGCCTTGCGGTTTGCACCGGTAATCTGCGCAAAGTCGGCTTTCGCGCCAGCATAATCGCCGAGCATGGCTTTCGACATGGCAAGGCGGAAGCGGGTGCGGTCGGTCTGGTTTCCGCCATCCTTATCCAACACGGGGCCTTTGCTTAACGCGGTCTCGTACAAATCCTTGGCGGTCTTATAATCCTTGTGTGAGAAGAATGAGTCGCCTGTCAGGGTCGCCAGCATGGCTCTGGGGCTCGCCTTTGCCGGGGCGATCGTTCCCGCCAATGTACGGGTATCTTCCGCCAAACGAGCCTTGGCTTCGTTGTAACGCTCGCTGAAGGTCACGTTGTTGCGTGAGATGATGCCCTTTGCAAAGCCTTCGTCCAATACAGACACAGCCTCTGCCGGATAACGCACGCCAATATAGCTTAAGCTGTCGAGATATTCGGCATATTCTTGTTGAAAGCGCAAACCATTGGTCGCGCGCATCAAGCGCATGAGATCAAGCGATTCTTCAGGGTTCGTGTTGAGCGAACGGTTGAAGAACGCAAGGGCATCATGCCAATAATCGGGGTTATTCTCGGCAATCACCAAATCTTTGTAGATATTGGCAGCGCCGGCATAATCTTTCGCTTTCACCGAAAGGTTGGCGGCACGAACGACATAGGCTTTGTTAACCGCTCCGGCTGCCTTGCTTGCTGCAATGGCCTTGCCGATCCATACGATAGCGTCAGCATCCTTATTCTGCTGCGACATGGCGTTGGAGATCAGAAACTCGATATTGTTGGCGCGGTAACCGAGGTTGTACGCATCCATCATATTCTTTTCGGCGTCAGCAAATCTTTTGCCATCATAAGCAATCGCGCCCTTGCGGAACGTATATGCCTGCTTCATTTCGATAGGCGTCGTTGCAGAAGCGAGTAACAGATCGATACCCTGATCCTGCAACGCGGTGTCTTTCGCCAAAGCGCCGATGTTGACCGCCAATACACCCGCTTCATAACGGTCGTCATCATTGGCAATGGCGGCAAGAACCTTCGGAAATTCAACCTTCGCTGCAGCAGCATCCTTGGTTTTGTTCAAAAGATTGGCAACGGGCATGTACGCCGCGATGAACGGCTTGGAATAATTTCTCTTGGGAGCCGCAGGCGTGGCTTCCTTCCCCTTTTTTTCCTTTTTGGGCTTTTCATCGGACTGCGCAAAAGCAGGCGCAGCGGTTATAGCTGCGAATGAAAGTGCAAGGGCAAATTTTGAAACCAGCTTCATTTAACTCTCCGGGACTATTGGTGTATTGCCATGGGCTTTGGTTAACGTCGTGTATAGGACCTTGCCATCTTCAGTGCAATTGACATAGCGCAGTCGCATGAATCCCCGTTGAACGAACCAGAGGAAAATTCAAGTGCCAGATCGCACCGCAGTTGTAATTGGCGCACGTGGCGGCATTGGTGCGGCGCTCGCCGATGCTTTGGAGGCGGGCGATCAATATGACCGCGTCATTCGGCTGCATCGGACAAGCGCGCCGGCCATCGACATATTGGATGAGGCAAGCATAGCCGCCGCGGCACGCGATTTGGCGGGCACAGCGCCGGAATTGGTCATCGTGGCCACCGGGTTGCTGCATACAGCCAATAAGGGGCCGGAAAAAAGCCTGCGCGAGCTTGATCCTGAATGGATGATGGAAAATTATCGCATCAATGCGGTTGGCCCCGCTTTGGTGGCGAAACATTTTCTGCCCATCATGGCAAAACAAGGCCAGATCTGCTTTGCGGCGCTTTCCGCCCGCGTGGGCAGCATCTCGGACAATCGCCTTGGCGGATGGCATAGCTATCGCGCGTCGAAAGCCGCGCTCAATATGTTCATCCGCAACATTGCGATCGAATGGCAGCGCAAAAATGCGCAATCTGTTGTGGTTGCCCTGCATCCCGGCACCGTCGAGACGCAGCTGAGCGCGCCATTTAAGGGCAATCCGGCGCATGAACGCTTCCTCCCTGCCCGCGCTGCTGCGGATATGCTTGCCGTGCTTGCAGGCCTAAAACCTGAACAAAGCGGCCAGATTTTCGCTTATGACGGCATCGCCATCGCCCCCTAATCGCACCCTCTGCGTGAATCTGTGGATAAGCTGTAGAAAACACCGCTATTTGGGCAGTCGCTTGTGGCCATGTGACCGACTTGGGTCTATGGCTTAGTGACCCAAAAAATATAAGGATTTTCGCGCTGTGAGCGACGACATAGTTACAATGGAACCATCGGACATTTCGCCCGTCGACATCGTCGATGAAATGAAGTCGAGCTACCTCGATTATGCGATGTCGGTCATTGTATCCCGCGCCCTGCCTGACGTGCGTGACGGCCTGAAGCCCGTTCACCGCCGCATATTGTTCGCAAGTCAGGAAGGCGGCTTTGTCGCGGGCCGACCATATCGCAAATCGGCAAAGATTGTCGGCGATGTCATGGGCAACTATCACCCGCATGGCGACAGCGCGATTTACGATGCACTTGCCCGTATGACGCAAGATTGGTCGATGCGCGTGCCATTGATCGATGGTCAGGGTAACTTCGGATCGATGGACCCTGATCCGCCAGCATCGATGCGGTACACCGAAGCACGGTTGAACAAGGTCGCCAACGCGCTGTTGGATGATCTCGACAAAGACACCGTCGATTTCCAACCGAATTATGACGGCAGCCGGGAAGAACCGCAGGTTTTGCCTGCACGCTTCCCCAACCTTTTGGTGAACGGCGCTGGCGGTATCGCCGTCGGCATGGCCACCAACATCCCGCCACATAATCTTGGCGAAGTTATCAAGGCCTGCTTGGCCTATATTGATAATCCGGCCATCTCCATTGATGAGCTGATCGAGATCGTCCCTGCCCCTGATTTCCCCACTGGCCCATTGATCCTTGGCACCGGCGGCGCACGTTCGGCCTATCGCGAAGGCAAGGGCTCCATCATGCAGCGCGCCCGCCACGAGATTGAGGAAGGCAAAGGCGATCGTCGCTCCATCGTCCTGACCAGCATTCCGTTTCAGGTCGGCAAATCCGCTCTGGTCGAAAAAATCGCCGAAGCCGCGAAGGACAAGCGTATCGAGGGTGTTTCCGACATTCGCGACGAATCCAGCCGCAAGGGTGTACGCATCGTCATCGATCTGAAGCGTGATGCGACCACCGATGTGGTGCTGAACCAATTGTGGCGCCACACACAGGCGCAATCGAGCTTCCCCGCCAATATGCTCGCCATTCGCGGCGGACGGCCTGAGGTTCTCAACCTGCGCGATATCATCGAAGCCTTCATCCGCTTCCGTGAAGAGGTCATCACCCGCAGAACGAAGTTCGAACTGAACAAGGCGCGCGAACGTGCGCATTTGTTGCTTGGACTTGTCGTTGCCGTCACCAATTTGGACGAAGTTGTCCGCATCATTCGCGGTTCTGCCAGCCCGGCCGAGGCCCGCGCCGCGTTAATCGCGCGCAAATGGCCAATCGCCGAAATCGCATCCTACATCAAATTGGTGGAAGCCGTTGAAACCGAAATTTCCGGCGACAGCTACCAATTGTCGGAGCTTCAGGTTCGCGCCATTCTTGAACTACGCCTGCATCGCCTAACGGCGCTTGGCCGCGATGAAATTGGCAAGGAACTTCAGGGGCTTGCTGAGAGCATTGCAGAATATCTCGCAATTTTGGGCGACCGCGTAAAGCTGTACGCGGTTCTGCGTGAAGAGCTGGTCGCCATTGACGCCGAATTTTCGACGCCACGCTTGTGCGAAATCACCGCCAGCTGGGACGGTCTTGATGACGAAGACCTCATGGAGCGTGAGGAAATGGTCGTCACCGTCACCCATGGCGGTTACATCAAACGGACCGCACTCGCGGCTTTCCGCGCCCAGAACCGTGGCGGCAAAGGCCGCGCGGGTATGGCGACAAAGGACGAAGACGCCGTCACCGAACTGTTCGTCACCAGCACGCACACACCCGTATTGTTCTTCTCAAACATTGGTAAGGTCTACCGCCTAAAGGTTTGGAAGCTGCCCGAGGGCGGCCCATCGACCCGCGGTCGGCCCATGGTCAACCTGCTGCCGTTGGGCGAAGGCGAAGTCATTTCCAACGTTTTGACGCTGCCTGAGGACGAAGCCGAATGGGGCGGCCTCAGCGTCGTATTTGCCACGGCCAAGGGCTATGCCCGCCGCAACAGCATGGACGCATTTGCCAATGTCCCAAGCAACGGCAAAATCGCCATGAAGTTCGAAGGCGAAGATGCCGACGATAAACTGATCGGCGTTGAATTGTTAAGCCCCGAAGACGACGTCTTGCTGGCAAGCCGCAACGGCAAGGCAATCCGCTTTGCCGCCGACGACATCCGCGAATTCCAAAGCCGCGCGTCTACCGGTGTTCGCGCCATGAAGCTGGCCAAGGGCGACGAAGTTATGTCGCTGTCGATCCTTCAGCGCGTAGGCACATCGCCCGAAGAGCGCGAAGATTATCTGCGCTTCGCCCCATGGAAGCCCGAGAAGGAAGGCGAACCCACAATGTCCGCGGAACGTATCGCGGAGATGGCGGAGCGTGAACAGTTCATCCTTACCGTATGCGCCAATGGCTATGGCAAATTGTCATCGGCTTATGGTTATCGCCGCACAGGCCGTGGTGGTCAGGGCATCACCAATATCGACAATATTGAACGTAACGGCCCCGTTGTCGCCAGCTTCCCCGCAACCAAGGGTGATCAGTTGATGCTCGTCACCGACCAGGCAAAGCTGATCCGTATGCCACTGGACAGCTTACGCGTCCTTGGCCGCGGCACCGCAGGCGTGCGTTTGTTCAACGTTGGCGACAATGAGCATGTTGTCGGTGCAGCGAAGATTGACGAGAGTGATGATGCCGAGGACGCTGAAGCCGCAACCGTCGATACGCTGACAGCTGAGGACGGAAATCAGCCTGCACAAGACTAAAGGTTTAAGGGGGGGTCGGTCTCGTGGCGTGAGACCGTTGCCGTAAATCTCTGGCAAAAGCAGACTGTCACAACACGACTCAGTTGTATGCGGCTGGCGCGCTTTACGACTTTCCTTCAAATACGCCTTGCATTCATTTTTCCGGCGCGCCTGCATGCGATTACTCGGCTGTGCGGGCTTTTTGACCTCGCTTTCCTGTTTATTGGTCCCGCGCGACCGACTTTCTCTCGCCGATCATGTGGCGCGCAACGGCAAAGCTATCATCTGGATCGATGACAAACCTGTGAGCAAAGAGTGCCTGCAATGAATTGTAAAATTGGACCTGTTCTGGACCGATCGCAATCGGTTGACCTCTTTTAATTGCCTTTATCATCGCGGCTACAGGATCGAGTTCGCGAGCGGTTTCTAGAGTTATTTTCATTTGTGCGGCAGAAATCTGACCTGCCATCAGCTTTGCCAGCGCATAACCCGCAACCTCCTTGTCACGAGCGGCATCAGCTGCCTTCATCATGCTGCCCAAAACCGCCTTGTCATAAGCGCACAGGAGTACATCAGATGCGAGCGGCAAGTAAATTTGGATATAGGCTGCACCAATACCCAATTGGCCAGTATGCAGGGTCTTGGGTTCGTCGTTGTGAAGCACGACGGGATGATCACCAATGTAGAATGAATGACCGGCCGGGGCAGTCATCAAAAAGAACTCTTTCTCTGCGATTATCTCAGTATACTTATGGATGTTCTGCAACTGATGCCTGATGTGCTGGCGCTTAAGTCCTTCGGCGTCGAGATCGAAAAGACCTTGTATCCGGGTGGTGTCGAGCCCCATAGAGCGCACGTGCTTCCGCATCTGAGCGTCTAACCGGTCTGGAAGCAGGCGCATACCTTTGGTGCGCACAAACTGGAAAGCGACGAGCAAAGACAAATCACCAAACTCTTCGCTCGTCCGCTCGAGAGTTTTCTCGGCCCTGATCCGTTGCACCAGTGGCGCGACATGGGACTCTATCCGGTGAGTCCAAGGCTCAATACTGGCCAGTGTCTCTTCGTCGATCCAAAAATCGTTGAAACGGGTTTCGCCCATGATCTTGTCTATTGAGGCTGGAAAGGGCCGCTCGTTTTCGAAATCGAATACATGAACCTGCATTTGTCTAGCGCGCCTTGCATCCCGGCTCAAGAAACCTCGGAGCAGCAGTTTCGGCACATAGTGTTGATGTTGCGCAGCCATTACAAAACGATACACAAAACCACCCTAAAATCCAGATGCCTCCGCAGGCGGTTCGTTGCCGCGGGGAACGGCTGGACAACCAATCAACGCACTGCTTTCCCACATCACTCAACATTGTCATCCCCGCGAACGCGGGGATCCATGGCCGGACATGTCCGCTTAACTAACGACTGTTGTGCGAACCTGCCGCTCAGCCCATGGATTCCCGCTTTCGCGGGAATGACAAAGTGGGCGTGATGAAGGTGCTAAACGCCCGACTGCACGCCACAGCATCCTCTTTCCTACAAATAACCAAATAGGTTATATCATGTCTTTTGAAGGAAAGAGACATGGACCACAGGCCCGACGAAAACCCTCCCCCCTCCTCGCTCCAACATGACGCCGACGCGCGGCTACCCGCTGCTGCGTATCTGCGCTACCAATCACGCGCCGATGGCTGGAGTGCGGGGCGGCAGGCGGCTTTTCTGGCGCATCTGGCCGACAATGGCGTGGTTGCCGATGCGGCCCGCGCGGTGGGGATGAGCGTTAGCGGCGGTTACGCACTGCGCCGCACCACAGCCGGTTATGCGTTCAATCTGGGATGGGAAGCGGCATTAATCATCGCGCGGCGTATCGTTGCCGACCGGCTGATGACCGCCGCGATCAAGGGCGAAGAGTCCCGATGGGTGCGCGAAGAAGGCATCACCACATATACACGGCAAAATACGAAGCTGTCCCTGACCCTGCTTGACCGCGTCAATCCGGCACGGACGTTGGAAGAGGTCATGGCGGTTGCATCGCGATTTGACCTGTTTCTACAGCTGGTCGACGATGGGGTCAGCGCGGAGGAAATGTGGGATTATCTTTTCGACGATGCCTTGCCGCACAGCGACATTGGAGCGCGGGAAAGGGTACGGGCTGCGCTTCTACTTACTGAAGAATCCACGGGTTTTGGCGATGGCGGTCCGGAAGAAGATGCCAATGCCCATGAAGATGCACCGGTGGAATATAAATCAATCGACGGCCCGCCGCGGCAGACCGCCCATTCATTCCTCTCCCGCCGGATAATGCCCGCGTTTGACCAAGGTTTGCGCCACGCCGACGGCAATCATCAACACGCCGAAATAATAGAGATACCAAATCGCGATGCCCGATACCTTCGAATTTGCGAGAGGGCCAAGTTCCGCGAAAATCAGCAAGTCCGAAATGACGAACAACACTGCGCCCAATCCCACACGATAGCGCGGGAAATTGCTGCTCCACGCCATCGCCGCCATTGCGGCCAGAATGACGCTATAGGCCGCAACCTGAACCGCTTCGTCGGTGGTCGGCGGCAGGCCATAAGCAATCACCGGTGTCAGCAGGAAAATCGCGATTGCGAGCAGTTTCTGGCTGAACGTCGGCGCCACACGCCGGTGCCGGAAATACAGCCAGATGGCGACCAAATGACCGGTGGCAAAGGCCAATGCGCCTGCAACCATGCTGAATTCAATCAAACCGTCACCCAGCGCATAAAAGGCCAAAATGATGGCCAAAGGCACAAATTCCCCCACATGATGCCGGTGCAGCGCAAAGGGTACAAGCAAGCCAACGCCCGCCATTTTCCAGACGAGGGCAATCAACCCGCCGTCGAGGGGAAGGAAGATCCACGTCGCAGGAAAGCTGATACCTGCAACAAGGCTGGCAAGCAGCCACGGTCGTTTATGTGCAAGGTCCTGTGTCAAATTGTTTCCCCAACTTATGTGCATCGTCATGCTGAACTTGGTTCAGCATCCATCGTGCCACGCAAACCGGAGGGCAGAGAGGATAAATGGACCCTGAAACAAGTTCAGGGTGACGATAATTCGACTTTCAAATGCTTGGCTAAGGAAGAGACCCCGTCAGCACAAGCGGAATGTAATTGATCATGTTATCCGCCGTCAGCCCCGGGCCCGCACGCACGCCAATATCGCCATGCAACCACGCAGCCATACAGGCCGCGTCAAAGGCGGTTATGCCCTGTGCCATCAATCCGCAGATCAGGCCGGTGAGCACATCGCCCGACCCCGCCGTTGCCAGCCATGGCGATGCATGGCGGTTGACGGCAAAACGGCCGTCCGGCGCGGCGATGTGGGTTTGCGGTCCTTTCAACAGGACCACCGCCCCCGACCGCTCCGCTGCACGCAATGCCGCCGCCGCGCGATCGGCGAGATCGATATCGGGAAACAGCCGGGCAAATTCGCCGGCATGCGGGGTCATGACGTCATCCGAACAGAGATGGTCGAAAAGCCGCGCAGGATCGCCCGCGAACGCGGTGATGGCATCGGCATCCAGCACCATCGGGATGTCGCGGTTCAGCAGCGCGCAGACAATATCCGTTATGCCCGCCCCAGCCCCCGGCCCAATGGCGAGCGCCGTCACGCGCCGGTCGATACACGCCAACGCATCGTCCGCCTCCCGCAGCATGATCGCGGTGACATGCGCGGCCTGTTCCACCAGCGCGGCGCGTTTCCCGATGATGGTCGCCAACCCTGCCCCGACAGCCAAAGCCGCCTGCGCCGCCAACCGCGATGCCCCGCTGTGCAACGGCGGCCCGCTCCAGACCATCGCATGGCCCCGGCTATATTTATGCGCGTCGGACGGCGGCGGGACCAGCGTTGGCCGGGCTATCGTGCCGTCTTCGGCAAGGTTAAGCGTAAATCCCATAGTCCATCTTGCCGCTTTTACCTGTGCAGCGCCAAAGATTTTTGATAGCCGCCCCACATGACCAAATCATATGACGTTCAAATTATCGGTGGCGGCTTGGCAGGGTGCGAGGCGGCGTGGCAATTGGCGCAGCGCGGAATGCGGGTGAAGCTTTCGGAAATGCGCGGTTCGGGCGACATGACGCCAGCGCACCAGACCGACGGGCTTGCCGAACTGGTATGCTCGAACAGCTTTCGTTCCGATGATGCGGAAAACAATGCCGTGGGCCTTTTGCATCAGGAAATGCGTGATCTGGGGTCGCTCATCATGCAAGCCGCCGAAGTCGCGAAGGTTCCCGCCGGATCGGCGCTGGCGGTTGATCGTGATGTTTTCTCAGAAATCGTTACCAAGCATTTGGAAAACAATCCGAATATCGACATCGTGCGTGAACGTGTGGATTCTATTCCGGCCGACCGCCCTGTCATCATCGCCACGGGTCCGCTGACCGCGACCAACCTTGCCGAAAGCATCATGGCGAAAACCGGTGAGGATCGCCTCGCCTTTTTCGACGCAATTGCGCCGATTGTGTACCATGACAGCATCGATATGGACATCGCATGGTATGCCTCGCGCTGGGACAAGGGCGAAGGCAAGGATTATATCAACTGCCCGATGGATGAAGCGCAATATCGCGCCTTTCATCAGGGATTGCTTGATTCCGAAAAGTCCGAATTCAAGGAATGGGAAACCAACACGCCTTATTTCGAAGGATGCATGCCGATTGAGGTCATGGCGTCACGCGGGCTCGATACGCTGCGCTTTGGCCCGATGAAGCCGGTCGGCTTGGATAATCCGCGCACTGGACGCTGGGCCCATGCCGTGGTGCAGCTGCGTCAGGACAATAAACAAGGCACCTTGTGGAACATGGTCGGGTTTCAAACCAAGATGAAACATGGCGCGCAAGTTGAACTGCTGCGCACGATCCCCGGACTGGAAAAGGCCGAATTTGCGCGGCTTGGCGGCTTGCACCGCAATACATTCATTCGCTCGCCTATCCTTTTGGACCGTCAGCTGCGCCTGAAATCATCGCCGCATATCCGCTTTGCTGGACAGATCACCGGCTGCGAAGGCTATGTCGAAAGCAGCGCGGTTGGGCTGATGGCGGGAATAATGACCGCAGCGGAGATTTCAGGGCGCACCGTCGCACCACCGCCACCAACGACCGCGCTTGGTGCGCTTTTGGGGCACATCACGGGGGATGCGCTGGCCGATGACTATCAACCCATGAACATCAATTTCGGGCTGTTCGCGCCGCTGGACGAAAAAGTGCACAAAAAATCGCGCAAGGCCGCGATGACGGGCCGTGCGCGGACGGACTTAAACAGTTGGATCAGCGCGCAAAAGGTTGCGGCTTAACAGCGGCATTCCGGCTTTGCGGTCTGTTTCGGCCGGGTCTGCGCAAATTCCTTGCGGGTGAGCAACTGGTCCTTATTCCTGTCCGCGCCCGCAAAGCGTTCTCCGGTGGCCGCCGCCCATTCTTCAAAAGTGAGCAAATTGTTGCCATCGCGGTCCAACGCCTTGAACGCCTTCGTTCGGCTTCCCATCATTTCGAGGCGCGAAATAAGCTCGTCCCGGTTGCGATCATAGCGGTTGAAACGCATTTCCTCCCGACTTGCCTTTGGCGCTTCGGGCGGCGCCGGCGGCGCTGGGCCGAACGCAGGCGCATTGGGTCCCGCTTGGGGCAAGGCGTCCGAGATCGCCTCAGGCGGCGGCGCGGCGGGGATCAGGTTCGGCTGGTTCGCCTGCGTCTGCCAGAACCAAAGTCCTGAAACGACGAGCAACAATGCCGCTACACCGCCAACCAATATCCGCTGCATGACCTTCCCCCATGATGACATCATGGCAATAGGGCCACAAAGCTACCAACCCGTCAAGGCATGGCCAATAAGACGCGGTCCCGACACATTGCGAACCGACATCGCCAAAATGGACAAGGGACGAAGTTTTCGGCCTTTAGGCAACGCCGGAAGTGGCTGATTATCTATCGCAACGAACTTTGACGGGAATTCCAGTCGCAACGCATCGCGCGCCCATTGATGGGACAAAAAACGGACATCGCATCCCTCGCCCATCCAAGCGGCGTAAGATCCAAAGATCGCGGCCCCACGCAAAGCGGCATGTGCTTCAACATCCTGCGCGGCCCACTCCTCCTCGCCCAGCAACAACTCCCATGCCGAGACCAAGTCCTGCAATGCTGACAATTTTATGGACTCACTACACACGCCGAGGGATTGCAACAAAGGTTCACCCTTCGGTCGCAGCGCGGGTTCCGTAGCAAAAGCATCACGCCACCATGCCAATTTGATTTGCGCAATCATCGGCTCACGCGCTTTCCGCACGATGTCGGCAAAGCGCGCATCCAATTGCAGCAACAGGGTGAAAGCAGGCCGAAATGCAACCGGCGTGTAGGCCACAGCGAGGTTGGCCGGAGGCGGAAGCTGTGATGCGATGTCATTCATGCCGTCATCCGCTTCACGTCATTAAACTTTCTATGGTTAACAATTGGGTAACCCTGATCCTTCAAAGAAGACTTACTACGACACGCGTAGAGGGTGTCGCAAATCCATTGTGGAAACCAGGGGACAGCAACTGTGAAGAATGTCGAGGCCAACAAGGTGTCCGGCGTGATGTCGCGCCTACTAAAGAATGAAGAAGGGAATATCATTGCCCTTCTCGCTGCGTCTGTCATTCCGGTCTTCGGTCTTATGGGCGGCGGTTTTGACATGAGCCGCATCTATCTAAGTCAAACGCGGTTGCAAGGTGCTTGTGATGCCGGCGCGCTGATCGGCCGCAAAACGATGGGGCTTGGCAAATGGGCGGACAATGACAGTGCCGCGAATAAGCAGGCGGAAAAGCTGTTTGACCAGAACTTCCCAGACGGTGTTTATGGCACGAACAACCGTGTCCGCAGCTTCGCCGAATCCAACGGAAACGTAACAGGGACTGCATCTGTAACCATTCCCATGACGTTGATGCGAGTACTTGGCCAAGAATCGCAAACTGTGAAAGTCAACTGCCAAGCAGAACTGCGTGTCCCGAACACTGACGTTATGTTTGTGCTGGATACAACGGGGTCGATGGACGATCCGATTTCAGGTGTAGGGTCCGAACGTAAGATTGTTGGTCTACGCAAGGCTGTGAAATGTTTTTATGAAGCCCTTGCAAAGCAAAACATCACAGATGTTGCGCCGTCAGACTGTGGTGAAAAAAGTGACCCCGTTGCGTCCAACCTAGGCAATGTACAACTGCGATTTGGTTTTGTGCCCTATGCCGTCAACGTTAACGTCGGCGGGTTATTGCCGCTCGATTATATGGCGGACAAATGGACCTATCAGTCGCGGGAGGCATCAACCGGCACTAGCACTGGCTCGGTACCAATTTACGGACAGGAGAGCAGCCCCGTCAACAGCGGCACCCCAAAAAACACCTCTGTTGCGGACACCAATTGGGCAAATACCGAAGAAGATATTGTGGTCGGAAAAACAACATACGAATGGACTTCTACAATGAAGAAGAAGGATTGCGACAATTTAGACGCACCGAAGTCGCAAAGAGTCAATGAAGTTGGAGCAACCGAATTTGTGTCGCAGTCGCCGGCCAAACCGGTTGCGCCCAATGCCATACTGACAAGAACGTACCAACAGGTAACTGTAACAGCCGATCGAACCTACCAATATGTTTTTGTTAAGGACGACGACGATAAAAAGGGCAACTGCGTCTTGCAATTTCGCGATACGTCGCGAAACAAACGCACTACCACTACGACCACTACAACACCCATCACGTGGCCCCAAAATACCGGGTTTACGGGTTGGACTTACAAACCCGTTACATTCAACGTAAGCGGCCTGAAAGATACAGGAACAAATTCTTGGCGTTCTTCGTTGCAACTGCCAATCGGCACGGACGGCGCCAACATCACCGTCAACTGGAACGGGTGCATTGAGGAGCGACAAACCTTCCGTGCGCCGGACAGCAACCCTTCTAACGACTGGGATCCTATCCCTAAAGACGCGCTGGACATGGACATTGATCTGGTACCGACGAAATCAAACACTGCAACCCAATGGGGACCGATGCTGCCAAGTGCCATATGGCAACGCTATACTGTCAACAATAGCGGGAACCGCACCGACACGCGCACGACTTCAAATATATGGGTAGCGGAAAACTCCAGCGTTACGATGGAAACAGTTACCAATAATTGCCCGACCGTTGCAAAAAAATTTCAAACGTGGACAGCCTCCGCTTTTCGCGATTATGTGAACAGCCTGGCAACCGGTGGCAACACATATCATGACATCGGGCTTTTATGGGGCGCACGGATCATGTCGCCGACCGGTATTTTTGCCGAGTTAAATGCACCAAAGGACAAGACAATTGAACGCCACATGGTGTTCATGACCGATGGTGATACATACACTGAGGATTTTAACTATTCGGCTTATGGTGTGCATTGGTATGACCGCCGACAGACGCCAGTTGGTACCGAGCCAACGCGCGACCTGTTGAACGATTTGACGAACGCCCGAACGGTTGCGCTTTGCAAGGCGATCAAAGATAAAAACATCAATCTGTGGGTCGTGTCCTACGGAAGCGTTAGTGGTTCAACCAGCGACAGATTGAGAGCGTGTGCAACACCGGGAAAATTCGTTCAAGCCTCAAGTGTTGCGTCGCTGATCAGTAACTTCAAAGAGATTGCTGCTAAAATTTCAGCACTGCGTCTGACAAAATAAGGGCCGGCGTCTGATGATCGCAAAATTCATATCCAATGAAGATGGCGTGTCCATACTGGAATTCGCCCTTATTGCGCCTATTGTCATGATGATGGTCCTGGGTAGTATGGATATCGGGCACTCCCTTTTCGTCCGTGCAACCTTAGACGGCGCCGTACAGAATGCGGCACGAAGTTCGTCTTTAGAAGGCGCAACTTCCTTAACCCAACAAAAGCTTATCGACAAAGATGTCGCCTCGACGATCCGCGAACTCGCCCCAGGTGCTACCGTCACGGTTAGCCGACGTTATTACAAGACCTTTTCCACGGCAGCTTTAGCGAACGCTGAAAAAGTGAACGAACAATCAACTGGTAATCTGAAATGCGATCCCGGTGAAAGCTTTATGGATGCAAACGAAAACGGCGTTTGGGACGCCGACGGTGGATCCGACGGGCAAGGTGGCGCAAGGGATATCGTTATCATCACGTTCAAGGTTAGCTACCCGCGCCTTTTTCCATTGGCCGCGATGTTCGGCTGGCCCGCCAATGTCGAAATGGAATCAAACTCTATTCTCGCAAACCAACCTTATGGTGACCAGACAGGCTTTGGCACACCTGTCCAAGTCAACTGCCCAACGGTGTAATATATGGATAACAAATTTCTCAGAATGTTCCGCCAGCTAAAGCGCAACGAAAGTGGTGTGGCGATGGTCGAACTTGCGGTGTCGCTGCCCTTTTTCCTCGGCTTGGTCGTAGGCGGCGTCGAAACCGCAAACTATGCCTCTGTCATCATGCAGCTAAACCAAATTACAATTCACACCGCCGATGCTGCCGCGCGCATTGGGACAACAACGACGTCCGCCAATAGAACCATTTCCGAAGCGCAAATCAACGACGTTTTTGAAGGATCTTTGCGCGAGGGCAAACGCATCAACCTTGATGGAAATCACTACAACACCGGAACGAAGTCTACGCGCGGCAACGCGCGGATCATTTTATCCAGTGTGGAAGAGGTCGATAAATTTAACGCCTCCGCGCCGCGATACCGCATCCGGTGGCAACGCTGCGCGGGTTCCGCTGACTTCTATGAATCAAACTACGGTACCCCGTCGACCGCGACAAGCGTCACGGGAATTGGACCCGTTGGACGGCAAGCATCCCCTCCCCCTGGAGGTGTATTAATGTTCGTTGAGCTGCAATATTATTTCAAACCAATGATCGTAAACGGTTTTTCGAAACTGACCGACAGAACGATCAGCCAAGTTGCATCCATGGTGGTACGCGAGAACCGCGACACCGTTGGCCCCAAAGGAAGCGACGGGATATACAATAATGAGAAGGTCGCCGTCTCCACCTGTTAAAGCGGGGACGGCGGATATTCCTCTAAAGCCCTAGCGTTTTGCGCACTCCAGCGGCGATCTTGTCTGCATTGATGAGCGTCGCCTTCTCAAGATTAGCCGCATAAGGCATCGGCACATCCTCGTTCGTGATGCGCAAGACCGGTGCGTCAAGATCATCGAAGCCCTGCTCCATGCATACCGCAAGGATTTCGCTGCCAACCGAACACACCGGCCAGCCTTCTTCGGCCACGACAAGACGATTGGTTTTTGCAAGGCTCGCCAGCACGGTTTGTGTATCCAGCGGACGAATGGTGCGCAGGTCGATGACCTCCGCGCTGATGCCTTCGGCGGCTAACGTGTCAGCTGCCTCCAATGACAGCCCCACGCCAATCGAATAGCTCACGATAGTAACGTCCGTGCCTTCACGCACAACCCGTGCCTTACCAATCGGCAACACATGGTCGTCACCTGCGGGAACTTCAAAGGTGCGGCCATAGAGCAGTTCGTTTTCGAGGAACACAACAGGGTCTTCGCAACGAATTGCTGCCTTCAACAAGCCTTTGGCGTCTGCGGCATCATAGGGCGCAATCACAATCAGACCGGGCACGCTGGCATACCATGGCGCGTAATTCTGGCTATGCTGCGCACCAACGCGTGCTGCGGCACCGTTTGGACCACGGAACACGATGGGACAGCGCATCTGGCCACCGGACATGTAATTGGTCTTTGCCGCCGAGTTGATGATGTGGTCGATCGCCTGCATCGCAAAGTTAAAGGTCATGAATTCGATGACGGGGCGAAGCCCGCCCATCGCGGCGCCTGTTCCAATGCCTGCAAAGCCATATTCGGTAATCGGCGTATCGATAACGCGGCGAGCACCGAATTCGTCGAGCAAGCCCTGCGTGACTTTGTAAGCGCCTTGATATTCGGCAACTTCCTCACCCATGACAAACACGCGGTCATCGCGGCGCATTTCTTCGGCCATCGCGTCGCGCAAAGCTTCACGCAAGGTAACTGACTGCATCGAAGCGCCGTTGGCTGTGGCGGGCGTCACCTTGGGGGCGACGGGAGCGACTGCAACCACGACCTCAGGAACAGGCGTCGGTGCAACGGCGGGTGCTGGGCTGGCTTTTGCGGGAGCCGCAGCCTCCTCATCGCTTGAGATCAGCGCAATCACGGTGCCAACCTTCACACCATCGGTGCCCTCGGGCACGGAAATGGATGTAATCACGCCCTCATCAACGGCTTCAAACTCCATCGTCGCCTTATCGGTTTCGATCTCGGCAAGGATATCGCCAGACTTGACGCTATCGCCTTCCTTGACCAACCATCTCGCAAGCGTGCCTTCTTCCATTGTTGGCGAAAGCGCGGGCATTTTCAGTTCGATTGCCATCAATATTGCTCCACCAACACGTCAGTATATAGTTCGGACAAATCCGGTTCAGGCGATGTTTCCGCAAAATCAGCAGATTCATTCACGATTGTCCGGATTTCCTTCTCAATGGCCTTCAACTCGTCGTCGCCTACGCCAAGGTCGGCCAGATACGCCTTGCATCCCTCAATAGGGTCGCTGTTGTCACGTACCGACTGAACTTCATCACGGCTTCTGTACTTTGCCGGATCAGACATGGAATGACCGCGATAACGGTACGTCTTCATTTCGAGCAACACGGGGCCCTTACCGCTGCGTACCCAATCCAATGCAACCTCGGCAGCGCCACGCACGGCGAGAACGTCCATACCGTCAACCTGAATGCCGGGAATGCGGAAGCTCTCCCCGCGGCGGTATAATTGGTCCTCGGACGACGCGCGGTTTACGCTGGTGCCCATCGCATATTGGTTATTCTCGATGACAAATATGATCGGAAGCTTCCACAATTCCGCCATGTTAAAGCTTTCGTAGACCTGTCCTTGGTTGGACGCACCGTCGCCGAAATAGGCGAGGCACACCCCGCCATCGTTCGAATATTTGTGACCGAACGCAAGGCCCGCTCCCAGCGAGACTTGCGCGCCGACGATGCCATGGCCGCCGTAAAATTTATGCTCAGTCGAAAACATATGCATCGACCCGCCCTTGCCCTGCGAGATACCCGCCGCACGGCCGGTCAGTTCCGCCATGATCAGATTAGGATCAATGCCATATGCCAGCATATGTCCGTGGTCACGATAGCCCGTGATGACGCTGTCTTTGCCCGGCGTCAGCGCGGATTGGAGCCCAATGGCGACCGCTTCTTGGCCGATGTACAAATGGCAAAACCCACCGATCAGGCCAAGGCCATATAATTGCCCTGCTTTTTCTTCAAAACGGCGGATCAAAACCATATCGCGATAG
Source organism: Pseudomonadota bacterium (assembly GCA_041175505.1). Taxonomy (GTDB): domain Bacteria; phylum Pseudomonadota; class Alphaproteobacteria; order Sphingomonadales; family Sphingomonadaceae; genus Sphingorhabdus_B. Next base: position 23,020 of record JBEDET010000014.1, read on the forward strand.
AATTTCAAAAGCTCTTCTTTGGTCGCTTTATACGGCTTTGGTTCACTTGGACGCTCGCGGTTGGCACGTGCGGCGTCTTCGCTCACACTGGCCTTCTTCGACACAGACTTTTTCGCTGGGGAGGTTGCCAAAATTCGTTCCTTTAATGGAATTTCTATATGCGAATACATTGCCGCCTAATCAATATCGACCACGGTGAAAAGCGCTTTTCCGCAACGGAATGCACTGCATAGCTATTCATTCTATGACGAATGTATCACTTTAAAGGAACGACAACCTCATCAGGCGCAACAACGTTCAATTCCTTGCGCATTAATTCGCCAGCCAAATCAGGGTCGACATTATCGCGATCCAAAAGCAACTGCCGATTCCGCAGAGCATCCCGCTCCTTTTGTAATTTGGCGAGTTCAATTTTACGCTCACTCAGCGCCGCCCGATAATCCGTCCATGCAATGATTCCGGTTGGCCCAAGAAGCGCATAAGACGCAATACCCAGCAAGGCGACAAGCGCCAACGCTGGCCCAATCACCGACTTCACATATTCAGGCTTTCGGTTTGAACGCATCATGTTCCGAGAGAATCATATTTTCGCAAAAATGGCAAGAAAGGAGGGGTCAGCGGAAAATACCCTGCCCTGCATATTGCGCCGATGCACCCAGTTCCTCTTCAATGCGAATGAGCTGGTTGTACTTGGCCAACCGGTCGGACCGTGCAAGGCTTCCGGTTTTAATCTGGCCGCAATTTGTCGCCACTGCCAAATCGGCGATGGTCGCATCTTCCGTCTCGCCTGAACGATGTGACATCACGGCGGTGTAGGAAGCACGGTGCGCCATCGACACCGCAGCCAGCGTTTCCGTCAGCGTGCCAATCTGGTTGACCTTCACCAGCAAAGAGTTGGCAAGTCCTTTGCCAATGCCCATTGCCAAACGCTCTGGGTTGGTGACGAACAAGTCATCGCCGACCAACTGGACCTCGTGGCCGATCTTGTCGGTAATGGCTTTCCAACCTTCAAAATCGTCTTCGCTCATGCCATCTTCAATCGAACGAATGGGATAATCCTTGCAAAGCGCAGCGAGGTAATCCGCCATTTCATGCGGTGAAAGCGAGAGACCTTCGCCCGAAATTTCATATTTGCCGTTGCGGAAAAATTCGGTCGCTGCGCAATCCAGGGCGAGCACAACGTCTTCACCGGCCTTAAACCCGGCCTTGTCGATTGACGTCATGATAAAATCAAGCGCGTCACGCGTTGACGCAAGATTTGGCGCAAATCCGCCTTCATCGCCAACCGACGTAGCCAAACCCTTTTCATGCAGGCCTTTTTTGAGCGTGTGAAAAATCTCAGAGCCCCAGCGAACCGCTTCGGAAATCGATCCAGCGCCAACGGGCATGACCATGAATTCCTGAAAATCAATCGGGTTATCCGCATGTTCACCGCCGTTGATGATATTCATCATCGGAACCGGCAGGACATGTGCGTTCACGCCGCCAACATAGCGATATAACGGCAATCCACGCGCGTCCGCAGCGGCCTTTGCGACCGCCAAACTGACACCCAAGATCGCATTGGCACCAAGGTTCGACTTGTTGTCGGTACCATCCAGGTCGATCATCACCGCATCGACATTTTCCTGATCTTCAGCATCGAGTTCCAACAACGCTTCATAAATCGGGCCATTAACCGCCTCGATCGCCTGTAATACGCCCTTGCCCATATATTTGGACATGTCGCCATCACGCTTTTCTACGGCTTCATATGCGCCTGTCGAAGCGCCTGATGGAACGGCGGCGCGTCCAAAACTGCCATCTTCCAACAATACATCGACTTCGACTGTCGGGTTGCCCCGGCTATCCAAAATTTGGCGGGCATGTATGTCGAGGATCGCAGTCATGGAAAGCTCCATTGATTTCGTGGTGGGAACAATGACAGCGCGTCTATCGTTGTGTTGAGGATTTGGCAACGACGCTAAGACATATGGATTTTAAATGTAATTTTATGGTGCTATAGTTGACTAAGGCACCGCCCGTACAAATATAAGATATAGCGGCGTCCAATTGAGTGCCCGCACTTAACCGATAGGAGCAAATTCTTATGGCCGAAACTGAAAAGCCAAAAGCGGCAGCGAAACCCGCGCCCGTGAAAAAAGCAACCGCCAAGCCTGCGGCTGCGAAGACAGCAGCAGTCAAGCCATCCGCCCCAAAGGCGGCAAAACCTGCTGCATCGACTTCGGCACCAAAGGCCGTGGCGAAGGCGCAGCCTGCTAAAGGCAAAACGGACGACGTCAAATCAAAGGTCAAATCAGAAATGAATGATTTCAAATCCAAAGCAGCGGACAGCGCGCGCGCCGCGGCTCAAAAAGGCAAGGACCGCGCGACAGAAGCCGTTGACAGCATTGGCAAACTTATCCGCGACAGCGCTGCGACCATCGATGACAATGTTGGCAAGCAATATGGCGATTACGCCCGTAGCGCAGCAGACATGGTTGAAGGCTTCGCTGGCAAGATGGACGCAAAGGATGTCGACGCCTTGGCCGATGACGCCCGCCAGTTTGTCCGCAAAAGCCCGGCAGTTGCGGTTGGCGCTGCAGCAGCCATTGGCTTTGTGCTCGCACGCCTCATTCGCTCTGGCGGCAAGGACGCCTAATTAGAGAGCATTAGCGGCTTTGCAAAAGGCCGCTTTTGACGGATAAGTGAAACCAATGATTATGGATCAGCGTCAGGACGAATTGGTGGAGGATAGCCCGAAACCTGAAGAAGCGACCGCAAGCGAACAGGTTTCGTTGGTGATGGAAGACCTGCGCGCGCTGGTGAAGGCAGAAATGCACTATTACCGTTCGCGTCTTGATTACACGCGACACGTGTTCCGATCGGCGTTCCTCTACGGCGCGATTGCGGCGTTTGCACTCATCGGCGCATCAATCGCCTTTGTGTTGGGGCTGGTGCTTACGTTAGCCCCATTAATTGGGCCGCTGGCGGCTACGTTGGTTGTCACTTTCACGTTTATCGTTGTTGCGTTCATTTTCGGATCGCTGGCACGAAAATGGATGAGGAAAGTTTACTTTCCGGAAATGCAAGAGAATGTCGACGATCTTACCTGAAGACCCGTTCGTCACAGACCGCGAAAGCGTCATATTGTCGCATGCAGAGCGGCGTAATCTTCGGCGTAAGCTTAAGGGCAGCATCGATGTTGCTCAGGATATTCTCAACCCCCGCAACCAAGTTCGCAAACTGGTCGCGTTGAAAAAATCGCAGACAAAAAAGGCTGCGGGTGAGGCCGTCCAACTGGTGAAGGACAAAGCACCGTTGATCGGCATACTCGGCGCAGCGACATTATTGGTGGCCGCCCGCCGTCCGATTTCGCGTTGGATTTCAAGCCTGCGAAAGAGTAAAACAAACACGCCCTTTGGCGATTGATATAGGAACGAAACATGAGCAAGATTGGCGACAGCATCAAAACCGCAGCTGACAGCGCGAAAGACAGCCTTGCAACCGCGAAGGCGAAAACGACGCAATCCACTGCCGCAGCACGTGCAAAGGCATCTGAAGCATATGAAAAGGGCAAGGGCAAAACAAGCGACGGCATTGATAAAAATCCGTTGGCCATCGTTTTGGGCGGCATCGCGATCGGCGCAATCGTCGGCGCGCTTTTGCCGCGTACAGAGCGTGAAACGAAAGTTTTGGGTAAGGCCGGTAAAAAGCTGAACAAAAAAGCCCGCAAGATGGCGGAAGCTGCGAAGACCGCCGGTAAGGATCAGGTCGAAAGCCTTGGCCTGAACGGCGACGCGTTGCGTTTGCAATTTAGGGACCTTGTCAGCAAAGCCGCTCTCGCTGTAAAGGCCGCGAGTCAGGCGGCAACGGATGCTGCCAAAGAGAAATAATTGGAAAACAGCGTGACCGACACAAAATTGCACCTCGTCTTTGGTGGACGGGTTGAAAACCCACAGACGTTGAAGTTTACGGATTTAGAAAAATTGGACATTGTTGGCATGTTTCCGGACTATGCCAGCGCAGAAGAAGCATGGCGCGCCGCCGCACAGCGTACGGTTGATGATGCCGAAATGAAATATGTCGTCGTTCATTTGCACAAGTTGCTGCAGCCCGGCGCGTAAATCCCGCAATTGACGTTACCCTGAACCCGTCAGGGTGACGTCAAAGCCTCAGGCGTTACGATAGCGCCACAGCAGCAATGGCCGTGCCAGAGCTAATCCCATCAAAAAACCGCCGATATGCGACCAGATGGCAATAGCGATGCCTAATCCCGGCCCAACAAAGCCCATCGCAAGGTTAAGGCCAATCCACGCGAAAGTCAGATGCAGCGGACGCGCAATCGCTGCAGGAACCGGCCCCCACCGCTTTGGCTGTTTATTCGGGAACAGCAAGAGATAAGCCCCAATAACCCCCGATATCGCGCCGCTTGCGCCGATGGCAGGTGCCATCATGTCCAGTGACATCGGCAATTGCAGATATGCGGCGAGCCATTCGGTAGCCGCAGCGACATAAGCCGACACCATATACAGCGCCAAGAAGAGACCGCCGCCCAAAACGCGCTCAACCATTTTGCCAATCAGCAAAAGCATCAGCATGTTCATGATGACATGCGCGATCCCGCCATGCAAAAATGCCGCCGTGAGCGGCGTAAGCAAAGCGGGCACGAGAAATGTTATGTCCGCAAACGCAGAGCTATCACCGCTTAAACGGGCCGGAAAAAGTCCGCCGGCAACGACCGCATATTGCCACAAGGACGGAATCATCAAAATGGCAGCTATTGCCAGATTGATGATGACCAGTGCGTTGGTTACAGGTCCGCGGGGAAACTGCATGTCAAATATTACGGCGCTTCATGACGAAACGCATGTTCAGATGAACTCAATTTTGGATACGAGATAGAATTTGTCACCCGATGGTACTGTCACTTCGACTTCATCGTCGGCAATACGCCCGATAAGCGCGCGGCCCAATGGCGAGTTGTACGAAATACGGCCCGCCTTTGCATCGGCTTCGGTTTCACCCACCAGCTGATAGCGCACAGGCTTGTCATCTTCGTCCAACAACGTCACCGTCGCGCCGAAAACAATCTTGTCGCCCGACAAGGTCGTCGGATCGATGATTTGTGCACGGCCGATTTTGTCTTCGATTTCTGAAATCGCAGCTTCAACCTGACCCTGACGTTCCTTGGCAGCGTGATATTCGGCATTTTCCGACAGATCGCCATGCGCACGCGCTTCCTCAATTGCTTCCACAATCAATGGCCGCTCATCACGAAGGCGTTTCAAGTCGGTTGTCAGCTTTTCATAGCCTTCAGCCAACATCGGATATTTCTCAAAACTCGCCATCAGGCAAAACCCTTCGTCACAAAAACATCCCGACCGGAGAAATGATAACCATCAATCCGATATGCAGTTCAATTGTCGGGGAACGATACTGCTCGTGTTAATAATAGTCTTGAAGTGGCCGAACTTCAAGTTGCCGTTGCTGCAGCGCCGCAATCGCCTGTGCAACCGCGATGCTTCCTGCGGCTGTTGTATATTGCGAAACCTTGCCAACCAACGCGGAACGGCGGATTTCTTCGCTGTCTTTCAGGCTCTGCCAACCTTCCGTCGTGTTGAAGATCAGGTGGATTTCACCATCTTTAATCTTGTCGACGATATGCGGGCGGCCCTGCGCGACCTTGTTCACGCGCTCGACCTCTATCCCTTGCTCCAGCAGATAATTGGCCGTGCCGTCGGTTGCGCATACGGTAAAGCCGCACGCAATCGCTTGCTTGACCGCAGGGATGATGACCGGCTTGTCCGTGTCTTTCACCGAAACGAACAGCTTCCCGCCCATCGGTGGCGGCATCCGCGCGCCAATTTGCGATTTGGCAAAGGCCGTCGCAAAATCGCGATCAATACCCATGACTTCGCCTGTTGATTTCATTTCAGGCGACAGCACTGGGTCAACGCCGGGGAAGCGATCAAACGGGAATACCGCTTCCTTGACCGCGATATAATCGATGTCGAGGTTGATGGGTGGCAAGTCCTTAAGCTTTTCCCCCGCCATAACGCGCGCGGCGATCTTGGCGATAGGTGCGCCGATGGCCTTTGCGACAAAAGGCACGGTCCGGCTGGCACGTGGATTGACTTCAATCAGATACACCTCGCCATCCTTGACCGCGAACTGGATGTTCATCAGGCCACGGACGTGCAGGTTGACCGCAAGCAATTCGGTCTGGCGGCGGATTTCCGCGATGATATCGTCGGGCAGGCTATACGGCGGGATGGTGCACGCGGAATCGCCGCTGTGGACGCCAGCTTCCTCAATATGCTGCAATATGCCGGCAACAACGACCTCGTCGCCATCGCACAAGGCATCAACATCCACCTCAATGGCGTCCCGCAAATAGCTGTCGATCAACACGGGCGAGTCGCCCGAGACGATCACTGCCGTTTGGATGTAATTTTCCAGCTGCGCCTGCGTATCGACGATTTCCATCGCACGCCCGCCAAGGACGTAAGACGGCCGCATCAGCACAGGGTAGCCAATGTTCTCGGCAACCTTAATGGCTTCGTCACGGCTGCGCGCAATGCCGTTTTCGGGCTGCTTGAGCTTCAGCTTGTTAATCAGCGCGGCAAAGCGTTCCCGGTCTTCGGCCAGATCGATGGCGTCAGGTGATGTGCCCAAAATCGGGATACCTGCCGCCTCAAGCGCCTTTGCAAGGTTCAGCGGGGTCTGGCCACCGAACTGGACAATGACGCCCTTCAGCGTGCCATTCTGTTGCTCGACATGCAGGATTTCCAGCACGTCTTCTGCTGTCAGTGGCTCGAAATACAAACGATCGCTGGTGTCATAATCGGTCGACACGGTTTCCGGATTGCAGTTGACCATGATGGTTTCATAGCCCGCATCCGCCAACGCAAAGCAGGCGTGCACGCAGCAATAATCGAACTCAATCCCCTGCCCGATGCGGTTCGGACCACCGCCAAGGATAACAACCTTCTCACGATCCGTGGGCTGGCTTTCGCATTCGGGCGTGCCAAAGCTTGGGGCTTCATAGGTGGAATACATATACGGCGTTTTGGCTTCGAACTCCGCGGCGCAGGTATCGATGCGTTTGAACACGGGGCGCACGCCCAATTTGTGGCGCAGTGCGCGCACTTCATCTTCGGTCACTGCACCAGCAATCGCGCGGGCGGCCTGCATCGCAATGCCGGAACCACGGCGGACTGCGGTTTCCATACCTGGGCGAATATTGACCGATTCCAGCGCCAAATAGGCAAGCCGCTTGTCCGAAAAGCCCATGGCTTTCAGACGGCGAAGCGCCTCGGCACTATTGGGCAAACCATTCGTCTTGACGTCATTTTCGGCGGCAATGATCTCTTCCAGCCGTTCAAGGAACCACGGATCGAACTTCGCAATCGCGTGAATTTCGGCAACGCTCATGCCCTCACGCAGCGCTTGCGCCGCGACCAACAGCCGGTCTGGCGTTGCGCGGCTCAATTCGGCAGAAAGTTGATCTTTCGATGCACCCTTTAGCGCGTCGATATAATTAAAACCCGAAAGCCCGGTTTCCAGTCCACGAAGCGCCTTTTGCAGGCTTTCGTGGATGTTGCGGCCAATCGCCATCACTTCGCCCACAGACTTCATCGCCGTGTGCAACAATGGTTCGGCGCCCTTGAACTTTTCAAAGGCGAAGCGCGGAATTTTGGTGACGACATAATCAATCGTCGGTTCGAACGACGCTGGGGTTGCGCCGGTAATGTCGTTGGTGATTTCGTCGAGCGTGAAACCGACCGCCAGCTTCGCCGCAACCTTGGCAATCGGGAAGCCGGTGGCTTTCGATGCAAGCGCCGACGAACGCGATACACGCGGGTTCATTTCAATAACGATCAGACGGCCATCCTTCGGATTGACTGCGAACTGTACGTTCGAACCACCTGTTTCTACACCGATTTCACGCAAGCACGCGATGCTCGCGTTGCGCATAATCTGATATTCTTTGTCGGTCAGCGTCAGCGCTGGCGCAACCGTGATGGAATCGCCGGTATGCACGCCCATCGGGTCGATATTTTCAATCGAGCAGATGATGATGGCATTGTCGGCGCGGTCGCGCACGACTTCCATCTCATATTCTTTCCAACCGAGCAGCGATTCCTCAATCAGCACTTCGGTCGTCGGCGATGCATCTAATCCGCCGGTGACGATCTTGATGAACTCGTCGCGATTATATGCAATCCCGCCGCCGGTGCCGCCCATGGTAAAGCTGGGGCGAATAATCGATGGCAGGCCCGTGCGTTCAAGCACCTCCAGCGCCTCATCCATTGAATGTGCAATGCCCGAACGCGCGGATTCCAGACCGATTTTGGTCATGGCATCGCGGAATTTGATCCGGTCTTCAGCCTTGTCGATGGCTTCGGCATCCGCGCCAATCATCTCAACGCCATATTTCGCCAGCGTGCCGTCGTTGAACAAAGCCAAAGCCACGTTCAATGCGGTCTGCCCGCCCATTGTCGGCAACACCGCGTCGGGGCGCTCTTTTTCGATGATCTTGGCAACGATTTCGGGCGTAATCGGTTCGACATAGGTCGCGTCGGCCATATCCGGATCGGTCATGATCGTCGCAGGGTTCGAATTGACGAGGATGATGCGATAACCCTCTTCGCGCAACGCCTTACACGCCTGCGTCCCCGAATAATCAAACTCGCACGCCTGCCCGATAATGATGGGGCCAGCGCCAATGATGAGGATCGATTTTATGTCAGTACGTTTGGGCATTAGGCCACGAAACCTTTTCTAATCCAACGATAAACCCACACCAAAATATGCGGAGCAACGATTAACGCTAATAACGCGAAATAATAGTCACTTAACCAAGCATGACCGCTGCAAATAAACTGCCGATTTTCGCCTGGAAACCCGTGATCAATTTTCGACTGGCTAAGTTGGGACTTCGTCACAGTAGCCCTCGACGTGAAAGGGATACAATCGAGCCGACTAAAAACCACGTCTAACTCGTCCCCAAGCTCGTTCGATGAAAATCCGAACATTTGCTCAGATACGGTGGGTGCTGTACCAAAGGTAAACGCACCTTGAAGCGTGGTGCTACGCGCAAAAATCAAGAGCGTAACGATCACTAACAAAGCGAAGTAAGCAATATAAGCGCGTTGCCAGCCGTCTAGCCTCACCCCATCATCCCCGCAAATTTTTCGAACAGATAATGGCTGTCCTGCGGGCCGGGTGAGGCTTCTGGGTGATATTGCACCGAAAACGCTGGCTGGTCGGCGAGTTCGAAGCCGCAATTGCTGCCGTCGAACAGGCTGATATGCGTTGCCTTCGCGTTGGCGGGCAAGGTGTCTGCATCCACGGCAAAGCCATGGTTCATGCTGGTAATCTCGACCGCACCGTCGCTCAGGCGCTTTACGGGATGGTTCGCGCCGCGGTGGCCCTGATGCATCTTCTCGGTCTTCGCGCCGACCGCGAGGCCAAGCATTTGATGCCCGAGGCAAATGCCGAACAACGGCTTTTTGGTCTCAAGCCACTGCTTGATCACCGGAACGGCATATACGCCCGTCGCGGCGGGGTCGCCGGGGCCGTTCGACAGGAACAGACCGTCGGGCGCATGGGCCATGATTTCTTCGAACGTTGCGGTCGCGCTCACGATCGTGACGTCGCAACCGACATCGACCAGATTGCGCAGGATATTGTGCTTTATGCCATAATCGATGGCCACGACTTTTTTGCTGCCCTTGGCAGGTTCGGCGTAGCCCGAACCCAGCTTCCAAAGCCCCTGATCCCAACCATAAGTCTGCAACGTCGTTACATCCTTGGCGAGGTCCATACCTTCCAAGCCAGCCCATGCCTTTGCTCGGGCCAACAATGCAGGCACGTCAAAATCGCCGCTCGCCGAATGTGCAATCACGGCGTTTGGCGCGCCGGCAACACGGATAAGCCGGGTCAGTGCGCGGGTATCAACGCCCGAGATGCCGATGCGGCCATTGGCTTTCATCCACGCATCAAAATGCTGTGTGCTGCGGAAATTGGATGGGTCTGTCACATCCTGACGCACAATCGCGCCAAGGGCATGCGGGTTCAGTGCCTCGACATCTTCGGGGTTGGTGCCGACATTGCCAATATGTGGGAAGGTGAAGTTGATGATCTGCCCGGCATAAGACGGGTCCGTCATCACTTCTTGATAGCCGGTCATCGCGGTGTTGAAGCACACTTCGCCAACGGCTTGGCCCTCTGCGCCAAAGCCCTTGCCCCAGATGACTTCCCCGGATGCCAAAACCAATACCCCCGTCGCTCCAGAAGGCGCGCGCGAAGAAATGGGGTCGGCCATGATGGGGTCGCTCCTGTGAGACGGATTACAGCAATGTCGCTAAGGGATTGCGCCTAGAGACGGCGGGCGGGTGCGTCAATCTGGAAATCGACAAAGCTGTGGAATACATCATATTAACTTTGCGTCCTCTGCGCCCTTGCGTGCAAAAAACGGATTTACGCAGAGGCGCAGAGGACGCAGACATTGTTTGCGCAGGCGTGTCGGCTTAAGGCCATGCGCATAACGTTGTTTGAAATGAGATTATAATGATTCGTGATACCATCAAGGCCGCCCAAATTACCGCGATGAAGGCTGGCGAAAAAGACCGGCTCGCCGCCGTTCGCCTTATCCTAGCCAAAATCAAAGACCGCGATATCGAACTGCGCACCGCATCGCAGCAGCCCGATGATGACGCGATGGTGGTTGAGGTCATGCAGAAGATGATCAAGCAGCGCCGCGAATCTATCGCGCTGTATGAACAGGGCGGACGCGATGAGCTGGCCGCAATTGAAGCCGCCGAGCTTGCGATCATCGAAGATTTCCTGCCCGCACAAATGAGCGACGCCGAAACCAGCGCAGCCATCGAAGGTATCAAAACGGAACTCGGCGCAGAGACCCTGAAAGACATGGGCCGTGTCATGGCGACCTTAAAAGAACGCCACGGCCCGCAACTCGACATGAGCAAGGCGAGCGGCCTTGTGAAGGCGGCGTTGTCGTAAATATGCTCCCTTCCCGCCTGCGTGAGGGGAATACGACAATATGACCCTCACACCGCAATGGCTTGATGAACTGCGGTCGCGGACGACGCTTTCCGCATTGATTGGCCGTACCGTAAAGGTCACCAAAGCGGGGCGCGAGTTTAAGGCATGCTGTCCGTTCCATAACGAGAAGTCGCCAAGCTTCACGATCAACGATGAAAAAGGCTTCTACCATTGCTTTGGCTGCTCCGCGCATGGCGATGCCATTCGGTGGATGACCGACCAACGCGGCCTGTCGTTCATGGACGCGATTAAGGAATTGGCCGCCGAAGCGGGGATGGAAGTCCCTGCCCCTGACCCCAAAGCCGCCCAGCGCGCCGAAAAAGCAAACAGCCTGTATGACGTGATGACGTCCGCGCAGGACTGGTTTGTTGCGCAACTGCAAAGCCCCGATGGCGCAGGTGCGCGCGCATATTTGAAAAAGCGCGGGTTCAGCGAAAAAACCATCCGCGATTTCGGCTTCGGACTGGCGCCCGATAATCGCACAGCATTGAAATCAGCACTGAAGCAATATGGCGATGCCATGCTGGTTGAGGCAGGCCTGCTGATCGCGGTTGAGGGCAAGGATCCTTACGACCGGTTTCGCGGCCGACTGATGATACCCATTCGCGACCCGCGCGGCCGCGTCATTGCTTTTGGCGGCCGGATATTGGGCGATGGTGAACCCAAATATCTCAATTCCCCCGATACGCCTTTGTTCGACAAGGGGCGGACGCTGTACAATTTGGACAAATGTTCGCCCGCATCGCGCCAGACGGGCCGCGTTATCGTCGTTGAAGGCTATATGGACGTGATTGCGATTGCGCAGGCCGGTTTTGGTGACGCGGTTGCGCCATTGGGGACCGCGCTGACTGAACAGCAAATCCAAATGCTCTGGCGCATGACGGAAAAACCGTTGCTGTGCTTCGATGGGGATTCAGCTGGGCAGAAAGCCGCGATGCGCGCGGCATTACGTGCCCTGCCCTTGTTAAAGCCTGGCCACAGCCTTCAATTCGTGACGTTGCCCGATGGGCAGGATCCGGATGACCTTGTTAAGGCATCGGGCGCAAAGGCCCTCACGGCGCTTCTGGAGGCGTCTGAGCCGCTTGTGGAGCGATTGTGGAAGGCGGAGATGTCTGCTTCCCCCTTAGACACGCCAGAGGACCGTGCGGGGCTTAAACAGCGTCTTGGTGTTCACATGGCGACCATCACAGACGGAGAAATCAAACGGCATTATGCCGATGCGTTTCGCGAACGGTTCGATAATCTTTTTGCGCAACGCAGAAACGCGCCGCCAGCCCGCTTCACCAACACGCCAAAACGCGATTGGCGAAAGCCGCAGATTTTGCCGCCCGGCGCCGAGACCAAGAGTTTCAATGCAAAGGGATCGGATTTCTTGGTGCAAGGCGTGCTTGGCGCATTGCTGCGTAATCCGTCGATGATACGGCAGCATCATGAAGCCTTGAGTGACTTCGTTCCGACCGACCCGAATCACGCCGCTTTGCTCAACATCATGCTGAATGAATCTTTTACCAAAGAATCGCTTGATACCGACGGCCTAATTACCATATTGGACGAGAAGTTGTATAATGTCGCATCGACGCTGCTCCACAGCAATGGCAAGGTATTTGCCTTCAATCGTGGAGAGTTCGGTTCGGGGGGCGACGGATTATCCAGCGTTTCAAAAGATTTGGGTGAAGCAATCAGGCTGATGAAGCAGCGTCCTGCGCTCGAAGAAGCACTGGAACGCGCTACACGGTTGGCGAGTTTAGAAATGACGGACGAAACTTTTGCCGAACAGCAAAGGTTACGTCACGAAAAGAAGGCATTTGACGATCGCATTATCGCATTTTTCAGGCGAGATGCGGACGATTTATGACAGTATCGGGGAATTATTTTGGCAAGTCGCGTAAACGAGAATGAAGAAGATATGGTCGAAAACGGCGATGCACCGCTGATTGACCTGAACGATGCGACCGTCAAAAAACTGCTAGCCAAGGCAAAGCGCCGCGGTTTCCTCACCTATGACGAATTAAATGCTGCCTTGCCGCAGGATCAGATGTCTTCCGAACAGATCGAAGATGTCATGTCGGCCATCAACGACATGGGCGTGCAAATCGTCGAAAATGACGAAGCCGGCGAAGATGGCGAGGACGAGCAGGAAGAGGAAGAAGTCGAAACCGTCGACAATATCTCTGAAAATGATCCGCGCTCGCTGACTAGCACGGTCAAGAAAACCGGTACGGGCGAGCGCACCGATGACCCTGTGCGCATGTATTTGCGCGAAATGGGTGCGGTTGAATTGCTATCCCGCGAAGGCGAAATCGCCATTGCCAAGCGGATTGAATCCGGTCGCGACACGATGATCTTGGGCCTATGCGAAAGCCCAATCACTTTCCACGCCATTATCGATTGGTCGAACGCACTTAACGACGGTGAAATGCAGCTGCGCGAGATCCTTGATCTTGACGCCATGTTGTCGAAAGCGCCTGAAACGCTGACCGACGACGAGGAAGAAGAAGGCGACGGGGAAATCAGCGAAAAAACCGCTGGGGTGTCTTACAAGGAAGAAGACGAAGTCGACGAAGAGCCGGAATCGGCGAGCGACGACGATGATATGACCGAGCGGCGTTCACGCCCGGTTGAAGAAGAGGAAGAAGACAACACGCTCAGCCTCGCGCAGATGGAAGAAGCGCTGAAGCCCGCGGCATTGGAGCGTTTTGCCAAGATAGCCTCATTGTTCAAGAAATTCTCGAACATTCAGCTGGAGCGGATGCGCGCCTTGAATGCCGGTGAAGAGTTTTCCTCAGCTTCCGAAAATAAGTATCACAAATTACGTGAAGAATTGACTGCGGAAGTCGAAAGTGTCCAGTTTCACGCGAACAAAATCGAATATCTGGTCGACCAATTATATTCGTTCAACCGCCGCTTGACCGCGCTTGGTGGTCAAATGCTGCGTTTGGCCGAGCGTCACAAGGTTCCGCGCAAGGCATTCCTTGACAGCTATATGGGCCGTGAGCTCGACGAAAATTGGCTGGTCGAAGTTTCCAACCTCGACAAAAAATGGACGGCGTTCGCGACGAACGAAGCCGAAGGCGTTGAGCGCATTCGCACCGAAATAGCGGACATTGCCGCGAACACGGGCATGTCGCTGGGTGAATTCCGCCGCATCGTCAACATGGTGCAAAAGGGCGAACGCGAAGCGCGCATTGCAAAGAAGGAAATGGTCGAGGCCAATCTGCGCCTCGTTATTTCCATCGCGAAGAAATACACCAACCGCGGCCTTCAGTTCCTTGATCTCATTCAAGAAGGCAATATCGGCCTCATGAAAGCGGTCGATAAATTTGAATATCGCCGTGGGTACAAATTCAGCACCTATGCAACATGGTGGATTCGTCAGGCGATTACGCGTTCGATTGCGGACCAAGCCCGCACCATCCGTATTCCCGTGCATATGATCGAAACGATCAACAAGCTGGTGCGGACAAGTCGTCAGTTCTTGCACGAACAAGGCCGCGAGCCAACGCCGGAGGAAATGGCCGAGCGCCTTTCCATGCCGCTCGAAAAAGTGCGCAAGGTCATGAAGATTGCGAAGGAGCCGATCTCACTCGAAACGCCGATTGGCGACGAGGAAGACAGCCATCTTGGCGACTTCATCGAAGACAAAAACGCGATCATTCCTGTCGATGCCGCCATTCAGGCGAACTTGAAGGAAACCGTGACTCGCGTTCTGGCATCGTTGACACCGCGCGAAGAGCGCGTGTTGCGCATGCGCTTTGGTATCGGCATGAACACCGACCATACATTGGAAGAAGTTGGTCAACAGTTCAGCGTTACCCGCGAACGTATTCGTCAGATCGAGGCAAAAGCACTCCGCAAGCTGAAGCACCCAAGCCGCAGCCGCAAAATGCGCAGCTTCCTCGACCAATAACAGGCTGTCTGCCGCATTTATATTTCTGAACGGTTGAGGTTATGGACCGGATGCTCGCCCTTATGGCGGGTTTCCGGTAGCCATAACGGAAATAGTATGCGGGCAATCTGGCGGTGCCAACGTTGCAAAACGAAATGCGCGCGACCTGCCCCGTCCCCCCCAGCGTAAACTATTATATTGCATAACGCGGTGGGCCCACTTAACGAATTAATCGTTCGATTAACAAACGGGGTTCGTCCATGCGCTTTGAAGGCACTGATAATTACGTCGCAACTGATGATCTGAAAGTTGCCGTAAACGCAGCCACGCGGTTACGCCGCCCGCTTCTCGTCAAAGGCGAACCCGGCACCGGCAAAACCGTTCTTGCGCAGGAAATCGCGACTGCTCTCAATGCGCCGTTGATTGAATGGAACATCAAATCCACGACGAAGGCGCATCAGGGCCTGTATGAATATGATGCCGTTGCCCGTTTGCGCGATAGCCAATTGGGCGATGAACGCGTCCACGACATCAAAAATTACATCAAGAAGGGTAAGCTTTGGGAAGCGTTCACCGCGCCTCAGTTGCCTGTTCTTTTGATCGACGAAATCGACAAGGCCGATATCGAGTTTCCGAACGACTTGCTTCAGGAACTCGATCGCATGGAATTTTTTGTGTACGAAACACAGGAAACCGTAAAAGCTGTCGAGCGCCCCATCGTCATCATTACGTCGAACAATGAAAAAGAACTGCCCGACGCGTTTCTGCGCCGTTGTTTCTTCCACTATATCAAATTCCCTGACCGCACGACGATGCAGTCCATCATTGATGTCCACTTTCCCGGCATCCAAAAAATGCTGGTGTCGAAGGCCATGGACATTTTCTACGAAGTTCGGGACGTCCCCGGCCTTAAGAAAAAGCCAAGCACAAGCGAATTGCTCGATTGGCTGAAGCTGTTGCTGCACGAAGACATGCCACTTGATGTTCTGCAGTCACGCGACCCAACGAAGGCCATTCCGCCACTTCACGGCGCGCTGCTTAAGAATGAGCAGGACGTGATGCTGTTTGAACGACTGGCCTTTATGGCACGGCGCCCCAACAGCTAAGCTGCGTCCTTTTTAAACGCTGTAAGCGATTTCAAAATCGCCCCAACGGCGTCCATTTATGCGCAGTGGGACATATACGTTACGCATGACCTTATATGAATGGCCGTCGCCTTCGTGGCGAAATACAACCATCATATAGTCCTGCTCGCTTGTTTTCGCAGGGATATCCACCGGGTCCTGAATGACGCGGCCGTTGCGGCAATATTTCGTGTCATGCGCGATATCGCCCGTTGGCGCGCGCGAGAGTTCTTTCA
>JBEDET010000015.1:0-38451 GCA_041175505.1 Pseudomonadota bacterium
TTCAATGGCCGCACGAATTTTCCGCCGCCTTTCGTCGGGTATATATTGCCAGACGATTGAATGGTTAAAAACCCGGACGACATGCGGTTCTTGCGGTGCGGAAAGACGTTCCAAAACCCAGTCTCGCGCATCGGCCTGCACAACATATGGAGGTAACTGCGCGGCAAGCGCGATTGCTGCGTCCATGCGCTCCAGTCGGTCTGCATTTTCGGGCCAGACATAGCTTTTAACCCGCAGCGCAGCATCAGCGTCCGACAAATTAACGGGCGCCTGATCACATCCGCTGATCCGCACGATTTCGACTGGTGCGTCGGGTGGTGGAGAACCTATCCACTTCGGCTTGATCTGCATGAGCGAGAGGGGTGGCCCCGCGCTTACGCCGCCCAGATTGTAATGATACCGGTCCATCATCGTATTGATACCGGCGCTGGCACCGATTTCATTCAATTCGAATGTGCCGCCGATTCTTGGCGATAGCCACAGCAAGGCCGCCATGAAACTGGCGGAGCGACCCGCTTCGTTGGTCTGCGGCGGACCATCAAGCCATGGCAGTAACCGGGCATCATGGTCAGCGGTCACGGCAGTCAACACGGCGTCGACATCGGATTGCGCGCAGATTTCGCCACTATAAATCGGTGCTAGGCGGTCGTCTGCGCCGGTGAGGTGCAAATGGTGAAACCCGCCAGCGAGCCGCAAGGGCATGGCGTCAGCAAGCGGGAGGCCAGGCCAGTGCGCGATGCGTTGGCCGCATTGGGTGTCGCCTTGCATAAGCGCCAACTGGGCCACAACAACGCGTGCTGTGACTGGCGCATCGTTACGCCGACAATGTTCAGCCTGCACCTCGATGCCTTCGGCAATGCCGCGGTCATCCATGACGCCCGTGGCAAATTCGTGAGACGTTATAGTTTCTGCCATATTGCCCTTTCTGCGCGCGGCCCCTAAAGCGCGGGCATTGTGACTGAACGCATCATCTTTGCAATCCCCAAGGGACGGATTCTCGACGAGGCTTTGCCGCTTATGCAAGCGGCAGGTATTGAGCCTGAGGCTGCGTTCTTTGACGAGAGCAGCCGCGCGTTGCTTTTTGCGACCAACAATCCCGCGATCAGCATCATTCGCGTGCGCGCTTTTGATGTCGCGACCTTCGTAGCCCATGGCGCGGCGCATATCGGCATTGTGGGTTCCGACGTGATCGACGAATTTGATTATTCGGAGCTTTATGCGCCGGTTGACCTCGGCATTGGCCGCTGCCGCATTTCGGTCGCGATGCCACAGGACGCCGTTGATGATGTTCAGGCAGGGCATATCCGCGTCGCAACCAAATATCCGGCGACCACCGCGCGCTATTATCATGCGCGGGGCATTCAGGCGGAATGCGTCAAGCTGAACGGTGCGATGGAGTTGGCGCCTTCGCTTGGCCTTTCGGGGCGCATTGTCGATCTGGTGTCGTCGGGCAAGACGCTCGCAGAGAACGGATTGGTCGAAACGGCGATTATCTCGCAAGTTTCGGCGCGGCTGATCGTCAATCGTGCAGCCTTTAAAATGATGAGCGGCACTATTCCTGCGTTGGTGCAGACATTTCGGGAATTGTCGGGCGCACGTGCAGCGGCTTAACGCATCTGACGCGGGCTTTGCTGACGCATTTGATGCGCTGGTAAACGGCCGGCGTGAGGCGGATGCCGACGTCTCCAGCGTCGTCACGCAAACCATCCGCGATGTCCGCGCGCGCGGCGATGTGACTTTGGCCGAAATGACCCAGCGTTTTGACGGCTTTGACCTGAATGCGGCCGGATGGCACATTGATGCCGCACAGTGCAAGGCGGCCTATGAGGCCCTTGCGCCGGAATTGCGCGATGCGCTGACGCTCGCGGCCAAACGGATAGAGGCCTATCACAAGGCGCAATTGCCCGAAAACCGGGACTATCGCGATGCGGACAATGTCCGTTTGGGCGCGCGTTGGTCGGCGGTTGATGCGGCGGGGGTCTATGTACCCGGTGGCCGTGCAGCCTATCCATCGTCGGTTCTCATGAATGCCATTCCTGCGAAGGTTGCAGGGGTGGAACGCATTGTCATGGTCACGCCAACACCGCGCGGAGAGACAAACCAAGCGGTTATGGCGGCGGCCTATCTGGCTGGCGTCGACGAAATCTGGCGCGTGGGCGGCGCGCAGGCGATTGCGGCGCTGGCTTATGGTACGCAGCGTATTCGCCCCGTTGATGTCATCACCGGCCCCGGCAATGCATGGGTCGCCGAAGCCAAGCGTCAGCTTTATGGTGTCGTTGGCATCGATATGGTCGCCGGTCCTTCCGAAATATTGGTGGTGGCAGATGCGAAGAATGATCCTGAATGGATTGCCGCGGACCTGTTGAGCCAAGCCGAGCATGACCCGACCAGCCAGTCGATTTTGTTCACCGACGACGCCGGTTTTGCCGACGCAGTCGCAAAAGCCGTTGATGCCCAGATTGCAACGCTGGCCACCGGCACAGTGGCGCGGCAGAGCTGGGATGATTTTGGCGCGATAATCCTCGTCGATGATCTGGAAGGCGCGATGCCGCTGGTCAACCGCTTGGCTGGTGAGCATTTGGAGCTTGCGGTGGATGATGACCGCGCCGAACGGCTTTTCGATCTGGTGCGGCACGCAGGCTCGGTTTTCTTGGGCCGTATGACGCCAGAGGCGATTGGCGATTATGTCGCGGGGCCAAACCATGTGTTACCCACGGGACGCCGCGCGCGATTTGCATCGGGCCTGTCGGTTCTCGATTTCATGAAGCGCACCAGTTTTATCGCGCTCGATAAAGCCGCCATCAATGCTATAGGTCCGGCAGCGGCAACGCTTGCCGATGCCGAAGGTTTACCCGCCCATGCGGCGAGTGTCAGGAAAAGATTATGAGTGCCAATAACGCAAGTGCGAAATCAAAATCCCGTTCGGCAGCGCGTCTCGCGTCGGTGCAGGCGCTGTACCAGATGGATATGGAAAATATCGGCATCGCGCGTCTTTTGAATGAATTCCATTCGCATCGTTTGGGTCAGGAAATCGAAGACGCGCAATATGCGGACGCCGACGCCGACTTTTTTGACGACGTGGTTTCCGGCGTTGATGCCCGCCGCGAAGAAATTGACCTGTTGGTTGACGCAAAGCTTGGCGAACAATGGAAGATGGGCCGTCTGGACAAGACGATGCTGCAGCTTCTGCGCTGCGGCACCTATGAATTGATCGCCCGCCCTGATGTTCCCACTGCAACGGTGATCGACGAATATCTCGACGTCGCGCACGCCTTTTTCGACAAGAAAGATGCGAAGTTCGTCAATGGTTTGCTGGATGCCGTGGCGAAAGATGTTCGGGCATAGGTCTATTATCGTCGTCCTGAACTTGTTTCAGGACCACATGCTGCGGTTGTTTGTTATCCCGAAACACGTTCGGGATGACGAAATGGAATATGTATGACCACCGAATCCGCCTTCATCAATATATTGCGTGGCTTTGCGAAAGACCCCGCCGCGCGCGGGCTGCTCGATGACGCTGCGGTGATTGAAGTCGGCGACAGCTGCCTGATCATCACGCACGACATGATGGCCGAAGATGTGCATTTCAAATCCAATGCAAATCCCGCCGATGTCGCGTGGAAATTGGTCGCCTCGAACCTCTCCGACCTCGCGGCGAAGGGGGCTTTGCCCATTGGCGTGCTGCTTGGCTTCATGCTTGGTGATGATGATTGGGATAGGGCGTTTGCCGCCGGTCTGGAAAAGGTGCTTGGCCATTATGGCGTGGCCTTGCTTGGCGGGGATACCGTTTCCAATCGCGGTGACAAGCGCGCGCTTGGGCTAACCGCGCTTGGTATTGCGACCAACCGCCCGGTGCCTTCACGCGCGGGCGCTCAGGTTGGCGACATACTTTACGTTACCGGAACATTGGGCGACGCGCTTGCCGGATTTGAGCTGATCGATGCAGGCTTTGATGAGGTTGGCGCGCTTGCCGACGCGTTTAACCGGCCACAGGCGCGCTTGGCCGAAGGGCAGAAGCTTGCGCCATTTGTCCATGCGATGATGGATATATCCGACGGGCTTTTGATTGATGCAGAGCGCATGGCGACCGCCAGCAGGATCGGCATCGAAATCGACCTCGCGTGCATTCCCTTGTCGCCTGCTTATGTCAGCTACCGCACGGACAGCCTGGAAAGCCGAATGCAGGCCGCAAGCTGGGGCGATGATTATGAACTTTTGTTCTGCGCGCCGGCGGACGCCCGCATAGCCGTCCACGCAACCGCTGTTGGACGCGTTATTACGGGCGGCGGGCTGACATTATGCAACGGCGATGCACCGGTGAAATTGCCGCCGACGCTCGGTTATCAACACCATTGAGTGAACGGCTGGAACTGGCGGCGTTTAAGGGTTGCCATGTCTGACGATGCCGCCTTATACCCTTACGGCTTGCAGTTCTCGGGAGGAGAATGGCAACAGGAGTTGTTTTTATAAACAGGAGGGGAGAGATAATTTCATGTCTCTGACAATTATTGCAATATTATGCGGGTTACTTGCCGTCGTGTACGGTTTTGTAACCAGCCGCCAGGTGCTGAGCGCCTCGGCTGGCAATGAAAAAATGCAGGAAATCGCCGCGGCTATTCAGGAAGGCGCAAAAGCCTATCTTGGCCGTCAATACCGGACCATCGCCATCGTTGGCGTAGCTGTTGCGGTACTTGTGGCGGTTTTCCTTGGCGTCATTCCAACCGTTGGCTTCGTCCTCGGTGCGGTGCTTTCGGGCGTTGCGGGTTATATCGGGATGAACATCTCGGTCCGTGCAAACGTCCGCACGGCGGCTGCGGCGCAGACCGGGCTTCAGGCCGGTCTGACCATGGCATTCCGCGCAGGGGCGATTACCGGCATGCTGGTTGCTGGCCTTGCCTTGCTCGCGATTGCTGGCTTCTTTTGGTATCTGACCGATGTCGCGATGATGGCACCGAACAGCCGCCCCGTAATCGATGCGCTGGTCGCATTGGCATTCGGCGCGTCGCTGATTTCGATCTTCGCACGTTTGGGCGGCGGTATCTTTACCAAGGCCGCTGACGTCGGCGCTGACCTTGTTGGTAAAGTTGAGGCTGGAATCCCCGAAGACGATCCACGCAACCCTGCGGTTATCGCCGATAACGTTGGCGACAACGTAGGCGATTGCGCTGGTATGGCGGCTGACTTGTTCGAAACCTATGTCGTCACCGTTGGTGCAACGATGGTTCTGATCGCGCTGCTGGTGCAGGGCGTTACCGACACTGGATTGTTCATGAACCTCATGAGCTTGCCGCTGTTGATTGGCGGCGTGTGCGTTATCACGTCGATCATCGGAACCTATTTCGTCCGTCTTGGTGGCGGCACGAACATCATGGGCGCAATGTACAAGGGCTTCCTTGTAACAGCAGTGCTTTCGGTTCCTGCGATCTGGTGGGCAATCAGCTATGCGCTTGGCGGCATGGAAACGAATGTTGGCGGGTTCACCGGCCGGACATTATTCTATTGCTCGTTGCTGGGTCTGGTCATCACAGGCCTGATTATCTGGATCACCGAATATTATACCGGCACCAATTACCGTCCGGTCCGTTCGATTGCGAAGGCATCGGAAACGGGCCACGGCACCAACGTTATTCAAGGTCTGGCGATCAGCCTTGAATCCACCGCGATGCCAACGATTGTGATCTGCGCGGGTATCATCATCGCCTATCAGCTTGCTGGTGTTATCGGCATTGCTTTTGCCGCAACGGCCATGTTGGCATTGGCCGGTATGGTTGTGGCGCTTGATGCATACGGCCCAGTCACCGACAATGCCGGTGGTATTGCCGAAATGGCTGGCCTTGATGAATCGGTGCGTGAAAAGACCGATGCTTTGGACGCCGTTGGCAACACCACAAAGGCTGTGACCAAGGGCTATGCCATTGGTTCAGCTGGTCTTGCGGCACTTGTGCTGTTCGCTTGCTACACCGCCGACCTTCGGGAATATTTCCCTGAGCTTCAGGTGAATTTCAGCCTTGAAAACCCCTATGTCATCGTCGGGCTGCTGCTCGGCGCGCTTCTGCCGTACCTGTTCGGTGCGATGGGCATGACGGCGGTTGGCCGTGCGGCGGGTGAAGTGGTGAAGGACGTGCGTGACCAGTTCGCGAACGACCCCGGCATCATGACCTTCAAGTCCAAGCCAAATTATGCCCGTACAGTTGACCTCGTTACCAAGGCCGCGATCAAGGAAATGATCATTCCTTCGTTGTTGCCCGTACTGACGCCAATTGCGGTATATTTCATCATCACTGCCGTTGCAGGTCAGGCAGAGGGCTTTGCAGCTCTCGGCGCGCTCCTGCTTGGTGTGATTGTGGGCGGACTGTTCGTTGCTATCTCGATGACCTCGGGCGGCGGCGCATGGGACAATGCCAAGAAGTATATCGAAGACGGCAACCATGGCGGCAAAGGTTCGGAGGCCCATAAGGCAGCCGTTACCGGCGACACCGTTGGTGACCCATATAAGGATACCGCTGGTCCAGCCGTAAACCCAATGATCAAGATCACGAACATCGTGGCCTTGCTTCTGTTGGCGGCATTGGCCCATGGTGCCATGTAAAACGTAACCGCACTAACGGTTTAAAAAGCCCCGCCGGAAGCGATTTCGGCGGGGTTTTTCGTGAGAAGGGGAAGCCCTCAACCTCGCCACTATTGAGGGCGTATCGCTGGCGGTATCGGGCGTGATGCCTGCGAATGGGCAAATTGCGCGTGGGCTGAACGCGGCGGTTAAAAACGCTTTCTAAAGCTCAGTTCAAACACACGGCCACGCGGGTCGATATATCCCGGCTGATATCCCAACGGCACATTGCCGTTTTGGTCACGCACATCGACAATGTCGTTCAGGATGTTTTCGACACGGAATGCCACGCGGCTGCCCTTCAGGAACGGCATTGCCTTCACAACGCGTGCCTGTTGGTCGAGGTTGACGAACAGGAAGGCGTTGACCGCTGCAAGGTCGCTGAAACGCAAATCATTGCTGCCGGGTAGTCCGGTGCCATTGGCGGTCGTGCCGCTCTTGTACGTGCCCTGCAGGCGCAAACCAAAGCCCTTGTGGAACATACCACCCGAAAGCTCGACCTCATGCCGTGACGCGCCGCCATTGCTGCTCGTGGCCGATCCATTGAGCAAATCGAGCACCGGAACGCCGGGACGGATCAGGATTTCCTCTTGAATGCGATATGTGTGGTACAAAGCGATGTTCCAGCGGCTTGGCTGGCCACCACCACCGCCAAAGCCGCCGCCGCCAAAGCCGCCACCGGCACGTGGTCCACGCGGAGCGCCAGCGGGTGCAGCCGCGCCGGGAGCGCCACCGGGGCCACGGGGAGCGCCCGCGCCGGGAGGGCCACCAAAGGGCCCGCGTGCTGGCGGTGCTGAACCGATATTTCCGGACACGTTAAAGCCCCAACGGATGCGCTGCGACGTTTCACGGTCATAATTCACCGGCCGCTGGTCAACGCTCAATAGACGGCCATTTACGTCACGCACGACGCGGCTTGCGAACGCAGCCTCAATTTCGGGGGTCAGCAATGGAAAGGATGCGGTTGTATTGCGGCTGTTGTTTCTGAAATAGCTCGCCTGAAGCGCGAAATCCTTAATGAAGGTCGGGGTCCAGTTGGCGTTTAGGATCAGATCGCGGCGCTTTTCACCAATCAACGCGGGGTTGCCGCCTGTTGTGACATTGATGAACAGGCTTTCCCCGCGGGTAAAGTCATAGGTCGCAACATTTGGCGTCACGAGGGTCGGGTTGCCCAGCTGGCCAATGCCGGGCGCATTTTCATCGCCGGTAATGGACGCCTGAAATGTCAGGTTGCGGGCAGGGGCCCAACGCAAACCCGCGCCATATTCGACTAGTTGGCCAAAGTCCGACAGGTCGCTGAACCCGATATTGCCGTTGATTGACCATTCGCCGATGGTTGAGCCAATACCGAAATCGCGGCCTGTGATGGGTACTTCCGCGTTAACCGATTGGTTTATGATATTGCGGCGCAGGGCAACATTGGTGGTGACACCCGACCGCCATGTTTCGCTGTCGAGCATCTGGCGTGTGAAGCCGGAGGCAAATGTCGTCTGCACCTCGCCAGCGGGCAGGGTGAGCACGGAACCTGCCAAGGTGCTGCGGACATCCAGATTTTGGTTCAGGCTGCTCGCCAGATCAGGTGCCAGAAACAATAGATCCGATCCAAAGCCAGCGGCAAACGGGTTCACGGTGCCCGCAAGGACGCCCGCGCGCAAAGCGGTATAGTCTGCACTGCGCGTGGTGCGGGTTTCATTGTCGGTGCGTGCGTAATTCCCCGTCACCGTCCAGCGCCATTGGCCCAGCACATGATTGAACGTGCCGCCAGTTTGGAAAACATGCGTTTCGCTCTCGCGTTCAAGCGGGCGCGGCGTGTCGAAATAGCGGCTGAGCGTCACATCTTGGCCGAAAGGGGAAAAGGGGCTGCTGCCGGGCAGTATGAAGCTGGTTCCGGGCAAACCAAGCAAGGATGCGCTGCCATTCAGTGCATAATTGGCATTGAGCGACAGCCCCGTCTGTGGGCCAAGCGATCGGCTCCATGTGCCATTGACTTCAAGCCGTTCGGTTCGTGGCAACAGCGTGCGGGCATCGCCTATGTCGCTATTGTTCAGCCGGTTTGCGGTGCCTACAAATTGCGCCAAGGTTGGGTTGGCAATGCCAATCGGAACGCCAGCCTGCGTGACCACCGAACCTGCAGCAGCACTCAGCGATGGCGATATCACGCCATTCAGGCCAAGACCGCTGATATTACCGCCACGGGCCAACAATGAACCATTGGAGGCAATCAGGTCGCGTTCGCTTTCGGTCAACGCTGTCGCGCGTTCCAGTTCCACATCAATGTTGAAGCGCGTGGTGGCACCAATGCGCGTCAGCGTCGCTTCCAATTCATTGCTACCAAAACCGCCAGCTTCGGGCTGTGCATGTTCAAACTCGGTCGCGAATGATGCGAAATTGTCTTTCAATATGAAGTTGATGACGCGTTGATCGGGGCGATAGCCATATTTCAACGCAACTTCTTCGGGAAAAATCTGGACCTGACGAATGGCTTCGGGTGGCAGATCGCGCAATTCGCGAAAGCCCGAAACGCGCTGACCATTGAGCAATATGATCGGCATGCCGCCGCCACGGCCACGGCCCGAATTGGCTTGCGGTGCAACCGCCGCGACCAGATCGGTCAACGACGATGCGCCTAAGGACGCAATATCGGCTTCGTTCAACTGCTCCACGGGCGGAACGTCGGTATCTACCGACCCCCGAATGCGCTCTGCGGTCACGACAATTTCACCCGATGTGCCTTCTTCCACAGGCATGTCTTCATCGTCTTGCGCGATGGCAATAGTGCTGCCGGTGGCCTGTGCATCAACGGCTGCCATGGCGGGCACGGCAGTCGTAGCAAGCAGGATGATGCTGAACGGAAAAATTTTCATCTGGGGGAGAAACTCTGTTTATAGTGTTAAAGCACGGGTTTCATTACGCGTTACAACGTTGCGCTCAGATGAACCTTGTAGCATTTTGTCGCAATAGCGTGAATATACTGTAGCGCTTCCCTTTTTCCAACATGTGGTTTAAAGGCGCACCAAGTTTGGATTTTTGACGATTTAAGGGGCCGAATGGCAAAAGAAGAATTACTCGAAATGCGCGGGACAGTACGTGAACTGCTGCCCAACGCGATGTTCCGTGTCGAGCTGGAAAATGGCCACGAAGTGTTGGGCCATACCGCCGGAAAAATGCGCA
Organism: Pseudomonadota bacterium; assembly: GCA_041175505.1. Classification (GTDB taxonomy): domain Bacteria; phylum Pseudomonadota; class Alphaproteobacteria; order Sphingomonadales; family Sphingomonadaceae; genus Sphingorhabdus_B. Next base: position 9,779 of record JBEDET010000015.1, read on the forward strand.
AAAACCGCATCCGCGTTCTCGTGGGTGATGAGGTTTTGTGCGAACTGACCCCTTATGATCTGACCAAAGGCCGGATCACCTACCGCTTTAAATAAGGGCGGCAGACCTTGGGTCTGAACCCTGCACTCATATTGGCATCATCAAGCCCGCGCCGGCGCGAATTGCTTGCGCGTCTGGGCGTGGTGCCCGATCGCATAGCTTCGCCCGACATTGACGAAACGCCGCGCAAGGGCGAAGTGCCGCGCGTCTATGCGCTGCGCATGGCCGAGGAAAAGGCTGTTGCCGTTCCGCGCGCGGCAGGTGAAATTGTCATCGCAGGGGATACCACGGTCGCAGTCGGCCGCCGTATCCTGCCGCAAGCTGCCGATGGCGATATGCAACGTGGGTTTCTGGAACTGCTCAATGGCCGCCGCCACCATGTTTTGAGCGCGGTTGCCGTCATTGACGCGGACGGACGGATGCGCAGTCGCCTTTGCGATAGCATTGTGCGCTTTAAACGGCTCTCGACCGAAGAAATCGAAAGCTACATCGCCTGTGGCGAAGGGCTGGGCAAGGCCGGTGGCTATGCCATTCAGGGCAGGGCAGAGGCGTTGATTGACTGGATGGCAGGCAGCCATTCGGGCGTCGTTGGCTTGCCGCTGTATGAAACGCGCACGTTGTTGCGTGCATCGGGTTATACGCTTGCCTGAACTATGGCGCGATGATGCGCCCGGCGAACGCCGCGCCGCTTGCGTTGAAAACGGCAAAATAGTTGAAATTCATATTCAGCGCGATGCGCATTGGGTGCTTGGCGAATGCGGCGTAGGCCGTGTCGACCGGCGTACAGCAGCAGGCGCCTATATCATTACTGAAGATGGCAGCGAAGTTTTGCTGCGCAGTAAGACGGGTGCGGCCGAAGGCACAAATGTCGCGTTTGAAGTGACGCGGGAAGCCATTGCCGAGCCTGGCCGTATTAAGCCGCCCGAGGTTGCCTTGCGCGATTCCTTGCCCGCTGACCCTTTGTCGAAAGATGGTCTGTGGGAACAGCGTCTGGCGGCGTTTGGCGGCTCGACTGCTCCGCACGCTATCGATGAGGGCTTTGACGCCGCCATTGCGGGCTATGCGCAGGTCGGGGATGTCATCATCAGCTTTCAACGTACGAAGGCCGGACTGGTATTCGATGTCGACGGTATCGGTGATGCCTTTGCCATTAACCGCATCGCCGCCGTGGAAATCGCGCGGCTGCTGCGGCTGTATCAGGTCGGCGCGATGGTCATGATCGATTTTGTGTCCATGGAGGCCAAAGCCCAGCGCGCGGATATCGCCAGCATCTTCGACGCCGCGTCGGCCAACGATAGCCGTCCCTTCGAACGCACCGCGATCAATGGCTATGGCCTTATGCAAGTGGTGCGCGCCCGGCCTAGGCCTTCGGTGCTGGATCATCTGTTCGGCACCCGCATCGCCGCCTTGTCCGACGAAACGCAGGCTTATTGGTTATTGCGCAGCGCGGCGCGATCGTCCGGTTTCGGGGACAGAACAATAACGGCCCGCCCTGCGGTGGCGCATCTGCTGTCGTCCGAACGCTGGCAGCCGCTGCGCGCCGAATGCGCGCGTCTGGCGGGGGCAGGGGTTGCGGTTGTTGCAGATGAAAATGCCACAGGCTATGGGCATGTGCATGTCGCGCAAAGCTAATCAATGCCCTTTATGTGGGAAGCCACAACAGCCTGAAACCAAACCATTCTGCAGTCAGGGATGCAAGGATCGCGATCTGCTCAAATGGCTGGATGAAGGCTATCGCGTGCCTGGTCCACCGGCAGATTATGCAGATAGTTTTGGCGGAGACGACATAGACTGATTTTGCGCTTGCCAAGGGGCGTATCGTCTCTCTATAGGCTGCGCTCCCACGCGGTTTTTGCCGTGTAGCCCGAGTAGCTCAGGGGTAGAGCAGCGGATTGAAAATCCGCGTGTCGGTGGTTCAAATCCGCCCTCGGGCACCATTTTCCCGGTGTTTTTATATTTCTGTGTCATCGGCTGATTGCTGTGTTTTTTTGTCAGCAACGTACATTGAAAATAAGAAAGCCAGCCCAACCCCAAATGATGCAACTGATTTATAGTTCCCGTCATACGCTTGCTGATAGATTAAAAATATTCCGGAAACAAATAAGGCTAAGCCAGCTACTTTAGAACCGGTCTTTTTTATACTCATGTTTATACCTCCCCCTTTCAAGCTGGGGGCTTTGATAACAGCGAATGATGGGCAGATAAAGCCAAGCGAGGCTCGCAGCCGTATATGCCGCGTGTCGATCGCCTGCGACAAGCAAAGAAAAAGCCGGAGCAGCACTGCTGCCCCGGCTCATTCTGCCCTGAGGATCTCAGGATATTAGAATTTGTACTTCACCGATGCACCATAAGTGCGTGGTGCGTTTGGATAGCCCGAAATCGAACCGGACTGCACAACACTTGGGAAAATGACGGACAGATACTGTGCATTCGTCAAGTTGCGGCCCCAAAGCGAGAATTGCAGACCAGTGTCGAAACGCAACGTTACCGCTGCACTCAGGTCGTTAACTTCACGCTTATATTGGATGTCAGCTGGGTTGTCATTCATCACTGTGTTGGATTCATTGTGGTAATCGGCATTGAGGATCAGCGCTTTGCCATCGTTCAAGTCCGCCGTGTAGGTTGCACCCAATGTTGTCGACAGTTTTGGAATTCCACCGACCGAACGGCCGCTGATGTCACCAAATTGCGATCCGACATAGCTGTCATATTTGGAGTCGAGATAGACAAAGGCTGCACGCAGTTGCAGTGCGTCGATCGGATTGACACTGCTGTCAAATTCGATGCCCTTTACCGATTGCTTACCTGCGTTGGACAAAACGAAGCCCGTGCCGATGAAGCTGTTGCCCTGGAAATTTTTGATCGCTTGATCAAAGATCGTCAGGTTGAATGCAACGCGGTCCCATTTCGCTTTCAGGCCCAGTTCCATAACCTTTGCCTCTTCAGGAAGCGCATAACGCGTTCCGCTGGTGAGGTTGGCTGTGGCAAGACCCGCGGTCCGAATGGCCGACGCCGTTAGCGGTGCGCCTTGTGCAGGTGAACCAGCGACAAAATCCGATAGGAAAGGACGTGAGTCAATCGACATGTTCCACGACGTTGCCTTAAACCCTGTGCCATAGCTGGCATAAAGGTTGATATTGTCTGTAGCTTCCCAGGCGATACGCGCCGAATAGGTCAGCTTACCATCGCTGGTGCGGCCATCTTCAACGGCATTTGGAAGGTTCAGGAACGGCGGCAAGAATTGCAGTGCCTGAAGGCCGAGGAACGGGTTGCAAGTGCCCGAACGCGTCGGGTTGGGCGTTGAAGCCGCCGGCGCATTGGTTACGGTGGCGCAGTTATTGATCCGCGGGAACAGTCCCGTGGAAAGTGCAGTGCCGCCCGGAGGTGTATAGCCTGCCGGAAGTGCTGCAGGCAATCCAGCATTCTGACCTACAGCTACGAGATCAATCGCGGAGAAAACATCTGTAATCCGAATGTCGCTCGCAATGTTTTTCTTGTCCTTGGTGTAGTTGAAACCACCTGTCAGAACGAGGCCGTCGGTGAGTTCAAGGTCCGCCGTACCAAAGATCGAATAGGCTTTGTTCTTGTAATCCCAATCTTCAAAACGGCCTTGTCCTTGGCCACCAAATTGGGCTGCGGATGAAGGGACGCCTGCCAATGCGCGAATGGTGGGCTCAAGCGAAACATATGCACCGGCGGTGAGTAGGTTTGCATAATTGCGGAAATCACGACCGAGCGTCAGTGCCTGTTTGTTGTTGATGCTTTCATCAAAATAATAGGCACCCAGCAAGAAGTTGAATGGACCGTCAAAATCCGACGCCAAACGCAGTTCCTGAGTCTTTGTGGTGATGTCGACATCGCCACGGTTTGCACCGATCAAATCTGCGCTGGTGAAATCACTGTCCGCATTCGTTTTTGCGCGCGATTCACGATAGGCGGTGATCGAAGTGAGGCTCAACGAACCCATTTCATAATCGGCCTGCATCGAGATACCACCATTGGTGATGTCGTTTTCTGAATTGAAGTTCTGATACTCGGTATAGCTGAAAATGCCGCGCGAATTTACCCGGCCACCAACGCCACGAACGGCATTGCCAGTTGGACCATCGAAGATGTTGCCAACGAAGCAGCAGTTTTCGTCAATCTTGTCATAGTCACCGATGAAGCGCAGCTTGAAGCTGTCCGAAGGCTCGATCAACAATTGTGCGCGGCCATACCAGCGGTTACGCTCGCTTGTTTTTGATCCGTCGGTGAGGTTGGTGCCATAACCATCCGCTTTGTTGATGCCGCCAGCAAGGCTGAACGCGACATTGTCAGAGATTGGGCCAGTGATATCGGCCTTCGCTACAATTGCGTTACGATTGCCATAGCTGATTTCAGCAGAACCGCCGAATTCATAGCTTGGTGCGGCAGTCACAATCGAGATAACGCCAGCCGAGGCGTTTTTGCCGAACAGGGTCGATTGTGGACCGCGCAACACTTCGACGCGTTGCAGGTTCGGAAGATCGCTGATCGCTGCAGCGGATCGCGAACGGTAAACACCGTCGATGAACACGCCAACCGAACCTTCGATGCCTGGGTTGTTGGCGCCGTTGCCGAAGCCGCGAATGATGAAGTTCGTGTTGGCCGAGCTTTGCAGCTGGCTGACGCGGAGCGAGGGAACGAGTGTCTGCAGATCCTTAAGGTCGCGAACTTGCGCGCGTTCGATTGCAGCAGCCGAGGTCACCGAAACGGCAACCGGCACTTCTTCAAGTGTCTGTTCGCGCTTCGTTGCGGTTACGATGATGACATTTTCGTCAGCTTCGTCGCTTGCTTGTGGTGCAGTGTCTTGTGCGAACGCTACCGAGCCGGCGCTCAGCGACGCGATGCTGATCGTCGACAGCATTGCAGCCTTCAGCAGATGATTTCCGAATTTCATATTCACTCTCCTGTTGATCACTTTCCTAAGGCTTTCCGCCATTTTTATTGGGGATGAAAGCATAATTTGCCCCCAGCATCCCTCTGAGCAGCCTAAAGGCGTAGTACGCTGATAACGTTTGAAATGCTGCGCAGCAAATAGTTAGTTTCATTTGCAGAAATATAGCGGAAACTGCGATAAAAATGTTACGCACGTAACACGCGCTCAAATATGGAATTTCGCAATGCCCAAGATGGTTAAAAAAGCAGACCTGCCGTCAAAAATATGCGCTGCATGTGAAAAGCCATTTGCGTGGCGCAAAAAGTGGGCGAAAGATTGGGTAAATGTGCGCTTCTGTTCGGATCGCTGCAGGCGGGCGCGCTGAGGCGACGTCATCTGTCTCTCGGTTGTAGGCGGGTTGTTGGTTTAATTTCCAGTAAGCCGACGAAAGCAGACGGCTCCTGCGCACTAGGGACGCAGAGGATTTAGGCATTTGGAATAACGTGGTGCCGGCTACAAGGTTCGAACTCGTGATCCCCTGATTACAAATTAGCCTTAAGATCTTGGTAAAGAATAGTTTTTTGTCGCATTTCGTTGCCGGGGGAAAACAAAACTGCGATCTATGCATTTGCAGAGCGTTGCAGGCTTTTGCAATCAAAAGCAATCTAGGGTGGGCTTCTGATGCCCCGTTGATCCCCCGTCAAGATTTAGCGAGCTTTTCAAGGTCCACAGATTTTTTTCAAGGTCCACAGATTTGATGCCTAACGCCTTGCTGTTGGTCAAAGCCTGCAATTGCCAAAGCCATGTCGCAGACCGTAGTTTTCTAAAGCATGCCGTCCGCAATTTGGATTTTCTTTGAGATTGGAGGAAATCCATGATTATTGACATGCCGTTGAAAGGAACGGCACATGCGCAAGGCACTAAACGTAAAAACAATCGAGGCTTTGAAGCCGCAGGCGAAGCGGTATGAGGTTCATGATCTTTTGTGTCCGAACTTCAGCCTTCGGGTCTTTCCGACCGGTAGGAAGGTCTTCACAGTCAAATACCGTTACGGTTTGAAGCAGCGTAGGTTATCCCTTGGCATTCATCCTCGCATAACTCTCGCCGACGCACGAAGCAAAGCGATTGAAGTGTTGCGGTTGGTCGATGATGGGGGCGATCCGGCTGCCCGTTCCCGACAGCTCAACAAAAATGTCGAGACGGTTTGCAGTGACTTCATTCGTCAATATGCGCGGCCACGTAATCGCAGTTGGAAAGAAACCGAGCGCATCCTTGGGCGCGAGTTCGTTGCCGTGTGTGGGCAACGCGATATTCGCGAAATCGACAGGCATGATATTCTCGAGCTGATTGACGGAGCCGTTGAACGTGGTGCTGGCTATCAGGCCAATCGCATCCACTCAAACCTGCGCAAATTATTCAACTGGTGCGTCGAACGTGGCATCGTTGATGTATCGCCAATGACAGGGATGAAGCCGCCGACAAAAGAGCAAGCCCGTGACCGTGTGCTGACCGACGATGAAATTCGGGCGGTGCTAAAGGCTTGCGCAGACGAACCCTATCCCTACCGCCAATTTGTACCTCTGTTGATGGCGACTGGACAACGGCGCGGCGAGATATCAAATCTGAAATGGAGCCAAATTGATCTGGACGCCAAGCAATTGGTTATCCCAGCGGAGAAGTCCAAGAACGGTAAACCGCACGTTGTCCCGCTCAGTGACTTCGCACTGAATTTGCTTGCGCAAGTTCCGCGCTTTCCCAACTGTGATTGGGTGTTCACCACAACACGGAAGTCGCCGATCAGCGGATTTAGTAAGGCGTTGCGCAATATTCTTGCACAATCCGAGACGTCAGAATGGCGGTTTCATGATCTGCGTCGAACGGCTTCGTCAGGCATGGCGCGTCTAGGCATCGCGCCGCATGTAGTTGAGAAGGCGCTAAACCATATATCGGGCACAATTTCTGGCATTGCCGCAATATATAATCGATATGGTTACGATGCTGAACGGCGCGAAGCATTGGATAAGTGGGGGGAGTTTCTTGATGGTTTCAATTCAGGATGATGGTCCAGTCAATCTAATCAGGCCATTCGAAGAGTTGGGGCGTCGAATGGTAAGGGGCTGGTCTCCCAGCCATGTATCGGCTGCATTGCCCGGCCAAAGAACCAATCATGCCCGTAAGGTTCATGATGAAGCATGGCGAACATTGTTTGAACTCTCCCGATATGCAAGGGAAGGGGTTTTACCGCTGTATCCTTTCAATCGCGTGGAAGCGTCGGAGCGAATAGCGCCATCGTTGGTATGGTTGCTCTACCCGCTCGGTCCAGTCTCAAAACAGTCGACTCGTGGGCTGGTCGAATTGGTTGATCGAACAGAGTATCGGGCGCGGGCTGCGACTTCCCTACGGCAAGCGCACAGGCGTTGCAGCTGTGGACCGGCTCAACATCGTCGCGCATGATCGATTTCAGGAAATCGTGGACGAGGCAAACAATCCAAACTCACCCATCCGCTTGAAGGCTCTCATCCTTGATGATGAAGTGCTGGCGCGCAAGACGGTGACAGTGGTTGCCGCGCCTACGATACTGGGCGCATTGGGCATAGCATCAGGTCAAAGCGAGGAAGGCGCGAAATATGCTGGGCCAGCACCTGTGCGCGCTTTTGATAATCCTGAAAGCGAGAAGATTGCACAGCTGGCCTATGAGGCTATCCGCAAGTTGTCGCGCTCGCCCGGTGTGGTGCCAGATATCAGCTATATCTCGCGGCCCGAGGTGCAGGCGCAAATCGTGCGCGACGTACAAAGCCAATATCGCCCGAAGCAAATGGAACTGGAAGGCGTCGCCCCGCCACCACCGGATTTTACCCAGATAACCGCACAGGTGGCGACCCTCTATGTGGACCGCACAATCAATATCCCGCGCATCTCTGTGATGCCCAAGGGTGAGGTAAAGGCGGGGTTCAAGCCGTTCACGCTTGATCTAACGAGAATGAATCCTCCTGCGCCTGACGAAACTCTATGGGTGCAATATCTCAATCGAAACGAGGGGCATTCGATTGGGATGTCACAGGGCAATTTTCTTGAGAAGCGGCCCGAGGATTATGTCGTCAGTGGCCTGATCGATTTCCCGGATGTTTCCTACGAAGACAATGCCGATTTGCTTTATGATCTGGCAGGGCAGGTCGTGCGGCACTTTCATTCCTATTTGTCGAAGGAAGACGCTCAGCGCGTATTGCAGATCGAGCAGCGCGAAATCGCGCGTGCGGTTCATGCGCAAATGCTCGACCATTTCTGGACTGATGACACGGTCGAATATCAGCATGTGGTGACGAGCGGTTTCACGGAAATTAGACAAAGCGCACATTCGGCGGAACGCGGTGAACCCCTCGATTTCCGAAGCCCTCCCGCTGACAAAAGCAATATGGCGCGATACCTATTCGGTGGATTCACGAAATGCCTCACCAATGTGGCGCGGTTCGATTCTGATTCAGAACGCAAGCTGGCGGTTGTTTTGGAGCGGGAAGCTGACAAATGGTTCCGTCCTGCCAAAGGGCAATTTCAGATGTTCTATCGCAAGGGCAGCGATCATTTGGAATATCGACCCGACTTTGTGGCTGAAACAGTCAGCGAAATTCTGATGCTCGAACCCAAGATGGCCACTCAGATGGCTGACGCCGACGTGCTTGCGAAGCGTGATGTCGCGGTTCAGTGGTGCAAATGGGCAAGCGAACACGCTGCGCAGAGTGGTGGGAAGACTTGGCGTTATGCCCTGATCCCCCATGACCAGATTGCAGATAACATGGGGCTGGATTTCTTAATGCAGCGGTTCGGATGCAAATAATTGGTCGGATATCGCTCTGATGCCCCATTGGTGCCCCGCCGAGAGGCAGACATCGCATTATGTCATCTAAGTCATTGAAAAAATGGTGCCGGCTACAAGGTTCGAACTCGTGACCCCCTGATTACAAATCAGGTGCTCTACCAACTGAGCTAAGCCGGCACTGTGGCGCCCATTGCCTCAAATGATGCCAAAGGTCCAGCCCTCAGTTGCGGCTATGTCGCAATTTAATGCAGCTGGCGTCCAAAATTGTGGATTTGAGGCGGTTGCGCGCAGCCATGCGGCGGTGAGTAGGGCATCTGTCGCATGGTCGGTGTAGCGTTCTAGCGGTGTGTGGGGCAGGGAGCCCAACACATTTAGAGCATCGTCCAGCCCGTTTGCGTCGCGAATCTTGCTGCGGCCTTTGGCGACGCCTGCGGCGCGTGCGGCGATTGTTGTATAGATTTCCACCGCAACCGGCCCGCGTTCGGGCAACGGGTCAAATGGCCATATCGCGACATGGTCGCGGACATGGTTTAGAAAGCGCATGCCTGCAAAGCTTGCTTTGGCGACTTGTGACGCGCCGATGGCGTCGAAGACCGTCGAGATCTTCCCGCTGCTGTGCTTGTTCAACAACTCGCATTGGCGCCAATGCAGAAATGTCGATTTTACGCCATCGGCAGCACCGAAATAAAAATGGCGACGATGATGTTGTTCAAGGAATGAGGCTGCCCCCAAATCTGGATCATCGCAGATGTCGTCCACATAGGCCCAAAAAGGCTTGGCAGTTGTCGGCAATGCATCGCCCGGTAAATAGGCGCCGCGCGCAATCATGGGGGGTGCGAAGCTGAAGTCGAAGCCAATCAGCAAATCATCATCTTGTGCGAGCAGCCAATCGGCAACCGCCTGACGCGACCAAATGCCGGAAGGCGCAGGCACAAGGCGCGGGGCTTCATTGCCGGCTTCGCAGACGGCAAGGGCGATGCCGGGATGGCGGCTGCCCTTTGCCCCTGACCAATCGGCACAGGCAAAACGTGTAAAGGGCCGCATCAGGCGTTTGGGCAGTGGGTTGCGGTCATGCTGCGTCGGGATCGGCTTTGCGGGCGCGCAGACGGTCCCAATATTGCAGCCGTTCTATGATCTTGCGTTCAAAACCACGTTCGACGGGTTGATAGAGTTGGGTTGGCGGAACTTGGTCCGGCCAGTAATTGGCGCCGGAAAATCCGTCTGCGCTGTCATGGTCATATGCATATCCTGCGCCATAGCCGATGTCTTTCATCAGCTTGGTTGGTGCGTTCAATATGTTCGCGGGCGGCATTAACGATCCGGTATCGCGTGCCAGCTTCCACGCGGATTTTTGCGCTTTATACGCGGCGTTCGATTTTGGCGCGGTCGCAAGATAGAGACACGCCTGAACAATGGCGACTTCCCCTTCGGGGCTGCCCAGAAATTCATAGGCGTCCTTTGCGGCAAGGCATTGGACGAGCGCTTGCGGGTCGGCGAGGCCGATATCTTCGCTGGCGAAACGGACGAGTCGGCGCAGGACATATAAGGGCTCTTCGCCTGCGACCAACATCCGCGCCATCCAATAGAGCGCGGCTTGTGGGTCAGAGCCGCGCAAGCTTTTGTGCAGCGCGGATATAAGGTTGTAATGGCCTTCGCGGTCCTTGTCATAGACGGGCATCCGCCGTTGCAGCAGCGCCGCCATCGCAGCCGGGTCGAGCGGGTTTTCGATTCTGATGGAAAACAGCGTCTCGGCCTGATTAAGCAGGAAGCGACCATCGCCGTCCGCGCTCGATATCAACGCAGATTTGGCATCGGCCGTGACGGGCAGGGGGCGCTCCATGATATCTTCCGCGCGCGCGAGCAATGTCGCCAATGCGGCGTCATCAAGGCGGTGGAGCACCATGACCTGCGAACGCGAAAGCAAAGCGGCGTTCAGTTCGAACGACGGATTTTCCGTTGTTGCGCCAACGAGGGTGACCAAGCCGCTTTCGACAAAGGGCAGAAATCCGTCTTGCTGCGCGCGGTTGAAACGGTGGATTTCGTCTACGAATAACAAGGTTTGCTTGCCCGTCCGCGCCATAGTCTCGGCTTCGGCAAACGCCTTTTTGAGGTCCGCGACGCCGGAGAAGACCGCGGAAATCGGTTTATAGTGCATGTTGACGGCATCCGCCAGCAAACGCGCGATGCTTGTCTTGCCAGTGCCCGGCGGGCCCCAGAGAATCATGGAGGACAATTTGCCTGCGGCCACCATCCGGCCAATGGCGCCCTCTGGTCCTGTCAGATGCTCCTGACCAATGACCTCACTCAGCTGCGCAGGACGAAGCTTATCCGCCAGTGGCGCTGTTTTCGGCAGCGGCCCTGTTTGTGCGGGCTCGTCGTGAAAAAGGTCGCTCATGTGTATTGGGATCCGGTACCGAGCAGGCTGCCTAACACATGCACCGCGTCAGCGCGCAGCAATAGCACGCGCCGCACGTTGACGGATGAGGCGCAGGTAGGTGTCTGCAACAGTCTGGTTGATCGCGTCCCAGCTATAATCATGTGACCTGCGTTCACCGGCGCCGCCATGATCGGCGCGCAGGTCTGCATTCACACAATAGGCCTGCAACGCGTCGGCATATTGGTTGATTGCGCCGGGCGTAATAAGGCGTCCCGACACTTTGTCTTCGACTAGGCTTTGGCTGCCGGTTGCTTTTGCGGCGACGACGGGCAATCCGCAGGCCATTGATTCAAGCGTTACGTTGCCAAATGCTTCCGTGACCGATGGGTTGAAAAACACATCCATGCTCGCGACCGCCCGTCCGAGGTCCGCGCCGACCTGAAAGCCTGCAAATTTCGCCTCGGGTATCCGCGATTCAAACCATGCACGTGCGGGGCCATCTCCTATCACCAAAACCTGATGCGGGACGTTGCGTCGTTTCAGTTGGTCAATGGTGTCCGAAAAGACATCCAGACCCTTTTCCATCACCAGACGGCCCAGAAACCCGATGACAGGTATATCATCCGATATGCCAAGTCCACGCCGCCACTCCATATCGCGGCGACCCGGATTAAATATCTCCCTGTCGACACCACGCGACCAGATGTCGATATCGTAGTTCATACGCTGTTCGCGCAGGACTTGGGCGAAGCTTTCGGACGGTGCAACCAACGCATCACATTTGCGATACAGGCGGCGGATCCATGCTTCGACGACTGGCTCGATGAAGGACATGTTGTAGTAGCGGAAATAGGTTTCGAAACGGGTATGCACCGAACACAGAACGGGAAGGTTCTGCTTTTTTGCCCATTTTACGGCCTTGCGCGAAACCCGGTCAGGGCTTGCGATGTGGACAATATTTGGATTGAACGCCTCAAGATCGCGTCGAACGCTGCGCGATAACGACAATGGTATGCGATATTCGGGACGAAAGGGAATGGCCATCGAAGGCACTGACACCAGATCGCCAGTTGCTTCAAACGCGGGATTTTCCACTGTCGGCGAATAAATACGCACCGACGCGCCTTGGCTTAAAAGATATCCCACCAGACGGTTGAGCGCCTGATTGGCGCCATCGCGTACATAGTTATAATTGCCGCTGAAAAGCGCAATGCGAAGGTCGCTGGTGTGCATTTCTGCGCTTTTATCTGCGGTAAAGCAAAATGCCAATGGGAATGCTGCATTTGGTGGGATATGTCGTTGCGATGATTTTGACCCAAGTCGATACGCTGCTGATTGGCGGCCCCAAACCCTTTCGCGCTGACGGCACGATGAGCGCCATGGCCCGCGCGCCTGTGGACCGGCCCGTGATGCTAGGCAAAATGGGGTTTGAAGGCGATCAGGTGGCCGACCCAACGGTGCATGGCGGCGTTGATAAAGCGGTGCATTTTTATCCTGCCGAACATTATCCCAAATGGATTGCCCATTTTGCAGCGGAGGGTTTTACGAATCCCAAACTCGATTACGCTGGCGCCTTTGGCGAAAATATTAGTGCATCAGGCCTAACCGAGGACAAGCTGCGCATCGGTGACAGGTTCCGGATCGGAAAGGCCTTGGTTGAGGTCGCGCAGGGCCGTCAGCCATGTTGGAAGTTGGACCATCATTTCGGCGTGCATGGCCTGTCCGGGGTGGTCATTAGCTCAGGCCGCTGTGGCGGCTATTTCCGCGTTATTGAGGAAGGCGAAGTCGCGCCGGGCGACCGTATAGAGCAGGTCGAGCGGGCGGGGCATGATTGGACCGTCGCCCGCACATTCAAACTGCTGATCGGCGGCGGGCATAAGGCGGCGGATGCGCTGGCAGAATTGCAGGCGCTCACGCAGCTGGAAACATTGGCCGAATCCTGGCGCCTGCGCGCCGCCAAACTCGCTGCGCAGCTGTAACGGCCTTTTATTCGCTTATTTCATCCGTGTCGGGCGATGGCGCGAACAACCGGATGCGCGTGACCCGTTTTTCGTCCGCTTCCAATATTTCGAGTTTCCACCCGCTCGCTTCGTGCGTCAGCATTTGGCCGACATCGGGAACTTGCCCGGCAATAACAAACGCTAGTCCGCCCAGCGTGTCGACATCTTCTTCAACTTCCGACAGCTTGCGGTCAATGGCTTCAGCCAGATCGTCGAGCTCAGCGCGTGCGTCGGCTTCCCACATGACGGGGCTTAATTGCGCGAACATCGCTTCGGGTTCTTCGTCATGCTCATCTTCGATTTCACCGACGATTTCTTCGACGAGGTCTTCAATCGTCACCAGACCTTCAGTGCCGGAATATTCGTCGAGAACGATGGCCAAGTGCGTGCGGGTCCGGCGCATTTCGTCGAGCAACGCGAGAACACTCATATTCTGCGGAACGAAGCGGGGCTGACGGATGAAGGCTTCCAAGCTTTCGGGAGGCTGTTCACCAGATGCAAGAACGGCGAACACGTCCTTGATATGGATCATGCCGATGATGCTATCCAACGTCTCCCGATAGACGGGCAAGCGGCTGTGCCCATGTTCGGCGAAGGCAGCGATGCAATCAGCAAAGCCAGCACTTTCGTCAATGGCGACAATATCGCTGCGCGGCACCATCACGTCATCGACCCGGTGTTCGCTAAAATGTAAAAGGTTGCGCAGCATAGTGCGCTCAACCGCGGTCAGGTCGCCGTCATTGTCCGATTGGTCATTATCGTCGCTATCTTCTTCGTGCTCAGCAATTGCTTCTTCAAGCTGCTCGCGCAAAGTTGGCTCGTGATCGCGGCCAAAAAACATCGTTTTCAGCCGCTGCCATATTCGTCCGTCGTTATCGTCGTCGGTTGCGGTTCTTGAACCGCTAAAACTGTCACCCTCGGGCATAATGGAAGCGTATTGGCCTCTTTTTGGTTGAATTATGCGTCATATGGATTGTGAAGCCCCATGGATGCAAGCGCTTTTACTTCTAACGCCTCCATGGCTTCGGCCTCTTCGTCGTCAACATGGTCATGGCCAAGCAAATGCAACATGCCGTGAATCACCAAATGTGTTGCATGGTCCGCCACGGAAATTTGCTTTTCCTCCGCTTCTGCAGCGCAGGTTTCATAAGCCAAGATGATGTCGCCCAGCATGATTTCGGGCGCGTTATAGGTCCCGTCCAGCAATGCGTCGATTTCGTCATCGTCGAGCATGGGAAAGGACAGCACGTTGGTTGGCTTGTCCTTTTCGCGCCATTCACGGTTGAGCGCATGCACCTCTGCATCGTCGGACAACTTCACGCTGACGCTCATTGGGACGACCGGGTCCGCCAATTCAGTTATCGCCGCAAAACGGACGGCGGCATCGACGGCCTTTTCAACTTCACTTTGCCCGAAATTGCTGCTGCCCCATGGCAATCCGATGTCTAATTCGACGTCAATCACGCCCGCCCTCATAGGCATCGACGATCCGTCCGACCAAGGGATGGCGGACGACGTCGCTGCTATTGAAGCGGATGGTTTGAATGCCATCCACGCCTTCGAGGCGTTGAACTGCGTCATTCAGGCCAGACATCCGTTCACCACCGGGGATATCGACCTGATGTGGGTCTCCGCAAATGACCATGCGGCTGTTCATCCCAAAACGCGTCAGGAACATCTTCATTTGCGCGGCAGTCGTGTTCTGGGCTTCGTCAAGAATGATGAAGGCATCGGCCAATGTACGGCCGCGCATAAAGGCGATAGGTGCGATTTCGATTTCGCCGGACGCAATGCGGCGTTCGACCTGTTCGGCAGGCAAGCAGTCGTACAGCGCATCGTAAATGGGGCGCAGATAGGGATCGACCTTTTCCTTCATATCGCCCGGCAAGAAACCAAGCCGTTCGCCCGCTTCGACCGCTGGACGCGAGAGGATGAGGCGTTGCACGGCGCCGGTAATCAGCATCGCCACAGCCTGCGCCACTGCCAGATAGGTTTTTCCGGTTCCTGCTGGTCCAAGTGCGAAGATAATCTCGTCGCGCGCCAATGCCTCCATATAGGGGATTTGCGTGGCGGAACGCGGCACCAACGTTTTCTTGCGCGTGCGGATCATGATGCCGGGGGCGGCATTGTCTTCCTTGCGCAATATGCCTTCAAGCGTCGGTTCGGCGGTCATTGCGATAATCGACTGCACGGCTTCGGAATCCATTTCTTGTCCGCGTGAAATGCGCGAATAAATATCGTTGAGAACATCGCGTGTCCGGCCAATCGCGCCAGCTTCACCTTCGATTTGGACGCGATTGCCGCGGGCCGAGATATAAACGCCAAGCCTGTTTTCAATTGTCACCAGGTTGCGATCAAATTCGCCAAACACCGCATTGATAAGATGTGGCTTGTCGAAGCTCATTTCTAGCCGGGACAGGTCACCGGCTTGCGCTTGGGCTTTTTTGGCCATTCAGGCGGCTGCTCTCATCGTTGGTTCACCTTTTAAGCTAAGGGGGCCAGAATCGGTAATCTGAACGCTAACAATATTGCCGATAGAAAGGTCCGGCGCAAGGACATGAACCGATTGCAGCCAAGGCGATTTGCCAATTAATTGGCCATCAAATTTGCCGGGCCGTTCGAGAAGAACATCGCAGGTTTTGCCAACGGTCTTTTGGTTGAACGCGGTTTGATCGGCAACGATTTGGGCCTGCAACCGCTGAAGCCGTTCGTCCATGATTTCCATCGCGATCTGGTCGGCCATATCGGCGGCGGGCGTGCCGGGACGGGGGCTATATTTGAACGAATATGCCTGCGCATGCCCGACTTCACGCACAAGGCGCATGGTGTCTTCGAAGTCGTCTTCGGTCTCGCCCGGAAAGCCGACGATGAAATCACCCGAAAAGGCGATGTCAGGCCGAACGGTGCGCACGCGGTCCAAAATACGCAGATAGCTGTCGCGGCTGTGGCTGCGGTTCATCGCCTTTAAAATGCGGTCCGAACCCGATTGCACGGGCAGGTGCAGGAACGGCATGAGCTTTTCGACATCGCCATGCGCGGCAATCAGCCCCTCGGTCATGTCGTTCGGGTGGCTCGTCATATAGCGGATGCGGCGCAGGCCGGGAATTTTGTCGAGCGCGCGGATGAGGCCATCGAGACCCTGCAACTGGCCTTTGTCGTCTTCGCCATCCCAAGCGTTAACGTTTTGCCCTAACAAAGTGATTTCTGCGGCACCAGCGTCAACGATGGCTTTTGCCTCGTCAATCAATTCGCTCCAACCACGCGAAATCTCCGCGCCGCGGGTGTAGGGCACGACGCAGTAGGTGCAGAACTTGTCGCAGCCTTCCTGAACCGTCAGAAACGCAGAGGGCGCTTGCTTGCGGCGTGCAGGCAATTTGCCGAACTTATCGAGACCGGGCAGGTCCAGGTCGACCACGCGTTCACCACGTCCGACCGCCGCCACCATCTCAGGCAAATTATGATAGGCTTGCGGGCCGACAACGATGTCCACTTCGGGCGCTCTGCGGCTAATCTCGCCGCCTTCGGCCTGCGCAACGCATCCGGCCACGGCAATGACGGGGCTGCTGCCGTCCTTGCGACGCAGACGGCCGATTTCGGAATAGACCTTCTCTGCCGCTTTTTCGCGAATGTGACAGGTGTTGAGCACGACGAGATCGGCATTTGCCTTTTCATCGGCGGGCGTCATGCCTTGGCTTTCGAACATTTCGGCCATGCGTTCGCCATCATAGACGTTCATTTGGCAGCCGTAATTTTTGATCGAATAGGTTTTGGGAGAATCCGTGCTCATAGCGCGCGTCTATACATAGCGCAGTGTGCCGCCGCCACCCTCCATCGCTGCACCTATGCGCGCGCGCACTTCAGCGGAAATCGCCTTGCGGTCGGGGTAATGCAGCGGATCGAACGGCTCCAGAAAATGCAGGGTCGCCGTAATTGGTTTCAGATAAGACAAAAGCCGCCAGAAATTCTCGGTCACTTTTTCATCGCCGACCCACGCCACACGCGGGGTATGGTGCCCGTAGCTTAAAAACACCGGCTGAACGAGCATGCCGGATGGTGGCGGAACGAGTGCGGCAAATAACGATGGTTTGAAAGGCAAAAGGCCCGAACCGTCATGGGTTGTGCCTTCCGGGAATATGGTGACCGGTTGATCGCCGGTCATCGCCGCGCGCAGATCTTCCACCTGATTTCCGACGCTGGCGCGGTTTTCTCGGCTGACAAAGATGGTATTGTTGATTTTGCAAAGCCACCCAATCAATGGCCAGCCCTCAATCCCGTCATTGGCGACGAAGGTGCAGCCGGTAACACCCGACATCACGGGAATGTCGATCCAGCTGTGATGGTTGGCGGCATAAAACACATTCGCGCGCACCCGCTGCCCCGACGTGGCGGTTGCAATACCGCTGGTCCAGCTGATCGACAGAAGGAACAGGCGCGGCCAAGGCGATGGCCGGTTGAGAAGCCGCCAGAGATTGTGGAGGAGCAGGCTCGTAACCAAGCTGGCGGCCATCAGCAGCAGCCGGGCGGCAAACAAACACTGGCCAGCTACAAAAGTAGCGGGGTTACGGCGTTCAATCCTTGCGGTCGATGGCGACGCCATAGAGTTCCATGCGATGGTCAACGAGACGGTAGCCGAGGCGCTCTGCAATGATTTTCTGCAATGCTTCCAGCTCGGGGTCGACGAATTCAACAACTTTGCCGGTTTCGACGTCGATCAAATGATCGTGATGTGCCTCTGGCGACGCTTCATAGCGCGCGCGCCCGTCACCAAAATCGTGGCGGTCCAATATGCCGGCTTCTTCGAACAACCGGACGGTCCGATATACAGTGGCGATTGAAATCTTGGGATCGATGGCGGACGAGCGACGATAGAGTTCTTCGACATCGGGATGGTCAGTCGCATCCGAAATGACGCGCGCTATGACGCGGCGCTGGTCGGTAATACGCAGGCCACGTTCGTTACATAGCGCTTCAATGTCGATTTTGATGTCCATCGCGATGCACATTTAGTGCCGCGTCACGATTCGTCAAAGAAAAAGGCCGGAGAATGCCCCGGCCTTATTTTCCAGTGACGCATTGCGCGCTTTACTTGATTTTTTTCTTCCGACCCGAACCCGGTGCACGACCAAGACCGATAGCCTTTGCGAGTTCACGACGTTGTTCTGCATAAGCAGGTGCAACCATCGGATAATCGGCGGGCAGACCCCATTTTGCGCGATAGTCATCAGGCGTCATGCCATAATGGGTCATCAGGTGGCGCTTCAGCATTTTCAGCTTCTTACCGTCGTCCAAGCAGACGATATAATCGCGCTTCACCGAATTGCGGACTGGAACAGCGGGTTCCAAAACCGTTTCGGGCGCTGCAGCTGTTCCGGAAAGACCGGCAAGTGCCGCGTGCACATTTCCGATTAAAGTTGATACGTCCGATACGGCGACACTGTTGTTGCTGACATGGGCAGCGACAATATCGGCGGTCAGAGTAATTAACAATTCTGTAGCATCGTTACTTTCTTGAGACATAGTTTGAACCTTTGGACCCATTTTTATAGTTTGCGACTTGCATGATGCATATAGGCTTGAAATTACGTCGTCAAGAAAAGCCGCTAGCTTTCAAATATTAAAGATCAATGAACATCGTAATCGCGTCTGGACTTATTCCTTCAGCGCTTTTGTAATAATTTTTGCGCCGTCCGATGGGTGCAAAACCAGCCTTCAAATAGAAATAATGTGCCGGGTTCCCGTCGCGAACTTCAAGAAATAATTTCTCCCGGCCCGCGATTTGTCCTCTATTTATTACTTCGTTGAGAAGATTTTGGCCAATCTGTTGGCGCTGGTAATGTCGTGCAACGCCAATCATCAGCAATTCTTCATGTTCAAAAACCCAGCGCGTAATGGCGAAACCGCTCACAACGTCACCATCTTTGGCAAGCAACAATTGGCAGTCCGGCAGTACTAAAGTGGACAGGCATTGCGCCGCCGTCCACGCTTCACCAAATCGGGAGTCGAAGGCGTCGGACATGATAGGCATGATCGACGCAACGTCTATAGCACCGCCTTCGACGACGCGGATCATGCCCGAACTGCGGCCGGTTTTGCGTCTGGCGCCCTTCCATAAATAGGAACGGGCGGAAGGGCGTGGTCGTCGGGTAAATGTGCCCATGCGCGCGCGTCGGGGAGGATGTCGGTCCAGACACCATCCGCGCGTTGCGGGTCAATGTCGCCGGCAACATAGTCGGCGACGGCAACAGTCGCCAATAGCTCAGGCAAAACCGACCGCGCTGGCGCTATCGAATGCCCCGCGTCATTAAATGCTTCGAAGAAATACTCACCATGGCCGCCGGTCATGATGACATCGACAGCTGCTTGTGACCCGCTTTGCGCACGCGCCATCGCGGCGACCAAGGATAGGCAACCATAGCCGTGTACCGGTATGTGCCACGCCAATCCCAATGCTTTGGCGGCTGCGACACCCACACGGATGCCTGTGAAGCTGCCAGGGCCAACATCCACCATGATCTGGTCGGCTTTGCCGTTATCCGGCAACGCGGCGATGAGCGGGAGCAAGCGTTCAGCATGCCCCCGGCCAATCACTTCATGCTGGGCGGCCAGCAATTGCTTCCCATCGAACAACGCAACTGAGCACGCCCGTGTGGCGGTATCGATGACCAGTGTGCGCATGATCGTAAGTTAGGCGACCTGATTGAAGCGGGTAAATTCAGGACGCGGGCTGCGTGCAAAAATGCTCGCTGTGTCGCCATAGCCAAGCGTACAGATGAAATTTGACTGGACATTGGTTCCGGCAAAGAATGCCTTGTCGACCGCGGCATTGTCAAAGCCCGACATTGGACCCGTATCCAACCCTAATGCACGCGCGGCCAGCATCAGATAGGCGCCTTGCAAGCTGCTGTTCCGAAACGCCGTCTTTTCAATGGCTACTTCGTTACCGGCAAACCAGCTGCGAGCATCGGCATGGGGAAACAATTCGGGAAGCTGTTCGTAAAATTCGAGGTCCATTCCGATAATCGCTGTGACAGGCGCTTGCAGAATTTTGTCGCCATTCGACGGCATCGTGCATGCAGCGAGCTTTTGTTTCGCCTCAGTGGATGTGCACCAAATGATCCGCGCGGGAAGACAGTTCGCAGATGTCGGGCCAAATTTCATCAAGTCCCAAATGCCCTCAAGCTGCGCCTGCGACACGGGCTTATCGAGATACCCATTGTAGCTGCGGGCCTCGCGGAACAGCTGATCAAGCGCTGTGTTGTTTAATGCTTCGGACATAAGATTTCTTTCGAACTTAGAGTTTAGGCGGCACGCACTTCGATGACTTCGGGCACATAATGCTTCAGCAATTGTTCAATGCCATTTTTCAGCGTTGCCGAAGAAGACGGGCAACCAGCGCATGCGCCTTGCATTTGCAAAAAGACGATGCCCTTTTGAAAACCGCGATAGACAATGTCTCCGCCGTCATTGGCGACCGCAGGGCGGATGCGCGTTTCAATCAATTCCTTGATCTGGACAACGATGTCGGCATCTTGTGGATCATCGAGCGGATAATCTGCTTCTGCCGATGGAACAGCAAAGCCAGCCGCAGCTGGTTTGAACAACGGCATGTTCGCGCTGAAATGGTCGAGCAATATCGCAAGCACGTCGGGTTTCAGGCTGGACCATTCTGAACCGGGGGCAGCGGTGACCGAAATAAACTCGCGCCCAAAAAATACCCCGGTGACATCACCAAGCCCGAAAAGTGCCTCTGCCAATGGGGAGGCTTCAGCCTCTTCCGGGGCGGCGAAATCGCGCGTTCCATTTTCCATCACGGCGCGGCCGGGCAGAAATTTGATCGTGGCGGGGTTTGGGGTCAGTTCAGTTTCTATCAGCATTTCACGCATGTGGTGCGGTGGCGGTAAAAGTGCAAGCCAGAATGTCTTGACAGGGGCGAAGCCACGGTTGACCAAGCGCATTAAAGGGAGAGCTAAAATGGTCGATCAGTCGCATAAAACAGCCTGGATAACGGGCGCATCGTCGGGGATAGGTGAGGCACTGGCCAAAGCATTTGTCGGGAACGGCGGCCATGCCGTGCTGTCCGGACGGAATGTCGCTGAACTGGAGCGCGTCGCGCATGCTACTGGCGCGCCCGAACGCTGCTGCATCCTGCCATTTGACACCGTCGATTATGCGGCGTTGCCGTCAAAGGTCGCTGAAGCCATTGCCTATCAGGGCAAGATCGATGTGCTGGTCAATAATGCGGGCATTTCGCAGCGTTCACCCGCCATCGACACCGATCTGTCGGTTTACCAGCGGATTGTTGATGTCGATCTGCTTGCGCCTATCGCACTGACGCAAGCGCTTTTGGGGCATTTGGTTTCAAATGGACATGGCCAGATTATCATGATCTCCAGTGTCGCGGGTAAGGCAGGCATCCCCATGCGGACGGCCTATTGCGCGGCGAAACACGGGCTTATCGGATATGCCGATGCGTTGCGCAGCGAAGTTGCAGGGCAGGGCGTCAAAGTGCTCGTTGTCGCGCCGGGTTCCGTACGGACGAACGTATCGCGCAATGCATTGAATGCCGACGGAACGGTGCGTGGTACGAGCGATGCTGCCATCGATAACGGCATCGATCCAGACGTCGTCGCAACCACGATTTGGGATGCGGTGGACGCCGGAAAGCGGGAAATCGTTATCGCCGAAGGCATGGAGGCAGGCATTCCCGTTCTGCGCGCGCAGGATCCCGAAAAGCTGTTCGACATGGTCGAAGCGATGGTCGCCGACGGCTATGCACAGAAAATCGCGGCGCGATAGCCTGCCTGACGACGGGGCCGCGCATGAGCCCCGCGACAGGTAGGGTTTTGTTCCTTAAGTCCGGCCTGCGCGTAACGCCGCGCCAGCTGCAAAGGGCGACAAAGCGGTAATTGCGAGCGCCGTCGCGGCAAGTAGCTGCATCGCGTTGCCGGGATTTTCCGACAATGTGCCCGCGCCAAAGATCAGCAATGGTATCGTGATGGGCACCAGCAGCAGCCCGCCCAGCGCGCTTGCCCCGCTAAGACCCGCCGTCAGCGCTGCGATGGTGACCGATAGCCCGGAAAGCGCGGGCAGTGCCAAGGCAAGGCCAAGCAGCAACGTCCCCAATTGTGCCTCAGGCAATCCGATGAGCGCAGAACCGACGACCGTCGCAAGAAGCAGCGGAAGGGCAAAGGCAAAAATCTGGCCAATGATTTTGGCGGTCGCGACCAATTCGTCCGACCAGCCGCGCATCGCCAGCTGATCCAATATGCCCGCTTGCCGGTCCGGAAGTATAAGCCGCTCAATCGGCAGCAGCGTCGCGAGTAACGCTGCAATCCACAATATGCCGCCGCCCGTGCGTGCAAGGAGTGCCTTGTCTGGACCCGTCACAAACGGAAACAGCGTCGCAACGGCGAGATAGAATATCACCGGCAGCCATAGTCCGCCGCCCGTCCATGCCAAACGCACCTCGCGCGCTACCAAGGCTGCAAATGCCTTCATGCGTCGGCCTCTGGTCTGTCGAGAATGAGGCTGTGCGCCACGTTAATCGATGGCGGCTGGTGGGCAGCGACGAGCACTATGCCACCGTTTGCGGCGTGCACCGTGATGGCTTGGTCAAGCCGGGCGCAGCTTGCGCTGTCCAAGCCATTATAGGGTTCGTCGAGCAACCAGATATCCGCCTTTGACGTAAGCACGCGTGCGATACTCGCGCGTTTGCGCTGGCCGGTCGACAGAAAGCGCACGGGAACCTGCGCCAGAGCTTGTAAATCCATGTCTGCAAGTGCTGCGCCGCGCGCGTCCGCAGACGCACCGTCCATATCCGCCCAGAACATGAGCGCTTTTGCGACCGTCAAATTTGCATCAAGCGCGAGATTTTCATCGGCAAGGGCAATCCGGCCTTCCGTTTTGATCGATCCCGCTGTTGCATGCAAAAGACCCGCGATGAGGCGAAGCAACGTAGATTTGCCGCAACCATTTGCGCCGCGAACCCAAATAATATCACCACTGCGTGCAGTGACCGTCAGCCCGCGCAGCACAAGCCGGTTGCCGCGGATAACCGCGACATTGTCAACGTTGATGGACGGCAAGGGTGCTTGACGTGACGACATTTGGCGACTTAGGCATGAATTCCACCAATTGCAAAATCAGGATGACGTTATGCAAGTTTCAAAACTCGAAGAAGCGGATCGCGCGGCGGTTTTGGAACAGCTGCCTTTGTGGTCATATGACGCTGATGCAAAAGGGATAAGGCGCACTTTGCGCTTTGCCGATTTTGCCGAAGCTTTCGGTTTCATGGCGCGCGTCGCAATTCTTGCCGAAAAAGCAGACCATCATCCCGAATGGTTTAACGTGTACAACCGCGTCGAGATATTGCTGACAACGCATGATGCCGGCGGCTTATCGCAACGCGATGTCGATCTGGCCTCGGCCATCGACGCTATTGCGCCGACGGCTTAACCACATCGCCTAATCCGCCCAGCAAGCCCAATTGCTTGCGCAGCCGGTTCGGGAACCAACGAGCAGAAAAGGCGAGTTGCTTCGCCATTTTGTTGACGGGCGTGTGGACCTTGTCACCGTGGATGGCGTCCCATGCGGCTGGGCCGATGATCGAGACGGGGCTGACTTCGACGCCAGCTGATTGCAGCTTTTCCTTGCCGGTCATGTTGCTGTTTGTATCAACCGCGCCAATGATGTTGGTGTCGATAAAGCCGGGCATCAGGCTGCGGGCCTTGATCCCGTAAGGGCGCCATTCAATGTCATGCGCTTCGGCAAGACCGCGCACCGCGAACTTGGTTGCGCTGTACACGCTAAGTCCAGCTGATCCGTAGATGCCAGCGGCCGAGCTGGTGTAAAGAACACAGGCATCAGACGTATTTTTCAACAGATCGAAACATGCGCGGGTTCCGCTGATAACGCCAGTCAGGTTGATCGCGATCATCTTGTCGATGTCCTCGTCGGTCATGTCCTGAATAGGTCCGCCCGATCCAATGCCTGCATTGTTGAACAATACCGTCATGTGGCCATTTGTGTGCTTGGCAAAGTCGGCGACGGCGGCTTTCCATTGTGCACGATCGGTCACATCAAGGCGGTGGCGCGACCATTGGTCGGCTGGCAATAAAGCCGCGGTTTCGTCGATGCCCTTTTCATTGACGTCGGCAAGGCCCACGAACCAGCCGACATTGGCAAAGTAACGCGCGACTTCGCGTCCTAAACCCGACGCGGCGCCAGTGATGAAAATGCTTTTTTGCGTTTCGGACATTATTTAGGCTCTCCCTTATTCACATGTCTGTCAGCCACATTAATTTACCCGAAAGGTCAACTGAATATTGCGGCCGCGGCTTTGCTTGGACTGAAGATCGGACTTAAGCTCTCGTCCGTTATCAAATTGCCTGAAATCCCTTGGCATAAATGTGCCAGGTGAAAATGGCGGCCGCGCCGCGATAGGGACGCCAGCGTTCGGCGATGACGCGTATGTCTTTTTCCGATGGCCGTGCATCCAGCTTCAGCAAACGACCCACGCCCTCTTGCACAGCGAGATCGCCTGCGGGCCAAATGTCGGTGCGGCCCTCGGCAAAAAGCAAATATATTTCCGCAGACCAGCGGCCAATGCCCTTTACGCGCGTGAGGTAGGCAATCGCCTCCTCATCATCGGCGGGCAGGGCATCGAGCGGGAGTTCACCCGACAGCACGAGTTCCGCAAGCGAGCGCGCATAGCCCTGTTTCTGGCGGCTCAACCCGCAGGCTCGCAAGGCGTCGAAATCTTGCGCCAACAACTTGTCTGGCGGGCATTCTGGGCCAATGAGTGCTTCAAGCTTATTCCACACCGATGCGGCGGCCGCGACGCTCACCTGTTGCCCGACAATCGTACGCAGCAATGTCGCATAGCCCGGTTCTCGGATGCGCTCGTCAGGGTAACCCGTAACCGCAAGCGCCTGCTTTATGCCCGGTTCACATGCCGCCAGTGCGTCGAGGGCGGCATGCAATTGTGCAGCGGGAATACCCATCAGTGCGCTCCGCCCAACAACGCCACCGGCGCAGCAGCAATCTTCATCCCTGTATTTACCCAATTCTGCCGCATGTTTGCTGTCCTTGTTTAGCCCCGCCGAACGGTTGCCGCATATAATGCGATCGCCGCCGCGTTCGATACGTTCAGCGACTCCATTTGTTCGCTGATTGGCAGCTTCGCCAGCTGGTCACAATGCTCTTCAATGTTACGACGCATGCCATCGCCCTCAGCGCCCAGAACAAGCGCGTTGCGGCCCGGCGTCAACGCTTCGTCCAACGTGACGCTGGCATGGCCCGATAGACCGATTCGCCAATATCCAGCGTCGGCGATTTCTTCCAGTGCACGCGCCAGATTAACAACCCGGACCCATGGCGTGATTTCAAGCCCACCCGAAGCCGCCTTGGCCAGTGCCCCGGATTCTGGTGGCGCGTGCCGGTCCTGCGTCACAACGGCGACTGCATTGAACGCAGCGGCCGTGCGGAATATCGCGCCGACATTGTGCGGATCCGTGACCTGGTCGAGAATCAGCAACGGGCGGTTGTCATCATTGTCGACCGCAAGTGCATCGGTCAGCCAGACGTCCTCCAATGGCGCAACTTCAAGCACGAGGCCCTGATGCGGTGCGTCTTTCGGTACAAAGCGCGCCAAATCATTCACCTCGGCATATTGGACCGTCAGCCCGTCGGGAATGACGATTTTGCCGATTTCTTCGCGTGTGCCCCACAGGTTGATGAGTCGCCGATCGGGATTATCAAGCGCGGCATATACGGCGTGACGGCCGTAAAATTTGGGATTGCCGCTGGAAACTGCAGCGCCGCGGCGGCGCTGGCTCTTATGGGAAGACATTTGAAACACCTGTTGATGAAAAAGAAGACGATATAGGCCCCTTTCCCACTTGAGGCATTGACAGGCAAGGGCCGTTTCGCCATTGGGCTGCTTCTTCGTCGGGACCGGCCCTTATGCTTTGGCATAATGCCCCGTCAAAGAAGTGGACAGGTGGCCGAGTGGTTAAAGGCAGCAGACTGTAAATCTGCCCGGTTTTCCGTACGCTGGTTCGAATCCAGCCCTGTCCACCATTTTTCTGAATAAGTGATTGTTATGCAGCGATTTTATCGCTGCGCTTGATTTTGGCACCTCATTTGTTGAGGTCGCGCGCGCTTAAGCAGTTCCGCGCTTCAGCAGCTTAACCGGCACAGGTGCGGTGTTGGGGGCATCGCCCTTCAATACGGCAATCAAAGCCTCCACCAGCATTTCACCAGCCTGAACATAGTCCTGCTCAATTGTGGTGAGCGGCGGTTGCGCATAGGCGCCCGTTGCAATGCCATCAAAACCGATGACACGGACATCGGTGCCGACCGCGATATGCTGTTCATCAAGCGCGCGCATCGCGCCCAGCGCAATGAAGTCATTGGCGCAGAACAGGCCGTCAAAATCGATTTTGTCCCGGATAAGTCCGTTGACGGCTGCATAGCCTTGGTCTTCGCGCACCGCGTTTTCGGGGAGCGGTGGGCAGATGGGCGGCATGCCCTTTTGCGCCATCACCGCCATATAGGTTGTCAGCCGATCCTGAAAGGGCGGCTGTTCGCTGTTCGTGGGTCCAATATAGGCGATTTTCTGACATCCGCTGGACAGCAAATGTTCAATGGCAAGTCTTGCACCCTGCACATTATCGCTCTTGATGGAAATCAGATCTTCTTTGCTGGCGCCCCAGCAGATCATCGGCGTGTTGTGCCGCGCATATTCACCAAAAAACTGCCAGCCTTCGATATTCTGGCCGCTGCCAATGACAATCAAGCCGTCTGCCTGTCTGCTGCCAGTGTAATTGGCGAAGAAGTTCGCCGGAGAATCCTGAAACGAAACGATGAGATTGTAGCCGCGCTCAGAAGCGGAGGCCGCAATGCAGCCCAACAGCGATAGGTAAAATGGATTGATATTCGCTTTATTCTCACCGCGTCGGCACAGAATAACCAACGCGATCGAATAAGTTTGCTGTGTACGCAGGCGAAGGGCATTGTGATCGACCGAGTAATTGAGTTCGTTGGCGAGCGCGACAATGCGGGCACGCGTGACTTCATTTACCTTTTTGTCACCGCGCAACGCCCGCGACACTGTTGGTTGTGACACCCCCAGCATTGCGGCGATTTGATGCGCCGTTATTCGCCCCTCTTTACCCATGCAGCGCTGTTAGCACTTGAGCATGCGCAAGTCACGCGGCGAGCGCCGACACCGGCGTGACAAAATCAAGGCCAAGGCTTTCGGCGACGGCTTGGCTCGTCACCTTGCCGCGATGCACGTTCAAACCGGCGAGCAAACCACGACCCGTTTCCGTGCTGCCATTAAGTGCGGCGATACCCTTGCTCGCCAGCGCGAGGCCATAGGGCAGTGTCGCGTTGTTGAGTGCAGCTGCGCTGGTTTGCGGAACGGCACCCGGCATATTGGCGACGCAATAATGGATGATGCCATCAACGACATAGGTTGGCTCGGCATGGGTGGTGGCATGGCTGGTTTCAAAGCAGCCGCCTTGGTCAATCGCGACATCGACCAGAACCGAACCGGGCTTCATATGCTTCAACATGTCGCGGGTAACCAGCTTGGGTGCGCTTGCGCCGGGAATAAGGACGGCGCCAATCACCGCGTCGGCGATGCTGATTTCATGGTCAATGGTTTCAAGTGTTGAATAGCGGGTCCGCACCCGTCCGTTGAACAGCTCATCCAACTGGCGAAGGCGCGGAATTGAGCGGTCAACGATGGTGACTTCTGCGCCAAGGCCAACGGCCATCCGCGCCGCATGGGTGCCAACAACGCCGCCGCCGAGAACGGTGACGCGGCCGGCAGGAACGCCGGGAACGCCGCCAAGCAATATGCCTGCGCCGCCCTTGCTACGACGCATCGCTTCGCCTGCGGCCTCAATGGCCAAGCGGCCGGCGACTTCGCTCATGGGGGCCAGCAGGGGCAGGGTGCCCTTGTCATCGGTGACGGTTTCATAGGCGATAGCGGTGCAACCACTGGCGATTAAGCCTTTGGCCTGCTCAGGATCTGGGGCGAGGTGGAGATAGGTGAAAAGCAACTGGCCGGGGCGCAGCAGGGCCCATTCGCTCGGCTGGGGTTCCTTGACCTTTACAATCATGTCGCAGCCAGCGAAAATTTCTGCGGCTGTCGCGGCGATTTCTGCGCCCGCTGCGCGATAGGCATCATCGCTTGCCATGATGCCCGCACCCGCGCCCGATTGCACGACAACCTGATGGCCGTGGGCGACATATTCGCGAACCGCGCCGGGGGTTAAACCGACACGATATTCATGCACTTTGATTTCGCTGGGGACGCCGACACGCATAATCTCACTCCTGAAAAATTATCTGTCGCGGAAATAGCATCTTCGATATGACGATACTGTGCAAAGATTCGCCTATTTTGGTGAATGAGCGCATAAAATCGGCGATTTTTAATATATAAATGGAAAATTTATGCAGCTTGATCGAACGGACCGTAAATTATTGGGTGCACTCGTCCAGAATGGACGGGCGACGCAAGCGGAATTGGGC
>JBEDET010000016.1:0-37474 GCA_041175505.1 Pseudomonadota bacterium
GATTTGCTGGACCGTGCCGCCGATACGATGCTGCATGTCGACCTTGAACGCGTTAGCCCGCTCGCCGTGCCGTTGCTCGTTATGATTGGCCGCGAGAGTGTGGCGCAGGGGTCGGTTGATGACGCGCTGCTGATGGAGGCCGAAAGCCTCGCCGGTATTGCGATGACGCCGTAAGATCCGCCAGCGAGGCCGAAGCGGCTTGCGCCATTGATGGACAATCCGCATAGGCAAAGGCGATGTCGCATGCTTTTGAATTTGGGGGTCAGTCATTAGAGGTTGCCGGTGAGGCCGCCTTATATTGGCCTGCCCAAAATGCGCTGCTTGTGTCCGATCTGCATTTGGAAAAAGCGAGCGCTTATGCCTTAACTGGCCAGATGCTGCCGCCTTATGACAGCATTGCAACGCTTGAGGACATCGCCGCGCTCTGCACCAAATATCGGCCAGCCAAAATCATATCCTTGGGCGATAATTTTCACGACGATGATGGGGAAGCCCGATTGGCGGAATCGGCGGCGGCATTGTTGGTCGACTTGGCCTGCGATACCGAGTGGCTTTGGATTACCGGGAACCACGACCGCGCGGTTTCGGGTATCTGGGGCGGCAAAACGCACGATGAAATATGCCTGTCAGGCATCACATTTCGGCATGAAGCGCAACGCGGCGATCCCAATCCAGAAATATCGGGGCATTTCCACCCGAAATTTCGTCAGGTCTTGCGTGGGCGCATGGTGGCGCGCCGATGCTTTGTCAAAACTGCGCGCAAAATCATCATGCCCGCATTTGGCGCGCTCACCGGCGGACTGGATGTGCAGGACAGTGCGATTATGCGCGCCTGCGACGTGGCGGATGGGGAGGCGGTTGAAGCCTTCGTCGCCACCAAGGCGGGTTATGCGCGCTTTGCCTTAAGCGGGGCTGCTGCGCGCGCCAAATAAGGCCGTGCCAACGCGGACATAGGTCGCGCCCATCATGATTGCCGTGTCGAAATCTTCCGACATGCCCATGCTCAGTTGCGGCAAATCATGACGCGCCGCCAACTCGGCCAGCAATGCAAAAAATGGCGCGGCCTCAATCGACGCTGGCGGTATGCACATCAGCCCCGCCAATGGAACGCCGCTGTCTTTTGCCGCCGCAATCAATGCCGGCAATTCCGACACCGCGCAGCCACCCTTTTGCTCTTCAGCGCCGATGTTCACTTGAATAAAGCACGGGATGTAGCGCGCCTGCTTTTCCATCGCCTTGCCAAGCGCCGTGACCAGCGAAAGCCGGTCAACCGAATGAATCATATCGAACAAGGCGACCGCTTCGTCCGCTTTGTTGGATTGAAGCTGCCCGATCAGATGCAATTGCACGCCGGGGTGGCGCTGCTTCAACGCTGGCCATTTGGTTGCCGCTTCCTGAACGCGGTTTTCACCGAAGCGCATTTGGCCTTCGTGAATCAACGGCTCAATATCTTCGGCCGCGCGGGTTTTCGACACCGCAATCAAATGAATGTCTTCGGGCGCACGCCGCGCCATCTTGGCGGCGGCCGCCATGCGTTCACGGATTGCGGCCAAAGGGCCGGCGGTCGTTTCTGGTGTCGCTTCCTGCATAGCGCGACGCTATAGGCAGAACTATGCCGCGAAGCCACCCCCTGCCGAAGATCTGGCTGATGACAGACGAACGTCTGGGGGATGACCTGTTGCCCGCCATTCAACGGCTGCCCGCACGATCAGGTGTCATCTTCCGGCATTATCATTTGGACGCGGCGGCGCGAAAATTTCTGTTCGGGCAGGTCATGCGCATGTGCCGGCGGCGCGGGCATGTACTGTTACTGGCGGGGGACGAGCGGACGGCGATGCGCTGGCACGCCGATGGTTTTCACCAAAGAAGCCGTCGTGCGTCGCGATTGCTGCACAGCGCGCCAGTCCATGATACGCGTGAAATTGCAGGCGTGAAGGCTGCAAGCCCAGACCTGTTGTTGCTATCGCCTATTTTCGCAACAAACAGTCACCCCGGCGCGCGACCGCTTGGGCCATTAGCATTTAACCGGCTCGCAAAGCTGGTATCATCGAGCCGCATCATCGCGCTTGGCGGCATGAACCGCCGAAACGCACAGATGCTTTCGCCGCGGTTGATCCACGGTTGGGCGGCGATTGATGCTTTTAAGAAAAGGACCGCTTAGAAGCGGATTTTGGTTCCGACATAGACAGCTTCGCTGTCTTTGCGGTTGTCAGCCAATGGAATGACGCGGTCATTTTCGCTGGCGTAACGGACACCAGCGGTCACGTCGATTTTACGGCTGATTGAGAAGCTTCCGCCCACATCAAGCTTGTAATCGCCCGACGCTGCGCTGCCGCGTGCTGGCGGTGCCAATTCGCGGCTCTGGTCCAATTTGATATTGGTGCTGAACTTACTTGGCTTGCGTGCGGTCTCATCCAGCGAGAAGCTGCTTTTCCCAAGTTCGCTCAAAGGTGTTTTAACTCCGCGACGTTGTGCGGCAGGCAGTGCAAAGCCTTGCCAACCCTTCGATGCTGTCAAACGATAGTCCACCGCCGAAAGGCGAAGGCCCTTGCCCGCGCCGACTTCGTTGGATGCCAGCGCATTGCGGATGGAAACGGCGCCGGCGGTCAAACGCGAATTGGCGCGCGCTGCGACGGTGATTGTGCGGCTGTCACCGGCGTTTGCAGGCGTAAATGGGAAACGCGCATTGGGTTCAATGCGTGCGGCCGAGAATTTCTGTGCCAAAACACTGTCACCACCCGCAGGCGTGAACATCGAAATCCAGCTTGGTCCAGCTGACGGCTCTTGCGAAAAAGCCTTTGCAGCAAACGCAGGAACAACAAGAGGCGACACCGCGAGCGAACCCGTTGCTAGCAATGCTGCCGCAATAGTCGCGTATTTCCGCTTATATGCCCGCTTCACGTCCATGATACTCGTTCACCGACTCTCCTGTCCTTGGTTGGTATACGCATGCTTTTGGGGATTCAAAAGAGGCCGATCCATTTTATCGTTCGAATAACGCGATTTTTGACCAAATGTTGCATGATGTCCACAATCACTTAGCGGCACGAAGATGAGCGCAGCATGAATTGCGCGCTGTTCAGCAGCCAGAAAGCTTGCTCCGGACAGCAAGCCGCTATAGAGGTTTCAGATATTCATAGTTCAAGGACATTTTATGCGCACCAACCGCTTGGCACTCATTATTGCGACCGGCAGCCTGTTAAGCTTGGGGCTGCTGTCCGGCTGTGGCGGAAGGGAGCGTCCGAAGGCGGATCTCGCGGCCAGCCAAGTCACCACGATCGGCGTAAACAGCTATCTATGGCGCGCATCGCTTGATGCCTTGTCCTTCATGCCGTTGCTGCAAACCGACTCGTCGGGCGGCGTCATTGTCACCGACTGGTATGTAAACCCGCAAAGCCCTGGCGAGCGCGTTAAGCTGACCATTTCGATCCTTGATCAGGATTTGCGCGCTGACGCCTTGCGCGTCGCCGGCAGCCGCGAAGTTTTGCAAAATGACCAGTGGGTTGCAGCGCCGCTGCGTGCCGCAACCGTCCAAAAGCTTGAGGCGGTCATCCTTACCAAGGCGCGTGACCTTCGCCGGTCTTCAATCACCGGATAATTGTTATGACGAATGTTGAGCGTTTTAACCCGCACGTCGCCGACGCGCGGTGGCAAAAGATTTGGGAAGAACGCAGCAGCTTTGTTGCGGACGATAACTCGACAAAGCCACGTGCCTATGTCTTGGAAATGTTTCCCTATCCATCGGGCCGCATCCATATTGGCCATGTGCGCAACTACACCATGGGCGACGTCTTAGCGCGGTATAAGCGCATGACGGGACATGAAGTGCTTCATCCCATGGGCTGGGACGCGTTTGGCATGCCTGCCGAAAATGCGGCGATGGAGAAAAAGGTTCACCCCGGCGGTTGGACGCGCGACAATATTGCGAACATGAAAGCGCAGCTGAAACGGCTTGGCTTTGCGATTGACTGGACCCGCGAACTCGCGACCTGTGAACCCGAATATTACGGCCATGAACAGGCATTGTTCCTAAAGCTGTATGCCGCCGGGCTCGTCTACCGCAAAGAGTCCGCCGTGAACTGGGACCCTGTCGACATGACGGTGCTCGCCAATGAGCAAGTGATCGACGGCAAGGGCTGGCGTTCGGGTGCGCCTGTTGAGCGCCGCAAGCTGAGCCAGTGGTTTTTGAAAATTACCGACTTTGCAGAAGAATTGCTTGTTGGCCTTGGGTCGCTTGACCAATGGCCCGACAAGGTGCGGTTGATGCAGGAAAACTGGATTGGCAAATCGCAAGGTTTGAAATGCCGGTTCCGCTTTCCGGGCGGTGACGATGGCATTGATGTGTTTACAACGCGCCCCGACACCATGTTCGGCGCAAGCTTTATTGCCATTGCCGCCGACCACCCGGTCGCGCAAAAGCTGGCAGCCAACGCGCCCGATCTGCAGGATTTTATCGCGGAATGCCGCAAAGGCGGAACGACAGCGGCCGACATTGAAACTGCTGAAAAGCTTGGTTTCAATACGGGCCTGACCGTTGAGCACCCGCTGGATCCAAGCTGGCACTTGCCCGTTTATGTCGCCAATTTCGTATTGATGGATTACGGCACGGGTGCGGTCTTTGGCTGCCCGGCACATGACCAACGCGACCTTGATTTTGCGCGCAAATATCATTTGCCTGTTACCCGCGTCGTTGCCGATGGCGATTTGACCGACAGCAGCTTTGACGGAAATGTCGCCCACACCAACCCCGGCGTCATCGTAAATTCGCACTGGATGAACGGCATGACCGTCGATCAGGCGAAAGCGGATGTGATCGCAAAGGCCGAGAAAGAAGGCTGGGGCCAAGGCCAAACGCAGTATCGCCTGCGCGACTGGGGCGTTTCGCGCCAGCGTTATTGGGGCACGCCAATCCCGATCATCCATTGTCAGGCGTGTGGCGCAGTCCCCGTGCCCAATGACCAGCTGCCGGTAAAATTGCCCGAAGATGTCAGCTTTGACATCCCCGGTAACCCGCTCGATCGTCACCCGACCTGGAGCAAGGTCGACTGCCCCAAATGTCATCAAGAGGCGCGCCGCGAAACCGACACGCTCGACACGTTTGTCGATTCCAGCTGGTACTTCATCCGCTTTGCAAGCCAGCCGCATGACAAGCCCTTTGACCGAGCGGCGGCCGAAAAATGGCTGCCGGTCGACCAATATATTGGCGGTGTCGAGCACGCGATTTTGCATTTGCTCTACGCGCGTTTCTGGACCCGTGCGCTCAGCCATATCGGCATGATCGATGTAAAAGAGCCGTTCGCCTCGCTGTTTACGCAAGGCATGGTGACGCACCAAACCTATCAGGATGCCAATGGAACATGGCTGAGCCCCGATCAGGTGCGGCGTGAGGGCGACATTTGGACCATCATCGACAGCGGCGCCCCTGCGGTCGCGGGTCGCATCGAAAAAATGTCCAAATCCAAAAAGAATGTCGTCGATCCCGATGATATTGTGGACCAATATGGCGCCGATGCTGTTCGCTGGTTCATGCTGTCCGACAGCCCGCCCGAACGCGATCTGGAATGGTCCGAAGCGGGCATTGAGGGTTGCTGGCGCTTTGTGCAGCGCCTCTGGCGTCTGACAAGTCAGGTCAGCGGCGCTGAAGGTGCCGACAAGGCACTGGACCGCAAAACGCACCAGATCATTGCCGGCGTCGGCACAGACATCGAGGCGCTCGCGTTCAACAAGGCGGTCGCAAAAATCTACGACCTTGCCAATGCCATTGAAAAGGCAGCGCCTTCGGCAAGCCGCGATACCGCGATCCGGACAATCGTAACATTGTCTGCGCCGATGGTTCCGCATTTGGCCGAAGAAGCATGGACCCAGCTTGGCGCGGCATCAGGCGGCGGCCTTATTGCCGACGCGCCTTGGCCGCAGGTCAACCCTGACCTGCTGGTCGAAGACGAAGTGACCATCGCTATTCAGGTGAAGGGCAAGCTGCGCGATACGCTGACCGTTGCCAAGGGCATGCCCCAGACCGAAGTGGAGGCGCTTGCGCTTGCCAGCCAAAAGGTTCAGCATGCGATTGACGGTGCCGATATCCGGAAAATCATCGTCGTGCCTGATAGGTTGGTCAACATCGTCCTATGAACCGTTTCATCGCCCCCATCTTGCTTGCCTTGATGCTGCCCGCTTGCGGATTGCAGCCTTTGTACAGCGGTGGTTCAAGGGGCGCGGTGGCAACAACGCTGGGCTCCGTATCGGTCGCTACAATCGAAGGCAAAAGCGGTTGGTTGATGCGCAATGCGTTAACGGACCGTCTTGGTGCTCAAGACAGCAACGCCGCCCAATTCCGCTTGGTCGTCACACTTGATGACCGGATTGAAGGCTTTGGCGTGCGCGCCGACGATACGGTCACGCGTGAACGGCGCACATTGCGCGCACGCTATCAACTGATCTCCGTCGCTACCGGTGAAACCGTGCTTGATGCAACCGCGGGATCGGACGCAGGCATCGATGTCGCCGGTTCGGAATATGCCACCATCGCTGGCGAAAACAGCGCGCTGGAAAATCTGACGCAGAAGGTTGCGGATCAGATTGTCACCCGGCTTTCGATCTACGCCCGCGGCGAATGAGCAACGCCAAAGAACGCAGCTTTATAAGTGCCATCGGCACACGGCCCGAGATTCGGCTGTTTTTCATTTTCGGGCAGGATGAATCGGCCGCCGCTGACATCGCATCGCAAATGTCCGCCGCGCTGACGGGTTCGGAACGGATTGATATCGACAGCGACCGTATTCGCAATGACCCCGCGCTTCTGGTGGATGAGGCGTCGGCGCTTTCGCTATTTGGTGATAAGCGGCACATCCGGCTGAACTTCCGCCGGGAAGAAGGCGTTGCTGCGGTCGAAAATCTACTCGCCCTTGAAGGCGACGCCAATCCGGTCATCGCGACCGCAGGCAATCTGACCAAGGCCAGCAAGTTGCGCAAGCTTGTCGAAGGCCACCCGCGCGCGATGGTGAATATTTGTTACCTGCCAGAGGAAGGCGATGCCGCAGCCGCTGTGATGGCGTACGCAGCCACGATGGGGCTGAAGATTGACCGGCCGCTGGCCGCGCGGATTGCGCGCTACACGGGACAGGACCGGAAACTGGCGCAGGCCGAAATCGAAAAGCTGTCCTTATATTATGATTCGTCGCCGCAACGTCCGGCGACGGTTGAGGTCCCCATATTCGAAGCCTTGTCCGCCGAAACGGGCGAGGAAAATATCAACGGCCTCATCCATCAAGTTATGGGCGGCGATTTGCGCGGCACGGGGCGCGAACTTGTCGCCGCGCGCGACATGGGGGTGGACGCCATCCGCATCATCCGCGCGATGCAGCGGCGGGTAACATTGCTCGCGGCTATGCGCGCAAAGGTCGACAATGGTTCGAACCCCGGCGCCGTTGTAAAAGCGACGCGTTCGATATTCTGGAAAGACGCAGACAGCTACGCCCAACAACTTGCGCGCTGGCCATCGGTGCGACTTGCCGGATTGAACAGCCATCTGCTTGAGGTGGAATCCAAGCTTATGCATGTCCGCGATGGACTGGCTGGCACCATATTGGAGGAAGAGCTGGTCCGCATTGCGCGTGCAGCATCGCGCCGCGCCTGATTACTGATATTGCGCAGTAATGGGGATGCGCGCGCTGGTGGGCATATCGATACGAACGGCACGTCCAGGCTCACCGGTGACGATAGCGGTTCCTGCCAAAGCAGCTCCGCCCAAGTCTACAATTCCGCCACCAACTCGTTTGGTTCCGCTTTGCGGATCCAGTTCGATTTGGCCGCCCCCCGAATCCGGCAAGGCTGCGCGGCTAAAGTCCAGTTTCGTTATGATTTCGATGGAAATCGGCACGCTGCGTTCGGTTTCGGTCAATGCAGTTGGCGCATCGCCGCCTGCGCACAGCAGACAGCTTCCGTCACCCGCCGCAAGCAGCAACGGCAATAGCCCCAACGCCCCCACAGCGCGCAGCTTACGACCTGGTCCTGTCATAGCCTGCATGGCATATGTCAAACATGGTAAAATATCTGTTAAACTGGGCACTTGAACCCGATGGCAAACAGGCCCACATCTGCATCAACGAAAGGCCGTTTCATGGAAAAAATTATCAAGTCCGACGCCGAATGGCGCGCAGAATTGGACCCAGTCCAATATCATGTTTTGCGGGAGGCGGGAACAGAGCGGGCCTTTGCGGGCAAATTGACCGATGAAAAACGCGAAGGCGAATTCCGCTGCGCCGGATGCGGTACGACGTTGTTTGCATCTGACACCAAATTTGACAGCGGTTCGGGTTGGCCCAGCTTTACCGCGCCTGCAGACGGTGAAGCCATTGATGAGCACACCGATGTCTCGCACGGCATGGTCCGCACCGAGGTGCGTTGTGCGGCCTGTGAAGGGCATTTGGGGCATGTGTTTCCCGATGGTCCGGGGCCAACAGGGCTGCGTTACTGCATCAACAGTGCAGCGCTGACATTCGACCCCGAATAAGAACGCGCTTGTCGGCGAGTCCATGAGCGATTAACACCCTGCGCAATGGCACGCGCGCGCAAGATTTCGAAAGAACGTCGCCCAATGGGAACGTGGATTTTACGTATCATCAAAGGCGGCGTTATCGCGGCACTTCTTGGCGTCATGGTGTTGGGCATTTTTGTCGCCATTGCCCGCGGCGAAATCGACAGTTTCGAAGATTTAAAGGCATCGCCCAACGGCCAGATGATCCGCGTCCGTGCCGCCGATGGCACCGTTATCCAATCACTGGGCCCAAGTTTCGGCCGATGGCTGGACATTGATCAACTGCCGTCTGAAATGAAGGGCGCGATGGTCGCGGTGGAAGACCGGCGCTATTATATCCATCCGGGTGTCGACCCCATTGGGATCACGCGGTCGCTTTACGCACGTGCAATTGAGGGGCGCTGGACCCAAGGTGGTTCGACAATCACGCAGCAGCTGGCCCGCAACATTTACCTGAACAGCAACAAGGAATTCGGGCGCAAAATCCGCGAGGTCATCCTTGCGCTGGCGATGGAAACGAAATTCTCGAAGGACCAGATACTCGAATTATATCTGAACAAGGTCTATTTCGGCGGCGGTGCTTATGGTGTTGATGCGGCGAGTCGGAAATTCTTCGACCATGGCGCGGAAGATCTCAGCCTCGCCGAAGCCGCCATCATTGCAGGCCTTGTAAAGGCGCCATCGCATTATTCACCAACAGCAGATGCGCAGGCTGCGATTGACCGCGCCACGGTGGTGGTCGGAGTGATGCAGGATGCCGGAATGATCTCCGCTGCCGAGGCCGCAGAGGTAAAACCAGCGGACGTGAAAATGGCAAAACAGCAACCGCAAGACAGCGTGCGCTATTTCACCGATTGGGTTTTGCCACAACTGGATGGCCTGATCGACGAGACCGAAAAACCCATTGATGTCTGGACCACGCTTGACCTGAAAATGCAGCGCGCGGCAACGGCTGCAATCGCGGCAAACGCACCGCGCGGCGCGCAAGGTGCGCTGGTGTCGATTGATCGCGATGGCGCCGTTAAAGCGATGGTTGGCGGCACCGATTATGTCACAAGCAATTATAACCGTGCCGTCACAGCGGTCCGGCAACCCGGATCAGCTTGGAAATTGTTCGTCTACCTGACCGCGTTGGAAGCCGGCTTCCGTCCCGAAGACATGGTCGAAGATAAGCCCGTTGAAATCGACGGCTGGCAACCCAAAAACAGCAACGGCCAGTACGCCGGTGAAATTTCACTGCGGACGGCGTTTGCCTATTCGAAAAACACTGTCGCAGCGCAGTTGGGGCAAGAGGTTGGCACCAGCAGCATCGCCAACATGGCACGCCGTTTTGGCATAACGACACCCATCAACACGCAGCCGTCGATGGTGCTTGGGACGTCGGAAACCCGCGTTATCGATATGACGCAGGCATTTGCATCCGTGGGTTCCAATGGCCGCAGCATTACCCCTTATGGCATCTCCAAAGTCACCACCATTGATGGCGAGATTTTATACACGGCAAAGCCCGCCAGATCCGTGCAATTGGTCGAGGATTGGGTCGCCGCCGCCATGACGGATCTGATGCAGACAGCGGTGGCAACGGGCACGGGCCGCGCCGCCAATATCGGCCGTCCTGTCGCAGGAAAGACCGGCACCACGAGCAGCAACAAGGACGGTTGGTTCCTTGGCTTTTCCAGTGGTTTGACAACAGGCGTGTGGATGGGCCGCGACGATGCGCGTGCGATCGGCGGATTAGAAGGCGGCCGTGCGCCAGCGCAAGCATGGGCAGCCTATATGCGGGTTGCAGTATCCGGCCGACCCGTGGAAAATTTTGCGACCGAAGTAACCTTCCCCGAACAATTGGAAGGCGAAGATCTGTTGCTTGGCGAAGGGGAAGAGGGGCTGCTGCTCGACGAAAACGGCATGCCTATTGAGGGTGACCCTGCGCTTGAAGATCCCGGTGCAATGCCAGGGACTGACCCAGAACCTTTGGATGACGCATTTATCGAGCGCGCTATCGGGCGCCGCGAACCCCGATCGTCACGCGACGAAGAGCGCCTTCGCGAACCGCAATAAGGTTCACATAGGAAGGCCCTCCAACATCCGGGCATCGGAAACGGACTACAATTTGCGGCAAGCGGCTAAAGCGCGTGACCCGTGCGGCTCTTTTTCGTTTCGAGATAATGCGCATTATGCGGGTTCGCCGCGATTTTTAGCGGCAGTCGCTCTTCGACAGATATGCCGGCGGACTTAAGACCTTCAACCTTTTCAGGATTGTTCGTGAGCAACCGGACGTTGGATATACCGAGCAGTTCAAGCATGCGGGCGGCGACCGAAAAATCGCGTGCATCAATGGCAAAGCCCAATCGGGTATTTGCATCGACGGTATCAAACCCCTGATCCTGCAGCGCATAGGCACGCAATTTGTTGATCAGGCCAATGCCGCGGCCTTCCTGACGCAGATATAAAAGTATGCCCCAATTTGCGTCGGAGATTTGGTGTAACGCTTCGTGCAGTTGGGGGCCGCAATCGCATTTCAGGCTGCCCAGGACATCACCGGTCAGGCACTCGCTGTGCAACCGAACAACCGGCGGCGTGCCATCGCGTTTGCCGATCAGCAGCGCGACATGGTCTGACGCGTCCACGTCCGTTCGAAATGCGACGATTTCAGCGTCAACATTTGCAGCAACCGGTAACCGCGCGCGCGCCGCAATGTGCAGCGCCCCGCTATCGTCAAACGCAGCGACATCCTGCGGTGATACTGTTGCAGACGAATTGCCCGAATCCGCCAACACCAAAAAGGCTGGAAGCAACCCGGCAAGCCGGGCAAGCTCAATGGCCGCAGCAGCAGAAGGCCCATCGGCGAGGGCCAATGCTTCAAACGGACCCTTCATCGGGTAACGCAAATCGAGTGTTGGGTCGGCGACCGCCAATGCCAGGTTGATATCAAGGTGCGCTGGCGCCTTTATAATAACCGGCAAAGCGGTATCAGCGGCGGCGCGCTGGTTCATGAGTTTCAGTGTAGCCGCGCGGCTCGCAGACAGCAGGATAGCCCGCGCACCCGCAACGTCGCGTGCGGTTTCTATCGGTAGAAGGCAGAGCTGCTGGCCGAGATGTTCGACATTGATGGCCCAGCCACGACGCAGCGCGTCAATGGCCAGCGCCGCACGGCGCGCATCGCCCTTAATTGCGGGCGTACCGTTCAAAAGGCAAATTCCGTAACGATGGGCGCATGGTCAGATGGCTTGCCCCATCCGCGCACATGCTTATGCACCACATGCGACTTGGCCTTCTCTTTCAAGTCCGGCGTCACCCACATATGGTCCAGCCGGCGGCCACGGTCGGACGTCTCCCAATCCTGTGCGCGGTAGCTCCACCATGTGTACAGCTTCTTCGACGGTTCGACAAAATGCCGCGCAACATCAACCCAGTCCGCAGCTTCCTTAATCGCGGCAAGATGTTCGCATTCAATCTTTGTGTGGCTAACGACATTGACGAGCTGCTTATGGCTCCAAACATCATGCTCAAGCGGCGCAACGTTGAAATCACCCGTCAATATGGTCGGGCTGGTGACCGCCCGCGACCACTCGGTCATGCGCGAAAGGAACCCAAGCTTTTGTCCGAATTTCGAATTCACTTCGCTGTCGGGAACTTCACCGCCAGCGGGAATATAGACATTGTCGATCCGGACGCCCTTTGCGGCGTCGACATTAAGCTCCGCACCCACATGCCGCGCTTCGCCATTTGCTTGCCAATCTTCAACGCGGCGGTTGATTAAAGGCAGCTTGCTTACAATCGCGACACCATGATGCATCGGCTGGCCATTCAAAACCATATGGCGATAGCCGAGCTGCCGAAACAATCCCTCCGGAAAAAGACTATCGATGACTTTGGTTTCCTGCAGGCAAAGAACGTCAGGCGCTTCTTCTTTCAGAAAGCGTTCGACGATGTCGATGCGGGCGCGAACCGAATTGATATTCCACGAGGCGATACGGATGGTCTGAGACATAAGAATATGGCCCTATATGCCAGAAGCGGCAGGGGCAAGTCGGTGAAGTGAAATCCATGCCAAAAAAGCAAAGCCCTCATCCCGGGGGCATTTGGGATGAGGGCTAAGCTTGCGTTCGTCACGCGGGTATCAGCAATGATTT
This sequence comes from Pseudomonadota bacterium, assembly GCA_041175505.1. Classification (GTDB taxonomy): domain Bacteria; phylum Pseudomonadota; class Alphaproteobacteria; order Sphingomonadales; family Sphingomonadaceae; genus Sphingorhabdus_B. Next base: position 12,667 of record JBEDET010000016.1, read on the forward strand.
AACGTCGTGGGCAACAGGGGGAAAACCACACAAACTCTCAATCGCTGACCATCAATTTATAGGATGACTTTCCTGTCGTTCACATGAACAAATTTGTTCAGCTTGGCAGCTTGTCGGCAGTTAGCATCGGTTCATCGACCAATTTTAAGATTTCCGTCTGACAGGCCGTGGATCTTTCCACGAAAACGCACTGTCGGCGATTGCGCCATTATAGGTGACGTTGCTGAGTCGGATGCTTGTGCGATTGTTTTTGGAATCAAGTGCAACCCATCCGTTCAGCGTCAATCCACCCGGCGCACCGGGCTTGTTGACGAATATCATTGTAATGGTGCCATATTCAGGCCGTTTTGGGTCGCGAACTTCAACACTGATGACATCATCGGTCGATGTGGGGACCAATTTGCCAAAGCGCGCCAAGTCCTTGCCCGGGTCAAGCAACGCGGCGAGCGGGCTGTTACGGATTGGCCAGCGCTGCACTTGTTTGACTTCATAGTCGACCATGGTCAGCGCGCGTCCATCGGCGACGATCAACAACGGCACATCTTTTTGATACTCAAAACGCACATGGCCGGGGCGCTTCAGCAAAAGCCTGCCCGTTACAGCCCCGCCGTTGCGATCCGTCTGGGTGAAGTTGGCGGTCATTGTGCCCACCGTCTTCATATGCGTGGTCACGCGCGCCATGCGATCCGCCTGCGATTGCGCAGTCGACGGCGCGGATGCGATCAGGGCAACGGGCGCGAGCATTAAGACGTAATTTCGAAAGGTCATTCTGTTTTCCTTGGGAGGGGTTCAATCGCGGCTACGGCAACCGCCTTGAACGCCGTCTTAACGTCTAAAGCGGCTCGCCGGTCCGGTCACGCAGCACTTCACGGCGGCCAATATGGTTCGGCGCGGTGATGAAGCCGTCTTCTTCCATACGATCAATCAACCGGGCTGCGCTGTTATAACCAATCCGCAGCTGACGTTGAATCCAGCTCGTTGATGCCTTTTGGCTTTCAAACACGATCTGGCACGCCTTGCGATATTGCGCATCTTCCTCGTTGTCGTCGCCGCCCATGCCGCCAAAGTCGAAACCGCCATCTTCGGGTTCTTCGGTCACCGCCTGAATATATTCGGGCTGCCCCTGGCCGCGCCAATGGTCTGCCACGCGGCGGACTTCATCATCGGAGACAAACGGACCATGAATACGCGTCAGCCCCCGGCCGGCCGCCATATACAACATGTCGCCCTTGCCCAGCAGCTGTTCGGCACCCTGTTCGCCCAAAATCGTACGGCTATCGATTTTCGACGTCACATGGAAAGAAATACGCGTGGGCAGGTTTGCCTTAATGACGCCAGTGATAACATCAACCGATGGCCGCTGCGTCGCCATGATGAGGTGAATACCCGCAGCACGCGCCTTTTGCGCGAGGCGTTGAATGAGGAATTCGACTTCCTTGCCCGCGGTCATCATCAGGTCGGCTAGCTCGTCCACGATGATGACGATCTGCGGCATTGGCTCATAGGCCAAGCTTTCTTCCTCATATTGCGGCTGGCCCGTCATCGGGTCATAGCCAATTTGCACCTTACGGCCCAATGGCGCGCCCTTTGCCTTTGCACCGCGGACTTTCTCGTTGAAGTTTGCAAGGTTGCGCACGCCCAGCGATGACATCATCCGGTAGCGTTCTTCCATCTGCTCAACCGCCCATTTGAGCGCGCGAATCGCCTTAGCGGGTTCGGTAACGACAGGCGACAACAGATGCGGAATATCGTCATAGCTGCTCAATTCGAGCATCTTGGGATCGATCATGATCATCCGGCACTGGTCCGGCGTCAGACGATAGAGCAACGACAATATCATGCAGTTGAGGCCGACCGACTTACCTGAACCGGTGGTTCCGGCGACCAACAAATGCGGCATCGGGGCGAGATCGGCGATGACCGGATCGCCCGAGATATTCTTACCCAAGATAATCGGCAAAGCGCCCTTTTGATCGGCAAAGGCGTCTGATCCGACCATTTCCTGGAACACCACAGCCTCGCGATGGGCATTGGGCAGCTCAATACCCATGACGGTGCGGCCCGGTATCGTCGAAACACGCGCGGACAAGGCGGACATGTTGCGCGCAATATCTTCTGCCAGCTGGATAACGCGGCTGGATTTGATGCCCGCTGCAGGCTCCAGCTCATACATGGTGACGACGGGCCCCGGACGCACCGCAACAATCTGTCCCTTAACGTGAAAGTCATCGAGCACCGATTCCAGCAAACGCGCATTTGCTTCAAGTGCAGTTTTGTCGAGTTTCGGCACCGAAATGGACGACGGCGGATCGAGCAGATCAAGCGACGGCAAAACAAAGCTGCCAAAGAAATCGCCCTGCCGCGCACCGGTTGAGAACGCCGCCTTTTTCGGCGCCAGCGTGCGGTCTTCAATCACGGGGGGCTTGCGTAGTTCGGGCTCGACAGCCTTACGCGGCGGCTTTGGCTCAATAATTTGGGCAACATCCGAATCGTCTGCGTCAAAGGCACCCAGATCGTTTTTGATGCCTGAAAATTTAGGCATGGCCAATGAAGGGATACGGAACAGCGGGCGCTCAAGCTCAAGCGCGCGAATAACCAACGCGAGGCCGCCACTTAAGCTGCCCAAAATCAGCAGAACACGTAATATAGTGCCGAGCGCGCCCTGAATTTGGCCAACAAGTGCGACGGCGGCATTTGCCAACAGCAAATTAATCGCGCCGCCCCATCCAGCGGGCAAGCCGATGTCGCTGCCGTGCTGCCAATAGGCCATGCCAAACCCGATCAGCAGCATGCCGCACAGGCATAATGTAAGCTGCCGTTTCCATTGCGGCTGCGGGACGGCCCGCCACAAGCGTCGTGCAAATACCAGCATCAACGGGAACAGGAAAATGGCCGGAACGCCAAATAGAAACAGAACGATGTCGGACACATAGGCGCCGCTTTGGCCCATCCAGTTGTGCTGCACATCTGCAGCCGCGCTATTGAACGCCGCATCGCCAGCCGAATAGCTCAGCACCGCAAAGCCATAAAATACCGCAAACAGGCCAAGCACAGCCGCGCCAAACAAAGTGCTGCTGCGGATAAGCGAGGCGCGCATCATATTCCGCCAATTGGCCATGTTCGTTTTTGACGTAAATTTAGAAATGCGCGAGGCCATGATTATAATGCCATATATGGGTGGCCGCCGAGGGCCGAACGCCCCCTTTTCGCTGTCGCTGGACTCGCCGTCAAGTATTACAGGTTGAAGATTGCTGCCAACGCGGATGGGCTACGGTCAAAATCCTCCTTTGAGTCCGCCCATCTGTTGCGGCATAGGGGCAATATGAATCACAAAGCAGACGTCATCATTATCGGCGGCGGGCTCATCGGGCTTACGCAAGCACTGGCATTGGCTGCACATGGTATCACCAGCCATGTCATCGACCGCGCTGATCAGGCCAGCATGTTGCAAGCAGGCTTTGACGGCCGCACTTTTGCCATATCGAGCTCTAGCTATAAATTGTTTGAGGCCATTGGATTGGGCGAAGCATTGGCCGGAAAAGGCTGCCCGATTGAAAAGATTTGGGTGAGCGATAGCCTAAAGCCCGGATCACTGGATTTCGCACCAGCCGAAGATGACGGCTTTCTGGGCCAAATGTTTGAAAGCCGCTTCTTGCGCGGCGTGTTGTACAATGCGGCGCTGGAAAGCGATGCGATCCAATTGCACATGCCCGCCAACATCACCGACAAATCACAGGATTCTGGGCGCGCCTCCGTGCATCTGGATGATGGGAAAGTTTTGACCGCTGACCTGATGATTGTCGCGGAAGGTCGGCAAAGCCAGACGCGCGAGGAAATGGGGATCAATATTGCGCACTGGCAATATGACCATAGCGCCATGGTCGGTGCGATCTTCCACGAACATTCGCACAATAACATTGCTTACGAGATTTTTTATCCGTCAGGCCCATTTGCCGTCTTGCCCATGTTGGATGCGGACGACGGTCGGCATCGTTCAGCGATTGTCTGGTCGGTCGATGCCGCAGATGCGCCGGGATATATGAAATTGTCGCCGCGTGGATATGCGGCGGAGCTGGAAAAGGCGATGGGCGGCATATTGGGTGCCGTTGAAATCGCCGCGCCTCTATCGTCGTACAAGCTTGGGTTCCACCATGCAGCCAACATCACGGCGGAACGGCTGGTGCTAATTGGCGACAGTGCCCATGGCATTCACCCTATCGCGGGTCAGGGGTTGAACCTTGGTCTGCGTGACGTTGCGGCGTTAACCGAAGTATTGGTCGACGGGATGCGGCTTGGTCTTGATTTTGGCGATGCGCAATTGCTCGATCGCTATAGCCGGTGGCGCAGCATTGATACGCTGCTGATCGCGGTATCGACCGATGGCTTGAACCGTCTTTTTTCCATTCCCGGGAAAACCGCGTCGGCGGTCCGGCGTTTCGGAATGGCAATGGTGCAGCGCGCTGCCCCGGCCAAGGCATTTTTCATGGCCGAGGCGCGGGGCGAAAGCGGCGCGCTGCCCAAATTGCTTCAGGGTGTTGCCGTCTAAATCGGGATTAGCCCTGGGTCACGGGCACAAGACGAATTTCGACACGGCGGTTTGCCGCGCGACCGGATTCATCCAGATTGCTCGCCTTTGGCTGGCTTTCACCATAGCCACGCGTTGCAAGACGCGCGGACTGAACGCCACGCGACGTTAGATAGCTTGCAACAGCCGACGCACGGCGTTCCGATAACGACTGGTTATAGGCATCCGACCCGGTGGAATCGGTATGGCCCATGACGTCGACATAGGTTTTTTCATATTGCGTTAGCGTGGATGCAACCTGATCCAGCGTGTTGCGGAAACCCGCATCGATGTTCGCGCTATCGAGGCCAAAGGTCACTTCCGAAGGCATATCGAGGACGAGATTGTCGCCATCACGAATCACGTTGATGCCCGTGCCCGCGGTTTGTTGACGCAGCTTTCTTTCTTGTTCGTCCATATAATAGCCAACGCCCGCACCAGCCAATGCGCCGATACCTGCGCCGACAATCTTTTCGGTGCGATCGCTGCGCCCGCCAATAAGGTCGCCAAGCAAATATCCACCCAATGCCCCGCCGACGCCACCAATTGCAGCCTTCGAAATCGTGCGCTGGCCCGTTTCCGGATCGGTCACACATGCCGATAGCGGTAGCATGGCGGCCATGAGCGACAGTGTTATCAATTGATTCTTCTTCATCATTTTCCCTTTCAGCTTGGATGCCCCATAAGCGACACCCATGATGAACCTGCGATTATCGGTGGCTGGGTTGCATCTGTTGATCATAACAGATCTTTCGGCATTTTGTTGCCAAAGCGCTGGCGTTGGCACTATGGGAATCGTGTCCCTATGGAACCTCTTCATCCTTTCCCGTGGTTTGATGCCGCAACGATATTGGCTCTCATTGCCCTGAACGGTGTGTTTGCCATGTCTGAGCTCGCCATCGTTTCGGCGCGCACAGCGAAACTAAAGGCGATGGCGGAAGACGGAAAGCGCGGCGCAGCGGCCGCCCTTCGGTTGGGACGAGACCCCGGCAAATTTCTGTCCACCGTGCAAATCGGCATTACGCTCATTGGTATTATCGCCGGTGCTTATTCCGGATCAACGCTGGGCGGGCCAGTTGCCGAACGCATCGCACTTTTGGGCATGGGCAAAGAATGGTCGGAAACTTTGGGTTTCGGAATTGTCATCAGCATCACGACCTACGCATCCTTGGTAGTCGGCGAGCTGGTCCCCAAGCAATTTGCGCTGATTGCGCCTGAGAGAATCGCCGTCACCATGGCGGGTCCAATGGAGATACTGGCACGCGTGACCGCGCCGATTGTCTGGACCCTTGATAAATCCAGCGCGACCATATTCCGTGCACTTGGGCTTCGCCGCGACACCCGTGACGCACTGAGCGCCGAAGAATTGCGTATGGTGTTCGCCGAGGCGACTCATGCAGGCATCATTGAAGAGCATGAACATAAGGTCATTGCCGGCGTTGTGCGGCTGGCTGACCGTCCGGTACGCGAAGTCATGACGCCACGTACGGATGTCGACCGTATTGCAGCGGACGCATCTGAAGATGATGTCCGCGATTCGCTTTTGAACTCGCTGCACACGCGGCTACCCGTCACCGGTGAAGATGGTGACGATATCATTGGCGTTGTCCAATCACGCGATATTGTTGCGGCACAGATTCGCGGCGAAAGCCTTGATATCCGCAGCCTGATGCGTCGCGCTGAAATCATCCCCGATCAACTTGACGCCATGGACGCACTCGAAATTCTGCGTTCGTCTGATGTGCCGATGCTGCTGGTCCACGATGAATATGGGCATTTTGAAGGAATCGTCACGCCGAACGACCTTTTGGCGGCGATTGCGGGCGAATTTGCATCGGATCAGGCGCAAGGTAGCGCGCCGAACATCATCACATTGGACGATGGATCGATGCTCGTGTCGGGCGCCATGTCCGCCGACGCAATGGCAGACGCGCTGTCGATTGATCTGCCAGAAGACCGCGATTACGCGACCGCTGCGGGCCATGTCCTGCACATATTGCGACACCTGCCCGAAGAAGGCGAATCCTTCCGCGACCAAGGTTGGCATTTTGAAGTTGTGGATATGGATGGCCGCAAAATCGACAAGCTCCGCGTCCGACTTGCAGAAAAAGCAACTCGAACGGACGCAGTTGAGGGCTTGTGATTGCACAGACGCTTGGTTAGGGCGTTCGGCAGATATGGAATTACACGTCACGACGACAACAGGATATTGATATGGCCGATTTCTTCCTCCCAAAGAACAGCAAGGTCCAAAAGGGCACTGTTCACGCCGCGAAAACCGACGGGAAAGTCAAGAAATTCAAGGTATATCGTTACGATCCCGACAGTGGCGAAAATCCGCGTTACGACACTTTTGAAGTCGATACCGAATCCTGCGGCCCAATGGTCCTCGACGCGTTGATCAAGATGAAGGGCGAACAGGATTCGTCGCTGACATTCCGCCGTTCATGCCGCGAAGGCATTTGTGGTTCATGCTCGATGAACATCGACGGCAAAAATGGCCTCGCTTGCACCACGGCCATTGAAGATTGCAAAAGCGAAGTCACACTGACTCCGCTGCCGCATATGGAAGTCATCAAGGATCTCGTTCCTGACTTCACCCATTTTTATGCGCAATATGCGTCGATCAAGCCATGGCTGCAGACGGTTACGCCAGAACCATCGGGCAAGGAGCGTCTTCAGTCGCCTGAAGACCGCGCAAAGCTGGATGGTCTGTATGAGTGCATCTTGTGCGCATGTTGCTCGACAAGCTGCCCGTCTTATTGGTGGAACAGCGACAAGTTTTTGGGCCCAGCCATCTTGCTTCAGGCCTATCGCTGGTTGGCAGATAGCCGTGACGAGATGACCGGCGAGCGTTTGGATGAGTTGGAAGATCCGTTCCGTCTGTATCGCTGCCACACGATCATGAACTGCGCGAACGCATGCCCCAAGGGTCTGAACCCGGCAAAGGCGATTGCCGAAACCAAGAAGATGGTTGCCGAACGCCACCTTTAAGTGACGGGACGGCCGTTGGACACACCCGCTTTTGATAGCAGTCCGGATCCGGACAATCCCGGTTGGCTAAACTGGCAGATGACCGATGGCACGCGCTATAATGGCACGGTGCTGGGTAAAATGTTGGTGCGCAGTGAAGGGCATCATAAAGCACGCCTGCGCATGTTCCCCGAACACCGCCACAGCAACTTGCGCGACGCGGTGCATGGCGGCGTCACGCTCGGTTTTATCGACGTGGCCATGTTTGGCGCATCGCGGATGTTTGGCCTGATTGAGGCGGGCGCCGCCGTTACGCTTGACCTATCGGTGCAGTTCATTGGTGCGGGCGTCATCGGCGAACCGCTTGAGGCAGAGGTCGAACTTTTGAAAGAAACGGGTCGCCTGTTGTTCATGCGCGGCATTGTCTCGCAAGGCGAGTCCCGCGTCGCCGCGTTTTCAGGGACGATTCGAAAACCCAGTAAGAAATGATGCCCGCCTCGGTCACGGATCGGCACGCAGCCCTTGTCAGTGCAGGCGAACTGAAGCCTGATGCTGATCAAGCCAAAGCCGTGCTGGCGCTGGCGAAAGTGCAAGCAGAGCTTGAGGCCGTGCCACCGCGCGGAAGCACAATGTGGCGTTTCTTGGGACGCAAGCCGGACCCTGCGCGCGGGCTATATTTATGGGGCGGTGTTGGGCGCGGGAAATCCATGCTTATGGACCTGTTTTTTGACAGCGTTCAGATACAGCGGAAACGTCGTGCCCATTTCCATGAGTTCATGCTGGATATCCACGCGCGGCTAAAGGTTGAGCGCGCAAAAGAAAAAGGCGATCCCATTCCGCCCGTGGTCGCGGCACTGGCGGAGGAAGCTCGGTTGCTCTGTTTTGACGAAATGGTCGTCAACAACATGGCCGATGCAGCAATTATGTCGCGGCTGTTTACGGGCTTGATTGCCGCAGGCGTCACCGTTGTCACAACGTCGAACCGGCGCCCCGATGACCTGTATAAGGACGGCCTCAACCGCCAGCTGTTTTTGCCGTTCATCGCGTTGATAAAAGACAGCCTTGATATTTTTGCGCTCGATGGCCCGACAGACTATCGGCGCGATCGTTTGGGCAATGCCAAAACCTGGCTGGTGCCCAATGGCGCCGAGGCGACGGCTGCGCTTTCGGAAACATTCTTCCGCATGACAGATTACCCGCCCGAGGACCGCGCACATGTCCCCTCGTTGGAGTTGGACGTAGGCGGCGGTCGTACACTGCATGTGCCAAAGGCGCTGAAGGGCGTGGCCGTTTTCTCATTCAAGCGTCTTTGCGCTGAGGCCCGCGGTGCCTCTGACTATCTGGCGATTGCGCGGCGGTTCCATACGGTCCTGATGGTGGGCATTCCGGTGCTTGGGCCGCACAACCGCAATGAAGCGGCGCGATTTGTGACGCTGATCGATGCGTTGTACGAATATCGCGTGAAGTTTTTGGCGAGCGCAGATGCCGGCCCTGACCAGCTTTACCCGATGGGTGACGGGCGATTTGAATTTGACCGTACCGTGTCGCGGCTGATGGAAATGCAGTCGGAAGATTATCTGGCGGAAGGCCACGGCGCGCGCTAGCATTGCATAAAGGAGAGAAAAGATGATCGGACGGAACATGTTTTTGTTGGCAGGCATGTTGGCCCTGACAACCGCTGCACATGCGCAAACAACTGCATCGAAACTAGCATCGGAACGCGCGCTCTTTGCAAAGATTGTCGAAATTCCGACCGTTGAGGGGCAGCCTGCCGAATTCAAAAAGCTGACCACATTATTGGCAGCCGAGTTCCGCAAGGCGGGCATCACGAACGTGATCGTCAAGGATCATGACAATACCCAGACAATGATTGTCCGTTGGCCCGCAGCCAATCCTTCGGGCAAAAAGCCTATATTGCTGATGGCGCACATGGATGTCGTCGCCGCCAAAGCAAGCGATTGGAAATATCCGCCATTTAAGTTTCGCGAGGAGGGCGGATATTATCTGGGTCGCGGTTCAAACGACAATAAGGCGGCGTTGACCGGTATCGTCCTTGCCCTCCAATATCTGCGCGCAGAAAAGTTTGAACCGACGCGCGATATCATTGTGCTGTTCACCGGCGATGAAGAGACGATCGGCAACGGTGCACGGCGCGCGGCAACCGAATGGCGCGACCTTATTGACGCTGAATATGCCCTCAATGGCGATGCAGGCGGCGGTTCGGTGTTTCCAGACGGGCGCGTTGAAGGCTTCGGCATTCAGATTGCGGAAAAAACCTATGCCGATTTCCATCTGACCGCTGTGAACCGTGGCGGGCACAGCAGCGTGCCGCGCCCTGACAATGCGATATATGCGTTGGCCAATGCGCTCACCGCAGTGGAGCGTCATCGCTTTCCATCCATGATTAACGATGCCACGCGCGCGAGTTTCGAGATGCTGGCAAAAGGCGATAGTGGCCAATTTGGCGAACTGTTGCGCAGATATCTTGCCGATCCCCAGGATCGCGAAACCGCCGATCTGTTAGAAGCGATGGACCCGGGAAGCACGCGCACGCGCTGTGTCGCAACGATGTTGTCGGGCGGTCACGCGCCAAATGCCCTGCCCCAAAAGGCGGAAGCCAATGTGAACTGCCGCATTTTTCCAAGCGTCAAAACAGAGGATGTCCGGCAGCAACTGCAAGCACTTTCAGGGCCGGATGTCACGGTATCGGCCGTTGAAGGATCGCAAACACCCGAAACCGCACCATCACCGATGCGCGATGACATAACCCAAGCCTATCGGGCCGCTGTCGCAACCCGCTTTCCGAACGCGCCCGTTCTGCCATTCCAGTCGGCGGGCGCTACCGACGGAGCGTTTTTACGGTCCGCCGGCATTCCCGTTTATGGATTTGGTGGCCTTTGGAGCATCGTCGGACAGAAAGAAGGCGCGCATGGCCTGGATGAACGCGTCTGGGCCGAGGGATTTCATGGCCAAGTCCCCATCTGGATGGAAATGTTGCGGCGGGTGGCTGGTAACTGACAGGGTGCACTTCACCCGTTATCGCTATTGCGAACTGTTATCAGAAAAAGCCTTAACTTTGGACCTTTATTGGGTTGTTATCCACAGCGATTCGGCGTAACGACGCCGCAATTCCGCTAAAAAGCCCTAAGGGAAGGACAGTTTTGTATGGCTCGCAAAAAAATTGCGCTTATTGGCGCCGGTAATATCGGCGGCACACTTGCTCACCTCGCAGCATTGAAAGGCCTCGGCGACATCGTCTTGTTCGACGTTGTTGAAGGCGTTCCCCAGGGCAAGGCGCTTGACCTGTCGCAATGCGGTCCCGTCGAAGGCTTCGATGCCAAGATTACGGGCACCAATGATTATGCCGACATTGCTGGCGCCGACGTGATCATCGTCACCGCTGGTGTCGCGCGCAAACCCGGCATGAGCCGCGATGATTTGCTTGGCATCAACCTGAAGGTCATGAAGGCCGTAGGCGAAGGCATTGCCGCGAACGCGCCAAACGCATTCGTCATCTGCATCACCAACCCTCTCGACGCGATGGTCTGGGCGCTGCGCGAATTCTCCGGCCTGCCGCATCACATGGTTGTCGGCATGGCAGGCGTTCTCGATTCCGCACGTTTCAGCCACTTCCTTGCGGACGAATTCAATGTGTCGGTAAAAGACGTCACCAGCTTCGTGCTTGGTGGTCATGGCGACACGATGGTGCCCGTCATTCAATATTCGACCGTATCGGGTATTCCGGTTCCAGACCTTATCAAAATGGGCTTTTCGACTCAGGAGCGCATTGACGCAATCGTGCAGCGCACGCGCAGCGGCGGTGGTGAAATCGTTGGTCTGCTTAAAACCGGCTCTGCGTTCTACGCGCCGGCAACAAGCGGTATCGCGATGGCCGAAGCTTATTTGAACGACCAAAAGCGCGTTCTTCCAGCCGCAGTGCATCTGACCGGCCAATATGGCGTCGACAATCTATATGTCGGCGTACCTGTCGTCATTGGTGCTGGCGGCGTTGAAAAGGTCGTCGAAATCGCGCTTGATGACGAAGCCAAGGGTAACCTTGCGGTCAGCGTCGATGCGGTCAAAGAACTGCTTGTCGCATGTAAGGCAATTGATTCCTCGCTAAACTAAGCGAACCCCAGAATTTAGGAGACGTATGTGAGCATCCTCATCAACAAAAACACCAAGGTCATCACGCAAGGTATGACGGGTGCCACTGGCACATTCCATACCGAGCAGGCGCTTGCTTATGGCACGCAGATGGTTGGCGGTGTTACCCCCGGCAAGGGCGGAACAACGCATATCGGCCTGCCGATGTTTGACACGGTGCTTGAGGCCAAGCAAACAACGGGCGCGGATGCGTCGGTTGTGTATGTGCCGCCACCCTTTGCAGCCGATTCAATCCTTGAAGCCATCGACGCGGAAATCCCGTTGATCGTTTGCATCACCGAAGGCATTCCTGTGCTCGACATGGTCAAGGTAAAGCGCGCATTGTCGGGTTCGAAGTCGCGACTGATTGGTCCAAACTGCCCTGGCGTTCTGACACCCAATGAATGCAAGATCGGCATCATGCCTGGCAGCATTTTCTCCGCGGGCTCGGTCGGCGTCGTCTCACGTTCGGGCACGCTCACGTATGAAGCCGTGTTCCAGACCACAGCGGAAGGCCTTGGCCAGACCACTGCGGTCGGCATTGGCGGTGACCCCGTCAACGGCACCAACTTCATCGATTGCCTTGAGCTGTTCCTTGCCGATGATGCGACAAAGTCGATCATCATGATCGGTGAAATCGGCGGCAGCGCAGAAGAAGAAGCTGCACAGTTCCTGATCGACGAAGCCAAGAAGGGCCGCAAAAAGCCAATGGCTGGTTTCATCGCCGGACGCACCGCACCTCCCGGACGCCGTATGGGCCATGCTGGCGCCATCGTATCGGGCGGCAAGGGCGACGCAGAAAGCAAGATCGCAGCAATGGAAGCAGCCGGCATCCGCGTATCGCCGTCACCATCATTGCTCGGCAAGACATTGGTCGAAGTGCTGAAGGGTTGATTTTGATCCTCCCCGTTCGCGGGGAGGTAGCAACTGGTGCGTAAGTACCGGGTGACGGAGGGGCCTTCCGTCTAACGCTGGGTTAGAGCGGCAACTCCCCTCCACCATCCTGCGGATGGTTCCCCTCCCCACATATGGGGAGGATTTGGAGAAGTAACATGGGTCTTGAAAACCAAGATTTTGAAACTGAGCAAGGTCCAAGCTGGGCGCGTTCGAATTGGCCTTTGTCCATCACCGATGACCTGACGGCTTCGCTCGATCCGACGCAGATGGCTGTCGAGGTCAAGGCCGCGGCGAAGGCTGCTGGCAAACCCATGGCAGAGGCCGACGCTGTTGCCGCTGCAAGCGATTCCATTCGCGCAATGATGCTGGTGCGCACCTATCGTGTGCGCGGGCATCTGGCGGCGAACCTCGATCCGCTTGGGCTTTCCAAGCAGGACATTCCGGCTGACCTTACCCCCGAATATCATGGCTTTTCTGGCGCAGACCTCGACAAGCGGGTTTATGTCGGCGGCACGCTTGGCCTCGAATGGACGACGGTTCGTGAACTCGTCGATACGCTGCGCGCCAATTATTGCGGGCCAGTTGGCCTCGAATATATGCACATTTCCGACGTCGAAGAGCGCCGGTTCCTGCAAGAGCGGATGGAGGGCAAAGATGCCGCTATCCAATTTACGCCCGAAGGCAAAAAAGCCATCCTCGGTAAAGTCATCGAGGCGGAGCAGTACGAAAAATTCCTTGGTCGCAAATATGTAGGCACGAAGCGCTTCGGCCTTGATGGCGGCGAATCGATGATTCCCGCACTCGAAGCCGTCATCAAATATGGTGGCCAGCTGGGCGTGCGCGAAATCGTTTATGGCATGCCACATCGCGGCCGTCTCAACGTTTTGGCCAACGTGATGGCAAAGCCATACCGTATCATCTTCCACGAATTTTCGGGCGGAAGCGCGAACCCTGATGATGTTGGTGGTTCGGGCGATGTGAAATATCACCTCGGCACCAGCACCGACCGCGAATTTGACGGCATCAAGGTGCATATGAGCCTTGTGCCAAACCCCTCGCACCTTGAAGCAGTGAATCCTGTGGTGCTCGGCAAGGTACGTGCGAACCAAACGGCACGCGATGACCTTGGCAAGCATGAACAAGTGCTCCCCGTGCTTCTGCATGGTGACGCGGCCTTTGCTGGTCAGGGCATCGTTTGGGAGTGCCTCGGCTTCTCCGGCATTCGTGGGTATAATACCGGCGGTTGCTTGCACTTTATCGTGAACAACCAAGTTGGTTTCACAACCAGCCCGCAATATGCGCGTTCTTCGCCTTATCCATCCGACGTTGCAAAGGGCGTTCAAGCGCCGATATTCCACGTCAATGGTGATGATCCCGAAGCCGTGACCTTCGCATGTAAAATTGCGATTGAATTCCGTCAGACATTCCACCGCGACATCGTCATCGACATGTGGTGCTACCGCCGCTTTGGCCATAATGAAGGCGACGAACCCGGTTTCACGCAGCCATTGATGTACAAGGTCATCAAGGGCCACCCCGCCGTCAGCAGCTTGTACGCCAAACGGCTTGAGGCCGAGGGTGTGATCGATGCGAACTGGGCGGACGAGCACGCCATGCGCTATGTGCAGACGCTCGAGCAGGAATTTACCAGCGCAGCCGACTATAAACCCAATGCCGCTGACTGGTTTGGCGGACGTTGGTCGGGCCTTTCCAAGCCAGCCGATCCCGAAACCGCCCGCCGAAATGTTCAAACAGGTGTTTCCAAAAAGCTGTTTGACAGCATGGGCCGCACGCTAACCACTGTGCCCGAAGGCCACAATATTCACCCGACACTCAATCGTGTGCTCGATGCCAAAAAAGCCATGTTCAGCACAGGCGCAAACTTTGACTGGGCAACAGGCGAAGCGCTCGCGTTCGGGTCTTTGCTCTCCGAAGGCTATGGCGTGCGCTTATCGGGCCAAGATTCGGGCCGCGGTACGTTCAGCCAACGCCACGGCGTCTGGGTCGACCAGACGACTGAGGAAAAATACATTCCGCTGGCAACATTGCCACATGGCCGTTTTGAAATTCTCGACAGTCCCTTGTCGGAATTCGGCGTGCTGGGTTTTGAATATGGCTATGCGGGTGCCGAGCCAAAGACACTGGTGCTTTGGGAAGCGCAATTTGGCGACTTCGTGAATGGTGCGCAAACCATGATCGATCAGTTTATTGCCGCCGGTGAAGCGAAATGGTTGCGCGCCAATGGCCTCGTGATGCTGTTGCCGCATGGCTATGAAGGACAAGGTCCCGAACACAGCTCCGCACGGCTTGAACGCTTCCTGCAATTGTGCGCAGAAGATAATATTCAGGTCGCAAATTGCACGACGCCTGCAAATTATTTCCATTTGCTGCGCAGGCAGATGGCACGTCCATTCCGCAAACCGCTTATCGTCATGACGCCAAAATCGTTGTTGCGGCACAAGCTTGCGGTGTCCAAGGCAGAGGATTTCCAAGGCGAAAGCCACTTCATGCGGATCCTGTCGGACACCAACGCGCCTGCGGACAAGGATGTCAAACGACTGGTCCTATGTTCGGGTAAGGTTGCGTATGACCTGATGGAAGCGCGCGATGCATCGGGTGATAAGAACACAGCGATTGTCCGCATCGAGCAGCTATATCCCTTCCCGGCCGAACCATTGATTGTCCGGTTGAAGCGTATGACCAATTTGGAAGAGGTCGTTTGGGCCCAGGAAGAGCCGCGCAATGCCGGCAGCTGGAGCTTCGTCGACCCCTATCTGGAAGAATGCCTCGCCGAAGCCAATGTCGGCCCAGCACGCGCACGTTATGCCGGACGCAAAGCCGCAGCCGCGACAGCCACGGGTCTTGCCAAGCGCCACCAAGCCGAACAGGCCGCCTTGGTTGCCGAAGCATTGGGCCACAATGTCCGCGAAGAAATCCGCCGCCAACGCACTGGGGGAGCCAAGCCGGTTACCCCTCCATCCTCCTGAGGATTGAATTATGAGCACTGAAGTTAAAGTCCCCGTATTGGGCGAGTCCATCACTGAAGCGACCCTTGGCCAATGGCTGAAGAAACCGGGTGAGCCGGTTGCGGTCGATGAACCGATAGCCAGCCTTGAAACCGACAAGGTCGCGGTCGAAGTACCGTCGCCTGTTGCCGGCATCATGGGTGCCTATGCCGTTGAGGAAGGCGCGACCGTTAATGTCGGCGCCGTCATTGGTTCGATCGATGCTGGCGCCGGAGCCGCCGCAGCACCTGCTGCAGCCGCGTCCGCTGTAGCCCCCGCCGTTACGAGCACCGCTGCGCCAGCGCCGGCCGCTGCTTCGGAAAATAGCGATCTGCCCTTGTCGCCTGCGGTCCGCCGCTTGGTGCTTGAGCTCGGCATTGACCCAAGCAAGATCAAAGGCACTGGCAAGGACGGCCGCCTGACAAAGGAAGATGTTGTTGCAGCTGCAAAGGGTGCGCCTGCGCCTGCAGCCACTTTGGCATCAACGGCAACGCCCGCTGCGTCTGCACCAACAGGTGCGCGTCAGGAAGAGCGCGTGAAGATGACGCGTCTGCGCCAGACAATCGCAAAACGTTTGAAGTCTGCACAAGACACAGCCGCGCTGCTGACGACATTTAACGATGTCGATATGTCCGCCGTGATCGAAGCGCGCGCGACCTACAAAGACCTGTTTGAAAAGAAGCACGGTGTGCGCCTCGGCTTCATGGGCTTCTTTACCAAGGCTGTTGCTTTGGCTGCACGTGACGTTCCTGCCGTAAATGCGCAGATTGATGGCGACGAAATCGTCTATCACAATTATCTCGACGTCTCGGTCGCGGTAAGCGCGCCCAATGGCCTCGTTGTTCCTGTCGTACGCAACGCCGACGCCATGAGCTTTGCTCAGATTGAAAAGGCCATTGGTGATTTTGGCGCAAAGGCCAAGGCTGGCGCGCTCACCATGGAAGATATGTCTGGCGGAACCTTCACCATTTCCAACGGCGGCGTGTTCGGCAGCCTGATGTCGACCCCGATTATCAACCCGCCACAGTCCGCTGTGCTTGGTCTTCACCGTATCGAAGACCGCGCCGTTGTCCGCGACGGACAGGTTGTCGTTCGCCCAATGATGTATTTGGCGCTAAGCTATGACCACCGCCTCATCGACGGCCGCGAGGCAGTGACCTTCCTGAAAATCGTCAAAGAGGCGATTGAAGACCCGACCCGGTTGTTGATCGACCTTTAAGGAGCTGAGCAATGGCAGAACATGATTATGACCTGATCGTTATCGGTGCAGGTCCGGGCGGTTATGTTGCCGCAATCCGTGCCGCACAACTCGGCCTGAAAACAGCCTGCGTCGAAAGCCGCGAGACATTGGGTGGCACGTGCCTCAACGTCGGCTGCATTCCGTCGAAAGCTTTGCTGCATGCATCCGAAATGTACCATGAGGCACAATCGGGTTCGCTGGCGAAATTCGGTATCGATTTTAAGGGCGTCTCGCTCAACCTCGACCAAATGCACGCGGAAAAAGCGAAGGCTGTGACCGAATTGACCGGCGGTATCGAGTTTCTGTTTAAAAAGAACAAGGTCGACTGGCTCAAGGGCCGCGCCGCGTTCACGTCCGTCAACAGCATTGATGTGGCTGGCAAAAATTACACCGCCAAAAACATCATGGTCGCGACAGGATCATCGGTAACGCCATTGCCCGGTGTCGAAATAGACCAAAAAATTATCGTCGATTCCACCGGCGCGCTGGCATTGCCAAAGGTGCCAAAGCACATGGTCGTCATTGGCGGCGGTGTCATTGGACTTGAGCTCGGCAGTGTGTGGTTGCGTCTTGGCGCGCAAGTGACGGTGGTCGAATATCTTGACCAGATCCTGCCCGGCATGGACGGCGAAGTCCGCAAGGAAGCAGCCAAGATCTTCAAGAAACAGGGCTTCAACCTGCGCATGGGCACCAAGGTTACCGGCGCAACGGTAAAGGGCGGCGTGGCCACGCTGACGGTTGAACCATCAGCAGGCGGTGCCAGCGAGACGATTGAAGCAGATTGCGTACTCGTGGCGATTGGTCGCCGCGCGAACACCGACGGCCTCGCAATGGAAAAGGCAGGTCTCACGGTCAATGCGCGCGGACAGATTGAAATCGGACATGATTTCCAAACCAATGTTCCCGGCATCTACGCGATCGGCGATGTTTGCCCCGGTCCGATGCTGGCACATAAGGCAGAAGACGAAGGCATTGCCGCAGCAGAATTTGTTGCGGGCCTGACGGGCATCGTCAACCATGACGTCATCCCGGGCGTGGTCTACACCTACCCTGAAATCGCCAGCGTTGGCCTGACCGAAGAAGAGGCGAAGGCACATGCTTCGGCTTCGGGTAGCGAGATCAAGGTTGGCAAATTCCCGATGATGGCCAACAGCCGTGCGAAAACAAATCGCACCACGGACGGTTTCGTCAAAGTCATTGCCGATGCCAAAACCGACCGCGTGCTTGGCGTGCATATCATCGCATCCATCGCCGGAAGCATGATCGCCGAAGCAGCCGTGGCTATGGAATTCGGTGCCACATCGGAGGACATCGCCTACACCTGCCATGCCCACCCGACCCATGCCGAAGCCTTGAAGGAAGCGGCCATGGCCGTGACCGGCAAACCGATCCACATGTGATGATTACCCAAGCGGCCCAAATAGCCCCGGCCATGATTTCATGGTTGGACCTATTTGGGATCGCTGTATTCGCGGCATCGGGCGCTCTCGCCGCGGCGCAACGCAAACAAACGCTCGTCACCTTCTCCTTCTTTGCGCTGGTTACCGGCGCGGGTGGTGGCACTGTTCGCGACCTGCTTATTGGTGCACCGGTTTTCTGGGTGCAGGATTGGCGTTTTGCAGCAACCTGTCTGGTGACCGCCGGGCTGGTCTGGGTGACGCCACAACATCTTTGGAAGCCGCGTGCGCTGGACTGGTTTGATGCTGTGGGCATTGCCATTTACGCGGTGTTCGGCACGTGGAAATCACTTACGCTGGGCGTTCCATTGCTACCGGCCATGATGATGGGCGTTATCACCGCATGTGTCGGCGGCATCATTCGCGATGTGCTGGCGGGTGAGCCGTCTATCCTGCTTAAACCCGAAATCTATGTGACAGCTGCGGCGCTGGCATCGGGGCTCTTTGGCCTATCATTATTTATCGGCATACCCGTTCTACCCGCCGCGATTTTCAGCGCGACTGCCGGTTTTGCCTTGCGGGCGATGGCGATTTGGAAAGGCTGGGCAATCCCCGCCTATCGGGGTTAGTTACCTAACGCGGTTCGGGAAAAGCCTCGTCAAATTCGCAATTTTAGGTTTGTCCCATTGCACAATATATGGGTGCCTTGGGTTCTTCGCCATGAAGTCTTGATGATAGCGTTCGGCCGGAAAGAAACTGATCGGCTCCAGCGTCGTAACAATGGGTTTCTTCCAATATCCGCCCTTGTCCAATTGCGCCATATAAGCACGCGCCGCCTTTTGCTGTGCTGCGTTGGCGGGAAATATCGCGGATCGATATTGCTTGCCGCGGTCCGGACCCTGACGATTCAACTGGGTCGGATCATGCGCCACAGAAAAGAATATATGCAGCAGTTCGCCATAGCTCACCACCGCAGGGTTATATTGAATGCGAACAGATTCGGCATGCCGCGTGGCACCCGAACTGACGAGATCATAGTCAGCCGTTGACCGCGTCCCACCGGAATAACCCGACTCCACGCGCGTCACGCCCTTCACGCGTTCGAACACAGCCTCCACACCCCAGAAGCAACCACCGGCAAAAACCGCCGTTTGCACGCCCTTTGGTTCAACGATTTTCGTTAATGGAGCGGCGATCCGAATGCCCTCTTCGGCATGGGCAGTGCCGACAGCGGATCCAAAGTCGGAACCGCACCCTGTCACCAAGCCAAACAGCAGCGCGACATGTACCGCGCGGATAACGCATTTAGGGGTGCCGGGCAGCCGCTTCATATGATGGACCTCCAACGGACACAGACCGCTTTGCTTCTGCGTTGTTATCATTTGCGCTAGCCGGTTTGATGATGGCCAGCCCAGCCAAACCTAACGCAAATCCACCAGCCAGACTGAGGAAAAGATCCGATCGCACGAAGTTATAAAGACGGTCCATATTTTATCTCTGACATATTGCGCAGATTGCCGCCGAAACAGCTATGTGCATCGGCTTAAAAAGGCTTCACCAGAAAGCACATTAAACGTGCATGAACGCCGTTCAGCGTGATGCACATATTGCGGTCATGTGAGTGCGGCGCAGGCTGCTTGGATACGCGTGCACGCTTCCTTGAGGATATCCGACGATGTTGCATAAGAAATCCGGAAGCCCGGCGACAGACCAAAGGCCCCGCCATGCACCGCCGCCACGCGGTAATCATCGAGGAAATAATCGATGAGGTCCGCATCGGTCTCAATCTTCTTACCCTTGGGCGTCGTCTTGCCCATCACGCCGGTTGCGTCGGGATAGACATAAAATGCGCCCTCTGGCGTTGGGCAGCTAAGCCCCGGTGCGTCGTTCAGCATTGCGACGACAAGGTCGCGGCGTTCGCGGAAAGCCACATTGCGTTCACGCAAGAAATCCTGTGGTCCGTTAAGCGCAGCCAGCACCGCATATTGTGAGATTGAGCAGGGATTGCTCGTCGATTGCGACTGCAAATCCGCCATCGCCTTAATCAACCATGCCGGGCCACCAGCATAGCCGATGCGCCAACCGGTCATGGCATAAGCTTTGGACGCACCGTTCATGGTGAGGGTGCGATCATAGAGTTCGGGGCACACCTGCAGCATCGTCGCAAAGGGCGACTGCGCATACCAAATATGTTCGTACATATCGTCGGACAGCAGCAACACATGCGGATGACGCAGCAGCACTGCACCCAATTCTTTTAACTCATCCGCATCATAAGCGGCGCCGGTCGGGTTGGACGGCGAATTCAGGATCAACCAGCGCGTCTTCGGCGTAATCGCTGCTTCCAGTTGTTCGGGCGTGATTTTGTAATTTTGCGCCGCAGTCGCCATAACGATCACGGGCGTTCCGCCGGCAAATTGAACGATATCGGGATAGCTGACCCAATAAGGTGCAGGGATGATGACCTCATCGCCCTTATCAATCGTTGCGACCAGCGCGTTAAACAATGTGTGCTTACCACCGGAGTTTACCGTGATCTGCTTTGGCGTATATTCAATGCCATTGTCGCGCTTGAATTTTGCAATGATCGCCTGCTTGAGCGGCGCGATACCGTCCACGGCGGTATATTTCGTCATGCCGTCACGAATGGCCTGAATGGCGGCCTCTTTGACGAATTCTGGCGTGTCGAAGTCGGGTTCACCCGCCGACAGTCCAATGACATCCACGCCCTGTGATTTAAGGTCAATCACACGTCCGGACATGGCAAGCGTCGCTGAAGGGGCAATCCGGCCGAGCGCGGCCGACAGACGGTCAATCATCATCAAAACTTTCGGGCAAAAATTGAACAGAAGTTGCGCGCTTGGCCCTAAAGCCTCGCTAAAAGTTACGCAACCCTATGCGCTCTTATTAATCCACGTGCGCTGTTCCCGACAAAAAAACCACCCGCCAAATCGTCGGCCGTCAGGTCCGCCTCTTGGGCTTCGCCAGCGTCGATAAGCGCGCGGCGAAGCACAGATGGCAGAAGCCCGGTCTCAAGCCGCGGCGTCAGCAGAACACCATCCCGTTCAACAAACAAGGCCGTGATGCTACCCTCGGTTAAACGGCCATCGGCACCGACGAAGATAACTTCGTCACAATCGGTGCGCGCTTTTCGCGCGTTGTCGTAAAAAGCCCGATCGCTCATCTTGTGCCGAAGCCGGAAATCTTCCGCGGGGACAGGCAGTGGAACGACCGCAACGCGCCAGTCGGTCACATCCTGCAGCGGGCTGATCTCGATCGCGACGGCACCATGCCGGGAAACCATCAGCCGGATTTTCGAAAGCTGATCGAGATGGAAAATGCTCGCGTGCAGCCGGTTGCGCAATGTGTGCCGGTCAAATTCAAATCCGAACAACATTGCGCTGGCCTTCATGCGCTCCAGATGCAACTCCAGCCGAAGGATTCCGGCCATCGGTTCAAAACGCATGGTTTCGATCAGATCAAATCCGGTATCGCCCACCTTGGCAAAATCCCCCTTGGCCAAACATTCTGCCCATTCATCTGCTTCGTTGGAATCGGCAACAACGCCTGATCCTAGCCCGAGTGAAAGCGTCTTTGTGGACTCGCACAAGGTAAAAGTACGAATGGCAACGTTGAAGGCGGCATCGCCATTGGCATCAATACGCCCGATGGAGCCGCAATATATTCCGCGTGGTGCGGTTTCCACTTCTTCGACGACCTGCATTGCACGGATTTTCGGCGCGCCCGTGATCGATCCGCATGGGAATAATGCCGTTATGACGTCAACCGCATCCACACCCTCGTTCAGCACACCGGTAACGGTCGAGGTCATCTGATGAACGGTGGGATAGCTTTCGACATGAAACAATTCGGGCACTGCAACACTGCCCGCAGCGCACACGCGCGACAGATCATTGCGGAGGAGATCGACAATCATCAGATTCTCCGCCCGTTGTTTCGGGTCGGTGCGCAAGAGCTCCGCAACCGCACTATCCCGTTGCGGAGCGGCCTGCCTTGTCGCGGTGCCCTTCATCGGTTTTGTCGTCACGCGTTGGTCTTTCAGCGCGAAAAACAGTTCGGGGGAAAAGGATAGATAATGCGCGTCCCCCGTATAGATGACACCGCCATAGCCCGCCTTCGCGCGGCTGCGCAGCGCCGCATATAAGGCCAGCGGGTCGCCCGCGTAATCGGCCGAAAGCGGAAAGGTCAGATTGGCCTGATAAATGTCTCCGGCGTGAATATAATCCTGAACAGCCGCAAAGGCATCGCCATATTCCGCGCGCGAAATCGCGGGGCGCAATGCAGACAAATATGCACCCGCCGGATCGGGCAGATATGACGCCACGACGTCAGCCGAAATTGTGCTGTAGCTGCGAAACAAACCGAACCACGCCATTGGTTCGCTGCGTTCTTGCCCAAGATTGGGGAGGAAATGCTGCCCACATTCATAGCCCAGAAACCCCGCGGCATGAAGCCCGCGCCGCTGCGCATCACGCAGGGCATTTAACAAAGCATCGACTTCATCAACGCTGTTGGTGGTCCATATTTCAACAGGGTCGGTATATAGCCGTGCAGGCGACGCACCGTGCATGCGGGCATCGTCGAGCAGCACATAAGGGCGATCTGTCGGGATCTTCATATGCGCAGCAGAATCGACAATGCCCAAGGCTTTAGCCGTTTAGCCGTTCCGCATGCCAAGCGAGATGTTCGGCCATAAAGGTCGAGATGAAATAATAGCTGTGGTCATAGCCCGGCTGCATGCGAATTTCGGCACGCTGGCCAACCGCGGCACATTGTTCAACGAGCAGGTGCGTCTTGAGCTGTGACTCGAGGAAATTGTCCGCCAGGCCTTGGTCGACCAACAGGTCAGGCAAGCGTGCGCCATCTGCCAACAACGCAACGCTGTCATAGGCGCGCCATTGCGTACGGTCATCACCAAGATAGCCACCCAAAGCCTTTTCACCCCAAGGACAATTTAACGGCGAAACAATCGGCGAGAATGCTGACGTCGACTTATACTTGCCCGGATTACGCAGACTGATCGTCAGTGCGCCATGCCCGCCCATGGAATGCCCCATAATGGCTTGCCGCTGCATATCCGCAGGGAAGTGCGCAGCGATGATATCGGGCAATTCGCGCTCGATATAATCTTGCATCCGGTAATGCGTGTTAAAGGGCGATGCGTTGGCGTTTACGTAAAATCCGGCACCCAAACCAAAATCATATGCGGCATCGGCATCGTCGGGAACACCTTCACCGCGCGGGCTGGTGTCCGGCGCCACGAAAATCAAACCCAGCTCTGCACATGCGCGGCGGAATTCGCCTTTCTCGGTCACATTTGCGTGGGTGCAGGTCAGACCCGACAAAAACCAGACCACTGGCAAAATCTGGCCTTCTTCGTGCGGCGGGACATAGACTGAAAAAGTCATGTCGGTGCCGGTGGCTGATGAATGGTGCTTATAAACACCCTGCACGCCACCAAAGGCAGTGTTTTCAGAGACGGTTTCGAAAGTCATGCGGGCTCCAATGTCGGGACGGAAATAATCTGGGGTGGGTGCTGCCAATAAGTTTGCGCGCGCATAAGATCGCTGGTCGCAATGCTTAAAGTCGCGCTGTTTCGCAGTGGGTGGCAATTGATAATGTCAGCTTGCGCTAACGCAGCATCAAGCACAAATTGGACAGCACAATCTTTATCATTGATTGCAGCCAAAGCTGTGACCGATCCCGGCGTAATGCCAAGCAATCGTTCCATATCTTCGGCTTTACCAAAGCTGATCCGGCCGCAGCCGATAGCCGATGGCAACGCCTTTAAATCAACGCGGGCTTCAGCAGGGACGGTGACCAAAAAATATGCGCCGTTCTTGTCTTTCAAAAACAGATTCTTGGTATGCGCACCTGCAATGTCGCGATTATGCGCTTCGCTCTCCGCCACCGTGAATACCGGCGCATGTTCATGCTTTTCATAAGCAATGCCGAGCGCGGCCAAATCTTTATAAAGCTGCGCTTCGGCATCGTTCATGATGGTAACACTATCAGTCAGTGACACGGTGCAAGGCGCACAGCTTGTTACCATCTGGATCACGCAGATAGGCAAGATACAGTTTCATACCATTGCCTTCACGGATGCCGGGTGCATCTTCAATCGCTTCGCCGCCATTTTCAACGCCCGCCTGATGCCATGCATCTGCCAATTCAGGGGTCATCGCAAAACCGATCGTGCTGCCATTGCCGTGCGTGGCCGGGTTGCCGTCAATTGGCGGCGTGACAAGAAACAGCGAACCATTGTGCATATAAATCAAACGACCCTTGGGGTCCTGCACGCCGGGTTTTCCGCCCATGGCAACGAAGGTTGCGTCGTAGAATTTTTTCGAACGGGCAATATCATTGCTGCCCACCATCATATGACTATACATTATTACTTCTCCCTATTTTAGAACACTACGACGCTGCGGATGCTCTCACCCGCATGCATCAATTCAAATGCCTTGTTGATCTCCTCAAGCCCCATGACGTGCGTAATCATCGGATCGATTTCGATCTTGCCGGTCATATACATATCGACGATCTTGGGAACATCGGTGCGGCC
>JBEDET010000017.1:0-35165 GCA_041175505.1 Pseudomonadota bacterium
CGCTGCCATGCACGATCTTTACAATACCATGTTTTGGCCGACGATAATCCTAATTTTGGGTCGGTTTATGTTTCCGCGCGCCAAAAAATCTGACGCAACACCCGACATATCAGGCGATTTCGCGGATGAGCCCTTCAAACAATCTGCGGCCGTCTGATCCACCCTGCATGGCCTCAATCATCCGTTCGGGATGCGGCATCATGCCGAGGACGTTGCCTGCGTCATTGAGAACACCGGCAATGTTGCGTGCTGAACCGTTGACGGGTTCGGCATAGCGAAACGCAACGCGGCCTTCGCCTTCCAAGCGATCAAGCGTCGCATCATCCGCAAAGAAATTGCCGTCATGATGGGCCACTGGAATGTGGATTTTTTCACCGGCTGAATATCCGCTGGTAAACATCGATTGGCTGTTTTCAACGGTCAGGCCGACCGTGCGGCAGACGAAACGGATGTCCGCGTTGCGCATTAATGCACCGGGAAGCAGGCCTGCTTCGGTTAAGATCTGGAAGCCATTGCAAACGCCAAGGACAGGGACACCGCGACCCGCAGCGGCAATCACGGCCTGCATCACGGGCGAACGCGCCGCCATTGCGCCAGAACGCAGATAATCCCCATAAGAAAAACCGCCCGGAATTGCGATCAGGTCTAGTCCGGATGGCAATACGCTTTCGCGGTGCCACACCAAGCTTGTATCCGCGCCGGTGATGTCACGAATGGCAACCGCCATGTCACGGTCGCAATTCGATCCGGGAAATTGAATGACGGCAGCGCGCATCATGCTTGCTCGATTTCGAAATTCTCAATGACCATATTGGCCAACAATTTCGTGCACATGGATTCCAGATCAGCCTTAGACAGACCAGGCTCATGTTCAATCTCAATCAAGCGGCCCGCCCGCACATCATGAACGCCCGAGAACCCAAGGCCTTCGATCGCGTGGTGAATGGCTTTCCCTTGCGGATCGAGCACGCCGTTCTTCAGGGTGACAAAAATACGGGTTTTCATGTGGGCCCTATCTGCTTGGTTGTTCGCCTTTCCTATAGAAGGCGCGCCGCGCGATTCAAGGGTAAGCTCACGCCCAGCAGGATTTTAAACGCGTTCGGTGCGACGCTTTTACTGATTGGACGTCGCCATGATAGGTTTGGCAATTGCCGCGTCAGGTAACGCGCGGAATGTGAACTGCGCGGGTTTGCTGAGATACTGCTTGGCCAGTGCCCACAAATCCTGTGCAGTAATCGAATTGAACATTTTTTCGTTCTGCCGGAACCGGTTCAACTTATCCGGATTGGTTTGCGCTTCTGCTGCAACACCCAGCCATGTCGGGTTGCGCTTTTTCCAGTCGGCGTAGCTTTCGAGCACAGGTTTGCGTGCGCGTTCAAACAGGTCGCTGTCAACGGGCGCTTTCACGATTTCGGCCATGACCAGATCAACCGTACTTTCGATGGCGGCGAGGTCCTTGGGGTCGCCTGCTGTCGCAATCGAAAATGTACCACGGTCGCGATAGAATTCAGCCATCTCTGATCCTGCCTGCACGCCATATGTCGCGCCCAGCTTTTCCCGCAATTCGTCGGTAAGGCGAAGGGTTACGACACGTGCCAACAGGTCCATCGACTGCGTCAGCTTCTGGTCGCAGTCACCCGTGGTGGTCCAAACCCGCCGCCATCCCAGCTGATTGGCTTCACCCTTGTGCGGGATATCGAAATTCCCGCTGGCCGTGCTCCAGCGTGCGTCCTGAGCTGTCATATCTGCCGCGCCGGTTCGGGTGGGCATGGCGCCAAAAGTGCGGGCAACAGAGGCAATCGTAGCGGTTTCGTCGAGATCGCCGACGATTGCGATTTCGATTCTGTTCTGGATCAAGGCATCGCCCAACGCCGATTTCAGCTTCGTAAAATCGGCAGCTTGGATGTCTTCAAGCGGTGCCAGCGCAAAGCGGGGGTCATTGTCCGTCATGGTTCGCGCCATGGCGACGCTCAATGCCGATCCCGGAGATGCGTCCAGCCGCGCGAAGATTTCCGGCAATGGGCGGCGGAATAAGCGAAGGGCACTGTCGGCATAGCCGGGATATCTGGTGTACGCGGCCATCACCTGCAGCTGGCGTTCCAAGTCAACAGGTGCGACGGCACCAGTGCCGCCGAAATAGTCTTCAGCTACCCCGAATGCGGGTGTGACG
Source organism: Pseudomonadota bacterium (assembly GCA_041175505.1). Lineage (GTDB taxonomy): Bacteria > Pseudomonadota > Alphaproteobacteria > Sphingomonadales > Sphingomonadaceae > Sphingorhabdus_B. The sequence continues at coordinate 2,171 of JBEDET010000017.1, forward strand.
GTTGTCCCGGCAAGCAATGAACGCAGGTCTTCAAAGTCATGCGCTGCAAGACCGCCGGAAACATACGCCCCGGACATCAGCCAAGCCAACACCGCCTCGTCCTTCGCAAAATGCAATTGTCCGCCATCGATCCGCAGGGAATATCGGACGCGATTGTCCTCAAAATCGGTTTTTTTGAGGTTCAGCAAAACGCCATTGGCAAAGCGGATCGTGCGAATACCAAGGTCGGGGATGACTGTATCTGCAACGACAGTGCCGGCGGGGCCAAAGTCCGTATAGGCAAATGCGCTCGTTGCGCGCGCAACGGGTGCCGCCACCGCAGCCGCGCGGCTTGCGCCATAGGCGGCCGAGATATCATCGGAAGACGTCCCTGACGTCTGCTTCGTCGACAGAAAAATTTGCGGGGTCGTCATCTGGCCAAACCATTTTGCGAACTCTGCATGGATCGCAGCTTTCGTCATGAACGGACGCAATTGGCGCCATAGCAGCAACCGGTAGGCGTCTGAATTATAGACGTCATCGTCAAGTCCGACCAATTTGTTGGCGATCGAAGTGCTTTGCTCTGTGCCCTCTGCCTTGGCGTTATTTTCATAAGAGGTGTCGAGGCGCTTTATCTGCTCGGCAACTTCGGTGTTGTCAAAACCATATTGCACGGCTTGCCGGACAGCCTGTTCTGTAAATGGCAGTAATGCCCGCCAACTGCCGTCTTTGCCGGCTGCGGCAAAGCTGACTGCGGCGTAATTGTCGCAGATGCCTAAAGTAAAGTTTACACCACCGCCCAGAAAGGGGATGTCCTCTGAACGCGACCGGCGGCTTATCCGCTGGGAAATGATGGCCGATGCAATTTGCATCTTGAGTTCAATCATCGCCCGTTCGACGGTGTCGGGCCGGGGCTTGTCCTTGAAAAACTGTTGAACGGCAATGACTTCATTGATTTCAGGATGGGTAAAACTTGCGGCAGACACGCCACGTGTCGTATCGAGTTCGCACCGGTCAAGGTCCCCCAATGGCGGCGCTGTGACCTGCCAATCGGCGAATTTGTTCGCCAATTCGCGTTCAATCGCGACAGGGTCCACTGGCCCGACGATGATGATTTTGATCCGGTCTGGCCGATAATATGTGCGATACAGCGCCTTCAACCGTTCCGCAGGTGCGGTTTCGATAATCTCCGATAGCCCAATCGGGTAGCGCGTCGAAAAATAGGTGTTGGGGTAATAGAGATTGTTGGCAGCCCGCCCACTTTGAAACGCGAAATTTTCGCGCTCGCGTCGCTCCGCCAATACGATCCCACGTTCACGATCAACCGCTGCGGGGTTAAACGAGATATTGCCGGCGGTCTCGCGCATCAGGAACAAGGCGCGCTCAATCAGGCGCGGGTCGGCTTTCGGCAAATCGAGCTTATATTCGGTCCGTGTGTACCCCGTTGACGCGTTCGTATCGGCGCCAAAGGAGAGGCCAAGCCGCTCAAGCATTTTGACCATCTCGCCCTCAGGCACGTTGGCACTGCCGTTGAACGCCATATGTTCGATGAAATGCGCAAGCCCTTGCTCGTCCTCCGCCTCTGCTGCCGACCCGAAGTCGATAGTCATGCGCACAAGCACCTGATTCTGGGGGCGCTGGTTCGGGCGAATGGCGTAGCGCAGACCATTGGACAGCCGCCCGTAAATGATACTGGCGTCTGGTTCGAGGTCGGACGTCTCCGCGTTCCACGGTTGCGTCCGCTCGGCAGGCGCAGCAAGTGAGGATGAAGCTCCTGCAAAAAGGATTGCAATCGCGGATAGAATATTAAGCGCAGTTTTCATGCGCTATATTCTTTCGTAAAATTCTATGCTCGGCAAGCTGTTCTAGTAAAAAAACCGAGTTTTACTTACCTTTTCTTAACCTATGGCTAACCATATCGAGCACAGCGCCTTCGCTTTCATCCGGCATCAGGCCCAGACGGCGCGCGACTTCCTGATAGGCTTCGGCTTCACCACCCAAATCACGGCGGAAGCGATCCTTATCAAGCTTTTCACCGGTTTCGATGTCCCAAAGGCGGCATCCATCCGGGCTGATTTCGTCCGCCAAAATGATGCGCGAAAAATCGCCGTCAAACAGTCGGCCGAACTCCAGTTTAAAGTCCACCAATCGAATGCCAATCGCTGCGAACATGCCGCACATGAAATCGTTGATGCGGATCGCCATTGAAGAAATGTCCTGCATTTCCTCCTGCGTGGCCCAGCCGAAGCATGCGATATGCTCTTCGGCTACAAGCGGGTCGCCCAGACTGTCGTCTTTGTAGCAATATTCCAGCAATGTGTGGGGCAGGGGTGTACCCTCTTCGATGCCCAGCCGTTTGGACAAAGTGCCCGCAGCGACATTGCGCACAATCACTTCGATCGGCACGATTTCAACTTGCCGGATGAGCTGCTCACGCATGTTCAGGCGGCGGATGAAGTGGGTGGGAATGCCAATATGGCTCAGGCGCGTGAAAACATGCTCAGAGACCCGATTGTTAATGACGCCTTTGCCAGAAATCGTACCCTTTTTCTGGGCGTTAAAGGCGGTCGCATCATCCTTGAAATATTGGATCAGCGTGCCAGGTTCAGGGCCTTCATAAAGAATCTTGGCCTTGCCTTCGTATATCTTGCGGCGGCGGGTCATATGCGGTCCCTGACTTTGCTTAAAATGACGTGCCCCGGCAGGATCGGCCGTAAAGTGACCAGACGCTGCCGGGGCATTTTGTTCGCTATAATCCATTGCATGCGGCGGCGCAATTCGAGATAGGCCCCTTAACGGACAGGAAAGGACAGATTTTTGCCCATCGATCTGGATTTGCTGCTTCAGGCCTACGCCAATGGCATATTTCCGATGTCCGACGCGCGTGATGACCCCGATACTTTTTGGATTGAACCCGAATATCGCGCGATTTTGCCGCTGGAGGGGTTTCGGCTGTCCAAATCATTGGCGAAAACGATCCGGCAGGGGCGGTTTACAGTCACGGCGGATACCGCCTTTGCCCAAATTATCGCAACCTGCGCCGAGTCGCAGGATGATCGACGCGAGACGTGGATAAACCCCGATATCGAAGAATCTTTTTGCCAGCTGCATGCACGAGGCCGCGCACACAGTGTGGAATGTTGGATCGATGGCCGATTGGTCGGCGGGCTTTACGGGCTCGTTATGGGTCGCGCATTCTTTGGCGAAAGCATGTTCTCGCGGGAGACCGATGCGTCAAAAGTGGCGCTGGCATGGCTTGTCGCGCGTCTTAAAATTGGTGGCTTCGCATTGCTGGATTGTCAGTTCATGACGGACCATCTGGCCAGCCTTGGCGCCATTGAAATTACCCAAAGCGCCTATCTAAAATTACTCGAATCGGCGTTGGCGACGACCGGTCAGCCTTCGTCGGGTTTAGCTTCTTCATCGGACGGAGCAGCAGGTTCGGCAGGCGCAGCCTGGGGTGCACTTGACGATGTGCTATCGGAAGGCGCAGGCGCCTCCTCGTCCGATGACTTTTCTTCGACCGGCGTCTCTTCGCCGGGGAAGCTCATCCTGCAGCTTTTGACCCAGACATCGTAAACTGGGTGTTCGACAACATTTGCGGCCGGGTTTTCTTTGAAAAGCCAGCCTGAAAACACGCTGCGCCATTTTTCGGCGTCGGTTGTGCCCGGCGGGCGTTCATTCACCAGCAGTTGAACAAAAGCGCCTTCGTCAGGGTAATTTTCCCACGGCGCGGTTTTCTCGCAGGCACGCAATCTTACGACAACTTTGCCAAAGCGAATGGCCTCGCCGGGCTTGAGTTCAATGTCGCGCGTCTGTCCGTTGCGCTTGTTCAACAGGCCCAGAACGGCAACGCGTTCTGCCATGGGGGTGCCAAGTGCATTGTCGGAACCCGCAACAATCCGGTCTGCGGTCGCTTGCGCTTTGCCGGATTTTTCGGGTGCCAGCTTTTCTTCGTCAGTGGGTCCGCACGCCGCGAGCGTTGCCAGCAACGGCAGCAGCATCAGGCTGTGCCGGCGAATCATGATGCGTCGGGACTCCACGCCTCATAATCGCCAGTGGCGCGGGCACGATGGCCGCCACGCTGTATCGACCCTGCTGGCCGATAGGCACGGTCCGTGCCCGTCAAATTGGCCTCAGGCAGTGTTTCATAGCCACGCACTGGCGGCAAATAGCTTTCGGGGTCGCCGTCATGGGTGCCGTGCAACCATCCGTGCCAGTCGGGCGCTACGCGGCTTGCATCGTTCGCACCATTGTAGATGACCCAGCGACGCTTACCGTCGGACGACTGGTAATATTTATTTCCCTCGGCATCACTGCCCACAGCTTTGCCCTTACGCCAGCTGTAGATCGCCGTGCCGATGGTGGCACCGTCCCACCAAGTGAAGATTTTACCGAGAATACCCATGGACCCGCGATTAGGAGCAAGCACGTTTCGGTGCAATCCCTATTTGCCTTACTTTGCGGTCCATTTAACGGTGTCACCCGCCGAAATACCCAGCTCGGCGGATAACCCCCCGCGCAGTTCCAATACCGCTCCAACGGGTTCACCCGATTCAACCGGTATCGTGGAGTACGGAATTGCGTTTTCGGCGATGCTTTCAATCGTTCCGTCTGTCCGGACAAAGATGATGTCGAGCGGGATCACCGTGTTCTTCATCCAAAAGCTTGCCATGCGGGGTTCAGGAAAGGGAAAGACCATGCCGGCATTGTCCGCAAGCTCGGTACGGAACATCATTCCCCGGGCCTGCTCCATCGACGTCTGCGCAAGTTCGACAGTGAACGCCCGCGTTTTTGCGCCACTGGTGACGCACAATGTCACTTGTTCAAGCCCTGCGGCAGACCGACCTGCGCCCGTTCCGGGTTTGCACCCTGCGGTCTGGTTTCCGCCATTGGCAGGCATTGTGCACGCGGCCAGCGAAAGGGCGGTAGCGTAAAGACCCATTTTGCCAAGCTTACTTAAGTTCATTTAGGCGATCCTTTTTCGATTCTGGCACAGTTTATAGCGGCACTGCCGGCCTGTTTCACAAAACAACTGCCGTTTCCACCTACATTGATCGATCCGGTTCCGCGATTGAAGATATTGGCCGCTTCGTCGACATGCACGCGGGATTCCCCATTGCCGATATGTTCGAGCCGTAAATTGCGCATGGGTACATTGGCTGCGTCAAAATGACCGGTGCCATTCAATGTGACGCGCCCGTCACGGACTTTTCCGGCCTTTATATCAATCCGTCCGTTGCCGTCGATGTCGGCCGAAAATTGGTCGGTGAGTAGCCGCTCCACCGCAATGGAGCCGTTACCCGCCAATAGCATGCGAGCGACGTCTTGTTGCTTTACCTCGGAAATGTGTAGGCTTCCATTGCCGCTGACCGTCATGTCTTTAATCGCCTGGGTCGATAGCATGACCTCAAGCGGCTGCGTCATCGGGACGCCCTTTTCGTTGTTCACAGCACCCTGAAGACGCACACGCAAGGTCATGCCGACACGTTCCAGCTTCAGGGCGTCGAGCACCCTTTTGTCGCCTTTCGCTTTCGCAGATGGCGCTTTGCCCGTTTGCACCTGTACTTTGATGTCGCCGATGACTTGAATATTTTCAAAGCTGGCGACGAGGATTTTGCGTTCTTCGGCCATCGCGGGCTGCTCCGCAAAAAATCCGACGGACAGCGCGATGGCAACAATTAATGTGCCAATGTTGCCTCGCCCCATTCCACCCAGCCAAGCCATTTCGGTGTCCTTTTCATATAATGACCGTGCGGCGCATCACACGCAAAGCCAGCATCAGATATGGCCCCAGTTACGGGTCGGGTCAAATGGCATCCGCCAGCAATATGTTTCCAAACAGGCTCAATCCGATTTTGCCATATGGCCGCAGCAGGGTCTGGCGCTTTGCCATGCTCCAAAAATATCAGCCGCCCGCCGGGGCGCAGGACGCGCCGGACCTCCGACAGCGCGGCGGTTGGATCTTGAACCGAACACAAGGTGAAAGTGGTGACGACTGAGTCAAAGCTGTTTTTTTCAAAGGGCAACGCCTCTGCAATGCCGTTTGCGAAGTTTGCGCTTCGGCCGGATTGCAAGAGCGCATCTTGCGCGCGGCCAAGCAACTCCGGCGATGGATCAACACCCGATAGGGATCGCACCTGCGACCAGTCGTAAAATTGTAGATTGGTTCCGCCGCCGCAGCCCAGTTCCAGAATGTCTCCCGACGCGCGCGGAACGACCTTTGCGCGATCGCGCATCACCGCAGGTTGCGTGCAGGCGCAACCAATGAGGCGGGGCATGACGTGCCGGTCCCACCAACCGTTCATGCGCTGGTGCCCGAAGGTTTAACATCCTCGGCAGCGTCCAAAACCGAATGTCGGTATGCGGTGATGGCGAGGGCAGCAAATGGCGCGAACAACGTGACTTTACGCATGGGTCAATCTCCTTGTGTATCTTCGTTATGATGCACTTCGGGATTGTAACTCAAGGGCAAATTGCAAGCCGTCCTTTGAACCTATTTCACCCAATATTTTCGGGATTTTTTCTTTGAAGGGGAAAAAGCCCTTGGTCGCATGTGGCCAGAATTTCTCGTCCCAGCTTCGGCGGATTTGGACCAGCGGGATGCCTTCCTGTTCCAGACGCGGAGCGCATTTGGCGAACAGGTCAGCAACCGGACCCACCGGCGCGTAAGCGGTGATAATCTGTTCAGCGCCTGCTTGCTTTGCCTGTGTGATCAAGGTTTCGATATCGAGTGTATCGAGAATATCCGTCGGACATTGAAACGCGGTGCTGACCCGTTCAGCTGCGTCACGTGACGCGCTTGCGACGAAACCCCGTGCATTGTCGCCCCATAAGGTTGCGGGATCGGCGGCGACAACTGCCGCCTTGATTGCCGCCGAAGGCGTAAAGAGCGACTCTGGGTGCATATCGTCCGGGGTCACCAGCAACAATGCCGACTTTTGCGTGTCCAATTGTGCTGCGAACGGCACGGGACGGGGATTTGCGACGGTCAAATCAGGTGGGATTACAGCCGTCGTTGCCAGCCCTTTTGGTGCAAATCGCCCATTGGTATAGCGTGCGATATTGTCCGTCGTCGCAAGGTAGGTTTTGCCAGCGGTTTGCAATCCAGCCACCCAACGCCATGACAATGTGTTGCTCGCTGCATCGGCGTCAACCAAGTGGCGCAGGAAAAAGTCCGCACCTAACGCCCATGGCAGGCGCAGCGTAAAAATCCAGATTGAGGCAAACCACATTCTCGCGTGATTGTGCAGATAGCCTGTTTCGACAAGCTCGCGTGCCCAATCATCAAAGCCTTCAATGCCGGTCTGCCCAGCCTCGGCGTTGCGGATGGCGCGCGCGTTCGGGAAACTATCGCGCTGCCGGTCGCGCTCTTCCTGAAACTGTGTCCACACGGACGGGCGCATTTCCAGCCAACCCTTCCAATACGTGCGCCACAATATTTCCTGAATGAATTTTTCGGCTGCCGTCAGGCTGTGCTGCTCCAAAACAGCTTGGACGGCTTCCTGCTCGGTAATCATCCGATAGCGCAGATAGGGCGAGAGTTTGGACACAGCACTTGGCTGCTCTGGTCCCGGATCGGTGTTGCGGCCAAAGGCATAGTTCTGCCCTGCGCCGGGTATGAACTGGTCAAGGCGCGCGAGCGCTGCGTTCCGCGAGGCGGGAAAGACATCCGATACCATTTTTATGCCAGCCACTTTTGCAAATAAGGACGGATTTTCAGGAAGCGGACATAAAGCCGCTCGAATATGTCCAAAACAACCGGATTTCGCGCAAGCCAGCCAAGCGGTTTAAGCAGGGGAATATGCCGCCACATGGCCGCAAATGCCGCAGCGCCCGATAACATCACCCCATTTTCACAGGCGTGAAGACGGTCAAGCATCAGCTGCCGGTCGAGCGGGCATATGGCCGTGTCCGGCGCAATATCTTGGAAGTCGATTTTCCGCTGCCAATCAAGACGCCGCATCAGCGCGATTTCACGCACACACAGCGGACATGCGCCGTCATACCAGATGATGAGATTGATCATGCCTCTGTTTAGACGTGTCGCAAGGGGACGTCAGGCTGGGCATAACATGGTATAGAAATGCCAAAAAAAAGGGCGCCGTTGCCAGCGCCCTTCTGAATTTCGGGTAAGGAAACGGGTTATTCCGCTTTTTCGTAATATTGAGGTGCCGCTTCGTTCAGAATAGCCAAAATTTTCTGGAGAGCCGCTTTTTCGTCGGTCTTTTCCATTGCCGCGAGTTCACGGGCCAAACGGCTGGACGCCGCTTCAAAAATCTGACGCTCCGAATAGCTCTGCTCTGGCTGGTCATCGGGGCGGAACAAGTCGCGGGTCACTTCAGCGATCGAAACCAGGTCGCCCGAGTTGATCTTCGCTTCATATTCCTGGGCACGACGCGACCACATGGTGCGTTTTACCTTAGGCTTGCCAGTGAGCGTATGCATTGCTTCCTTGAGCGTTTTGTCGCTCGACAGCTTGCGCATACCAACGCCTTCGGCCTTGTTAAATGGCACGCGCAGCGTCATTTTTTCTTTTTCAAAGCGCAGCACATAAAGCTGAAGCTGCATCCCTGCGATTTCGGAATCCTGAAGCTCAATTACGCGACCGACCCCATGCTTGGGATACACCACATAATCGCCTACATCAAACATCGCCGCGTTGGACGTCATATTACGACCTTTCTGATTATTCGGGAGAATAAGCTCGCTGACGACATAATGTCGTCCATAAGACAGTTGGCATTCGTCCCTTACGTCATCATCCGCTCAATCCCATGATAGGAATGCGGTTATCGACCATTTTTGGCCTGTCGGCGCGGAGTGTAACAGATTCGCCACAAAAGTTCAATGCTGCTGTACAGAGCCTCAATAATGCGACTTAAATGGCGCTTAATTTTCGCACGCGGTCATCATGTTCGGCAAACACGGCATTGCTAATCGGCTTGATATCCGCCGAGTTCATCCAGCATAGGTCCATATGGCCCAGGACGCGGTCATCATGGCCCCTGATAGTGACGGGGAGGATGGGTTGGTGATGCAGCTCATCGACCAATACCGGATTGGAAGGCACGCCTGTTCCCCATTTTTCGCCCCATTGGCGCAGCGCAATCATTGTGGGCAGCAAATCCAACCCTTTTTCGGTCAGGCGATATTCGACTTTACGGCGGTCATCAGGGCAGGGGGTGCGATGCAATATGCCGCTTTCGCTCAACCGGCTTAAACGGTTCGCCAAAATGTTACGCGCAATGCTGATTTCCGTAAGAAAATCTTCAAAATGGCGAATACCATTGAAGGCAGCGCGCAAGATCATGAACGACCATCGTTCGCCCATCGCCTCCAGCGCTGTCGGAAGCCCACACTCGGTAATATCCTGTAGTGACTCGCGCAATTCGCCCATATATTTATCCTCTTACGAACAGCGTGAGCTGACCCGAAAAATTTTGCAACCCCATTTAAGTTTTAAGTTGCAACTAAAAACCTAATCTAATAAGTAGCGATTCGCAACTGGTTTTCCGGAAGCGCAAAACGAAGGTTAGGGATCAATAGCATCGGCCATCGTTGTGCTCGTTTAGCAAAGCTAAAAGGATAAGATTATGACTCTCTCCCAAGTTTCCGCCCGTTTGGGCGCACTCGCTGCCGCATCTGTTATCAGCGCCACACTTCTTTTCGGTGTTCCAACGCAGGCGCAAGCTGCAAGCAACGGCACATATTACAAAATCGAACTGGCGCAGCCAGCTACTTCGAAGCAAGAATTGCTGCGTAGCGTAGTTGTAAAGTGCGAAGGCACGGCATGCCGCGCGCCAATGGCTTCGACTGCAGCAAAGAATATGTGTGTCAGTGTCGCCCGCAAATTGGGTACAGTGTCTGCGTTCACTGCTGGTGATCGCGTCTTTACAGCCGACGAACTCGCGGCCTGTAACGCTGGCGCTTAATCGGCGAAATTTTCAATTATTACATTCGGCTCTTCTCTCCTCCTAATCACGCGCGACAATTTATTGACGCTTTGAGCCGAGACAACTGCACCGGAATATAGGCATACGCGAAACATCGCGGGCGCCATGTTCCGGTGCATTTTTTATTGGAGCAGGCGTTGTTACGTGCGCCATGCACAAGCAGCCAACGCACAAATCGTTGCTAAATTTGCGATATTTTTAAGTTTCTTGTTGCAACGCAGCGCAAAAGCCACATCTTGGAGCCTATGATGCGGCAATATGAATTGGTTGAACGGGTGCGGGCCTATATCCCCGATGTCGATGAGGATCGGCTTAACCGTGCCTATGTCTTTACGGTTCAGATGCATGGTGCACAGAAACGGGCATCAGGCGACCCGTATTTCAGCCATCCGGTCGAAGTCGCAGGGTTAATGACCGACCTCAAAATGGATGAGGACACGATCATCACCGCGCTGCTCCACGACACGGTGGAAGATACGCTCACCTCCATCGAAGATGTGGAAAGCCGCTTCGGTTCCGAAGTCGCCCGCTTGGTCGACGGCGTTACCAAGCTTTCGAAAATCGAGGCGCAAACCGAAGATGAACGCGCTGCGGAGAATTTGCGCAAGTTCCTGCTCGCCATTTCGGACGATATCCGCGTTCTTTTGGTCAAGCTTGCGGATCGCCTGCACAATATGCGGACGCTGCATTTCATCAAAAGCCCCGAAAAGCGTCGTCGTATCGCCAAGGAAACGATGGATATCTATGCCCCGCTGGCGGAGCGGATTGGCATGTATGAATATATGCGCGAAATGCAGTTGCTCGCGTTCGAACAGCTGGAGCCCGAAGCCTATCAGACGATTACGGGTCGTTTGAAGCAAATCCGCGAAAAGGCCGACGTTGAAATCGACCAGATTAACCAGACCATCGCTTGGGAAATGGAGCAGGCCGGGCTGAAGATTAAAATTTCCGGCCGCGAAAAGCATCCTTATTCGATTTGGAAAAAGATGCAGGAACGCCATGTTGCGTTCGAGCAGCTGACGGACATTAATGCCTTTCGCGTGATAACCGAGACCACCGAAGACTGCTATCGCGCTTTGGGCGTGCTGCATCGGCGTTGGCAGATGGTGCCGGGGCGGTTCAAGGATTTCGTCTCAACGCCAAAGCGTAACGGATATAAATCGCTGCACACGACAATCATGTTCGCCAAAAACATGCGGGTCGAAGTCCAAATTCGCAGCGCCGAAATGCACCGAAGTTCGGAACATGGCTTCGCCGCGCATTGGGCCTATAAGCAAGCCGATAAGCCCGACGGGCAGGCTGCGTGGTTACGCGATCTCATTGAAATTCTTGAAACCAGCCAAGATGCCGAGGACATCCTCGAAAACACCCGCATGGCGATGTATCAGGACCGCATATTTGCCTTCACCCCAAAGGGCGCGCTGCATCAGCTGCCCAAGGGTTCAACGGTCGTTGATTTTGCGTATGCCGTGCATACCGATCTTGGCGACAAGACCGTTGGCGCGAAAGTGAATGGGCGCCATGTCCCGTTGCGCGCGCAGCTGAACAATGGCGATATGGTCGAGATCCTAAAATCCAAGGCGCAGGAACCGCAGCAGACTTGGCTTAACTTCGTGACGACAGGTAAGGCGCGCGCCGCGATCCGGCGGCATGTGCGGCACCGCGAACGCGATGAGCTGGTCGCGATTGGGCGCAAGCTGTACGAAGAAGTTGCTGCGCGTATGCCGGGCAAAATTGGCAAGAAAGCCTTAACGGCTGCCGTCACCCGGCTAAAGCTTGAAGACGAGGAAGAGCTGATGCATCGCATCGGCCTTGGCAAGATCAATGACCACGCGCTGATGGAGGCGTTGGTACCTGGCTTTGACGCGGATGGCATTGCGCTTGATTTTCCAAGTCAAGAGCGCGCCATCTCTATACGCGGCCTTACGCCGGGCGTCGGTTACCATCTCGGTGAATGCTGCCACCCCATTCCGGGCGACCGGATCGTCGGGCTCAGGTTAGCAGGACAGCCGGTTGAAGTGCACACGATCGAATGTGATCGTCTCGCTAACGGAGCCGACGCCGATTGGGTCGACTTGAGTTGGGGGCAGGGCAGCGATGGCGCGTCGGCGCGATTGCGCACGATCATTCACAATCGTCCCGGCACGCTGGGTGAAATTGCGGGCATTTTCGGCTATCACAAGGCGAATATCATCAATTTGCGTTTGACCGCGCGCGACGCCGAGTTTCACACCTTTGAAATAGATTTGGAGGTGCATGATTTACAGCACCTTATGCGGATAATATCTGCGCTTCGTGCGTCCGAGGCGGTGGCGACGGCAGACCGCGTCTACGATTAAATCCAGTCGCCGATTTCGTCGCCGGGTTCAGCATAAACAAAACGTTTGGCCAGTTCAAAACTGTGTCCAGCGCGCAGAAAGGCATTGAGTTGCTTATTGCGTTTCTCTGGCGTTGCCGCTTCTTGGGCAAATGGACCTATCCGTTTGCGCCGCGCAAAATTTTCCGCGGCGCTCAATACACTTTCTTCCATATGTGCTTTTGCCGGGATGGCATCCGCATCGCCAATACCGCTCGCGCGCAAATCCTCGTTTAAGCGCCGTTCGCCATAGCCACGGCGTACAAATGACCGGCTTCGTGCCTCAGCAAATTGGGCATCGTTTATATAGCCGAGTGCGGCAAATTGTTCGACCAGCATGGCGATGTCCGCGCTGCGTTCCCCGTCCCACCCGCGCTCGCGAATTTTGCGGTTTAAATAGGTCCCGAGTTTTGCCTGAGTGGTCGCATATTTGCCAACATAATGCAGCGCTAGCTGTCTCAGTCTCTCGTCATTTAACGGCGGAGCGGGTTTTTTGGCGGCGCGTGGGCTTTTCACGCCCTATTCTTGCCACAGTCGGGTCGAAATTTGAACTGGTATCGACGCGTAATGGCGTAGACTAACAATAAAATTATCGGGCACCGCCCTATTTGCTATGGGAAAAATTATGAGCGAACTCGTATCCACGCCAACGCAGGACAGTTTGCCACGTCGTTTTTCTGACTTTGCGACCTTAGGTGAGGCATTGGATTATGCCGCCCAAGGGCAGCGCGGTCTCAATTTTCATGACATGCGCGGGCAATTGGCGCGCGCTTATCCCTATAGCGAAATGCGCGAAGACGCGCTGAGCATGGCGTATCGCTTGATCAGCCATGGTGTCCGTAAAGATGACCGGATTGCCTTGGTCGCCGAGACCGGTCCAGATTTTGCGGCTTTGTTCTTTGGCTGCGTATATGCCGGCGCATGGCCAGTGCCACTGCCGTTGCCAACGTCATTTGGCGGTAAAGAAAGCTATGTGGACCAGTTGTCCGTGCAGTTAAAAAGCTGTGACCCCAAGATACTGTTCTTTCCAGCCGAACTCGCCGACATGGCCAATGATGCGGCACGCGCATGCAATGTCGAAGGCATTGATTGGGAAAGCTTCGGCGACCGCGTCGCGCTAAAGTCCGATCTTCCTTCGGCGCAGACCGACGAAATCTGCTATTTGCAATATTCCAGCGGCTCGACCCGTTTCCCGCATGGCGTGGCGGTTACCCATAATGCCCTGCTGAACAATCTGTCGGCGCATTCGCATGGCATGGAATTGACGGCAAATGATCGCTGCGTGTCGTGGTTGCCCTGGTATCATGATATGGGCCTTGTTGGTTGTTTCCTGTCGCCCGTCGCAAACCAAGTTTCGACGGATTATATGAAAACCGAAGATTTCGCGCGTCGCCCGTTGGCGTGGCTTGATGTTATTAGCGCCGCGGATGGCACGGTCATCAGCTACTCGCCGACATTTGGATATGATATCTGCGCGCGGCGGGTTTCCAGCCAGACACAGGTCAATGATCGCTTTAACCTCGCAAAATGGCGGCTTGCGGGCAATGGTGCCGATATGATCCGTCCCGACGTCATGCAGGCTTTTGTCGATGCATTTGGCGATGCTGGTTTCAAGGCGTCCTCCTTCCTGCCAAGCTATGGCTTGGCTGAAACAACGCTGGCTGTGTCCATCATGCCACCGGGCGAAGGTATTCAAGTTGAGCTTGTCGAAGAGACGGAATTAACGGGCCATCCCGGTGCGCCGGATCGCCCAATCCGTTATCGCGCAATCGTTAACTGCGGCCGCGCTGTAAAAGACATGACCATCGAAATCCGCGACGATAACCGCAAGCCACTTGCCGATAAGACGATCGGTAAAGTGTGGTGCACTGGACCTTCATTGATGAAGGAATATTTCCGCGACAAGGAATCGACCGACGCTTGTATGGTCGATGGTTGGCTGGATACGGGCGACATGGGTTACCTTTCGAACGGCTACATTTATATTGTGGGCCGCGCCAAGGACATGATTATCATCAATGGTAAAAACCATTGGCCACAGGATATTGAATGGGCGGTAGAACAACTGCCCGGGTTTAAGGCCGGTGACATCGCGGCTTTCTCCGTGACAACGCCGGGCGGCGAGGAAACCCCTGCAGTGCTGGTCCAGTGCCGCACCACAGATGAAGCCGAGCGGGCAAAGCTGCGTGAGCAGATCCGCGACAAGGTTCGGTCGGTGACGGGAATGAACTGTGTCGTTGAATTGGTGCCGCCGCGGACATTGCCGCGGACCAGCTCAGGCAAAATGAGCCGTGCGAAAGCGCGTAATCTGTATCTGTCCGGTGAAATTCAGCCCTACGCAATCGCGGCTTAATCGCCTGCAAATATCGAACGATTGCGGGATATCTGCGTCGGTCGACAGCCGTGAGTTTGTTTAAAGGACCACAGCCTCAGGTGGCTTGAGGCGCCTTACAGCAGCTCAAGCACCTTTTCTTGCGGTCGGCATAGCCGAACCCCTTTGTCGGTTTCCACAAATGGCCGTTCGACGAGGATTGGGTGTTCAACCATATGATCCAATATACGATCGGCAGAAGCGCCATCGATCAAACCCAATTCTCCAGCAGGTGAACCACGGGTACGCAGCGCCTCGCGTGGCGTAAGGCCGGCATCCTTAAACAGTTGTTCAAGCTTCGCACGGGTGAAGGGTTGCTTACGATATTCGATAATCTCGACCGTCACACCCGGCGCTTCTTGAAGGATGGCGAGCGTCTTGCGCGACGTCCCGCAATCGGGGTTATGCCAGATTGTTGCGTTCATGATTATGGTCGTCCCTGATAATGCCGTTTGCGTCGCAATGTACCTAAATCGGTGACCCGCAAAAGCAAACGCGCTTTTTCCCATTTTTTAAATTGCATATGATAACGATTCGCAATAGTGACCCGAAATCGAATTGCGAGTCATTTGCAATAAACATAAAAAGGTCGAAAATGCTTCGTCTCTCCTCTTCCGTTTTCGCCTTTATTTCTTTGGCGATAAGTACGCCTTATGCGTTCGCCGAAGACGTGGCATTTGATGACGGGGCAAGTGATGACAGCCGGACCATCATTGTGACGGGTGTCAGCGACGGGTATCTCGCATCCAATTCAGTGACGGCCACAAAGACCGACACGCCGCTGATCGATATTCCCCAGACCATAAATGTTGTGACCCGCGAACAATTGGATGATCAGGCGCATCACTCGCTGGCGGATATATTGCGTTATGTTCCGGGAACCACCGTGGGCCAAGGCGAGGGCAATCGCGACCAAATCACCCTGCGTGGTCAAAACACAACGGCTGACTTTTTCCTCGATGGCGTTCGCGACGATGTTCAATATTATCGCGGACTGTACAATATTGAGCGGGTCGAAATTCTGAAGGGGCCTTATGCGCTGATCTTTGGCCGTGGCGGCGGCGGCGGCATCATCAACCGGGTTCAGAAGGCTCCGTTGAGCGACGATTTCATTTACGCAGGACAGGCCAGCGTCAACAGTTTCGGGGCCTATGACGTTTCGGCTGATTTGAACGCTCCGTTAAGTGCATCTACTGCTGTGCGTATTAACGCGGTGTACGAAAGCCTGGACAGCCATCGTGATTTTGTTGGCGGCGAACGTTATGCTTGGAACCCCTATGTCGCGTTCAGGCTGAACGATACTTGGAAGCTGGGCCTTTCTTACGAATATGTAAATGACGACCGAACGACGGATCGAGGCATCCCGTCGGTCGCGACCGGTGCGGGCGCACCCAATCGTCCCTTAGCTGGCTTTCGTGATCAGTTTTTCGGCATCCCCGGTATCAATCGCACACGATTTGAGGCGCACATTGCCAAGATCCGGCTGAATGGCCAGTTGGCATCAAACCTCAATTTCAGCGGCACTATGCTCTATGGCGATTACGATAAAATCTATGTGAACGTCTTCGCAAATGGCGCGGCGACCGCACAAAATGGGACGGTCGCACTTGCGGCCTATAGTGACCCCACCCAACGCAAAAACTTCATCGCCCAAGCAAATGTCGTCTGGGATATCGAAACAGGCGCGCTTGCGCACAAAATTCTCGTCGGCACTGAATATGGCGATCAGCAATCGGCCAACAGTCGGCTCAATGGTACGCTTTCAAATGCGACATTGAACCTTTCGAACCCGGTTTTCCCAACAGTCACTTTTAACGCATTGGCACGAGACAGCGTTTCTGATGTGACGTTCTTCTCTGCTTATGTGCAGGACCAGATTAGCTTTGGCGAACATATCGATGTCGTTGCCGGCCTTCGGTACGACAGTTTTGATATCAGCGGTGCAGATTTTCTGCCAGCAATCGACCGGCCTTTTGCACGTAAGGATGAAAAGCTTAGCCCGCGTCTTGGGCTGATTTTCAAACCGCAGGAAAGCATGTCGCTTTACGGCAGCTATAGCCAATCATTCCTACCGCGGTCGGGTGACCAGTTCCTAGCGTTGACGGTGACTCAGCAAAACCTGGCTCCTGAGAAATTCACCAACTTTGAAATCGGTGCCAAATGGGATGTCCAGCCAAATTTAAACCTAACCCTTGCAGTGTTTCAGCTTGATCGCAGCAATGCGACGACGCCGGACCCCGCCAATCCGCTTTCCAGCATCAATATTGGCAAAACGCGGACCCAGGGGATTGAGCTGACTGCGACAGGGCGCGTGACGTCGCAATGGCAAGTACATGGCGGCTACAGCTATCAGGACGCCATTCTGGCGGGCAACGATGCCGTGCGGCTGGCGCAAGTGCCAAAGCATCAGGCAAGCCTATGGAACCGGTATGAATTTTCTGACGCGTTTGCCGCAGGTGTCGGCATCATCCACCAGTCGAGCCAATATGCGGCCATCCGTACATCCGCGACGACAACCAAATTGCCTGCATTCACACGGGTCGATGCTGCTCTATATTATGATGTGAGCGACCGCTTGCAGCTTCAGCTAAATGTCGAAAATCTGTTCGACACCGCATATTATTCGGACGCGCACAACAATAACAACATCTCGACCGGCGCGCCGATCAATGGCCGTTTTACGGTTAGGGCGAAGTTTTAAGCGCTGGCCGTCGCAGCAGCATGAAGTTTGGCGTTGGTGACATAATGCGCAACGCCGATCCGCATTCCCATGACTGCTGCATCGTCCAGATCGCGCACAAATCGCGCTGGCGACCCTGCCCATAATTGCCGCGCTGCAATGCGTTTGCCTTGGGTAAGCATTGCCCCTGCCGCGAGCATGGCATCGCTTTCAATCACGGCTCCGTTCATGACCGTTGACGACAACCCTACAAACGCCCGGTCGTGAAGGATACAACCGTGCAGCATGACATTGTGGCCAACCAGCACGTCATCCCCGATAATGGTCGGAAAACCATCTTCAACGCCGGGCATTGGGCCGTCGCAGTGCACGACACTGCCGTCTTGAATATTTGTGCGGGCACCAATCACAACCCGGTTCACTTCAGCACGGATGACGCAATTGTACCAGATGCTAGCCTCCGGTCCGATAGTGACATCACCGATAATGCGACATCCCGGCGCAATGAATGCGCTGTCATGAATCTGCGGGGTCTTGCCATTGATGGTGACAATGCTGATGTCGGTACGGTTATTGATCATCGGATTTTCCATAGTGAAAGATGTGGCAACACCGATGCATAATCATCGGCCCACGCATATGTGTCGCTGGATGCTTCAGCGCCGTTCATGATTTACCCGTTCAGCAAACGCGCGGCCAGTGCGGCGTGATATGTCAAAACACCTGAGCAACCGGCGCGTTTAAATGCCATCAGTGTTTCCAGAACCAACGCGTCGCGGTCACCAGCGCCAGCGGCAGCGGCGGCCTCAATCATCGCATATTCACCCGACACTTGGTACGCGAATACAGGTACATCGAATTGGTCACGCACGCGGCGGACAATATCGAGATAGGGCAGGCCTGGTTTGACCATGACGCTGTCGGCGCCTTCGGCAATGTCCATAGCGACTTCGCGCATGGCTTCATCGCTGTTCGCTGGATCCATCTGATAAGTTTTCTTGTTACCTTTTAGCAGGCCGCTTGAACCAACGGCGTCACGGAAAGGGCCGTAGAACGCGCTGGCATATTTTGCGGCGTAGGACATGATCTGGACGTTGGGGTGGCCATGCATTTCAAGCGCCTTGCGAATGGCACCAATGCGTCCGTCCATCATGTCGCTTGGCGCAATGATATCCGCGCCGGCATTGGCCTGATTTATCGCCTGATCGACCAGCACGGCAACAGTTTCGTCGTTCAACACATAACCGGCATCGTCGATTAAGCCGTCCTGTCCATGCGACGTGTACGGGTCGAGCGCGACATCGGTTAAAACGCCGATTGCGTCACCATGTGCCTGTTTGATGGCGCGAATGGCGCGGCACATCAGATTGTCGGGGTTGAGCGCCTCTTCACCGTCCTCGCTGCGCCGCTCGGGCTGCGTGTTTGGGAACAATGCGATGCAGGGGATGCCCAGCTCTATGGCTTCAGCTGCGCGGACGACGATCTGGTCAACAGACCAGCGCGATACGCCCGGTAGCGACAAAATCGGCTCTTCAACCGCCTCTCCCTCGGTGACGAACAATGGCCAGATAAGATCTGCAGGCGAAAGCATGGTCTCACGGACCATGGCTCTGCTCCATTGGGTGGCGCGCGTGCGGCGCAAACGGGTGTTCGGGAAAAAGGATGTGTTGCTCATGAAGGACAGGTAGCGGTGTTAGGCCGCATCCTCAATGGCTTATCCGTTGGTCCGCGACCGGTCGACTTGAAGGGTCAGTCGGTCAATTTCGCGCTTCGGTTCGTCCGTGCTTTTCGGCTGTGTGCGCAATGGTGCGAGCGCTGCACCGGCCTTGACCGATTTCAGGCGCTGAAGCGTGCCTTTAAAGCGCGCAAGGTCGCTTCCCCCAAGTTGTGCACGCTGCGTAAACTTGATCGAATTCGGGTTCACCGCACGTCCGTTGCGATATAATTCATAGTGCAAATGCGGACCAGTCGACAAACCCGTTGATCCCACATAACCGATGATTTGGCCGCGCCGCACGCGGCTTCCGGCGCGTGCGGCGATGCGGCTCATATGGCCATAGCCACTGGCAAGGCCGCCGCCATGGTTCAGCTGAACAAAGTTGCCGTAACCGCCCTTGCGTCCGGCATAGGCAACGACACCATCGGTCACCGCAAAAATGGGTTGGCCATAGCTTGCTTTAAAATCGAGGCCGCTGTGCATGCGCATATAGCCTAAAATCGGGTGACGTCTGCCGCCAAAGCCCGATGTCACAGCGCCATTAACTGGGCGGCTGAGTGCGCCTTTTGATTCACCCACGCCGGAGGCTTCGAACCATTGGCTGCTGTCGCCATTGGTCCATTTGAGCATCTGAACTGGCGATTTGCCGTCGCGGTCGACGCCGGCATATAAAAGATTGCCGACCTTAACTTCACCGGTTTCAGCGCGCTTGTAACCAACGATGATATCAAATTCATCGGTCGCGCGGATTGCCGACAGGGATATGCGGCCCGAGATGACTTTCAGATAATCCTGGATAGCGCTGGCAGGTGCACCCGCGGCGCGCGCTGACCGGTAAATGCCTTGGCTGCCGACTGTGCCACGGATGCGCAATGGCGTGTCATCGACGATGATCGGTTCGCGGCTTAACCGGAGAGCTCCGCCTTCACGGGCTATCTCGAGATTGAGGTCAAATCGTGCGCGAAAGGCGACGGATTCCAAAGGCCGGGGCTGATTTTGCGCAGAACGTTTACCGAGTACGATATTGATTGGGGTACCGGGTTCAATATCCGATAGCGACGTGACACCAGAAACCATGTTCGCGACATCACTGGCTTCATTGCCGCCAACGCCCGCGCGCTGCAGGACGCGCGCAAAACTATCACCGCGGCCCAAGGCTGCTGTCAATTCGATGCGGGGACGCTCCGGGCTTCCGGCAAGGGCAACAACCGCGTCAGTCGCGGCCATGCGTTTGCCGCTGTCGCTGCCATAGGCAATCGGCATGATCATTTGCGCGCGCGCTTCTTCGAACTCCGCTTCCGTCGCGATGGACGGTTGTGGGCCATAAATAGGTCCAAAATCGGGGAGGAGCGCAAGTGCAGCAACGCTTAATAGGGTTAGCGTTCCAAGACCGCGAAACCAGAGGACGGAGCCAATATTTTCGCCAAGGTCGGGGACGAGGTCGAGTTGGGCAATACGTTCGCGCCAAGCTGCTTCGGTGGTCTGGCGCAGGGGTGCGACCATTGCATCGGCAAGCATCACGCTTCCGTTCCCGGCGGCCGCGGCAAAGTGTGTATCTTTGCCTTCAAACATTCAGAACCATATCCACGACCCTGTCCTTATCCACCCGGACATTCTTATCTGCCCACAACCCTGTGACGGCATATGGTTAAAGTCAATTTAAGACAGCGGGCGATTGGTCCGTGATGCGGCGAATGGTGTATATTCACCGACCAGTCCGGGAACATAATGATAAGTGGCAATCGGGCATTTAATCGCTTCATTAAATGTTCGGCAATGCTAAAGCAGGATGCAATATCGGGAGGGTCGAATGCAAAGCGATCGGGTTGAATTTTTCTACGATCTTTCAAGCCCATGGACCTATCTGGCGTTCACGAACATTTTGGGCGTACTCGACCGCACAGGGGCGACAATGATGTTGCGGCCTGTATTGGTCGGCGGCGTGTTCAATGCGGTCAACCCGTCGGTCTATGCCGCTCGTGAAGCATCCGACAATCCAAAGCTGCTGCACAGTTGGAAAACGCTTCGTGATTGGGCAGCGTTAGCCGGCGTGGCACTAAACTTTCCAAGCCAATATCACCCCGCCAAGAGCGTCAATGCAATGCGGATGGCCTGCGGTCTTGTCGATGATCCAGTCGCACTGCACGCGTTTACGAAAGCGGCGTTCGAAAGCTATTTTGGCGCGCAAGAAAATCTTGATGATCCTGACGTGCTGGTTGCTGTCGCCAATAGTGTCGGTCTGGATGGGAACGCCTTGCGCGCACGTGCGCAATCAGACGACGTAAAGGGGCTGCTGCGCGCAAATACAGATGAAGTGATTGCGCGCGGTGGCTATGGCTCGCCTACGATTTTTGTCGACAAAACATATATGTATTTTGGTAATGACCAACTGCCTTTGGTAGAATTTGCATTGAACAGGAGCGCCGCATGAACGACCGCGTTAGCATAACCGTTGAAAACCACGTGGCCGATGTGCGGCTCACCCGCGCCGACAAAATGAACGCGCTCGACCCGGCCATGTTTCACGGGATCATATCGGCCGGAGAAGAGCTTGCAGCGATGAAAGGCGTGCGCGCCGTTGTGCTGTCGGGTGAAGGACGCAGCTTTTGTGCAGGGCTCGATATGGCCAGCATGGCAAGCGGCGGTGCAAGCGCGAATAGCGGCATGGGCAGCCTGACGGACCGGAC
This sequence comes from Pseudomonadota bacterium, assembly GCA_041175505.1. Classification (GTDB taxonomy): domain Bacteria; phylum Pseudomonadota; class Alphaproteobacteria; order Sphingomonadales; family Sphingomonadaceae; genus Sphingorhabdus_B. The sequence goes on from JBEDET010000017.1 coordinate 23,917, forward strand.
GCACGGCAATGCCAACACATTTCAGCAAGTCGCGATGCTTTGGCGCAAGCTGCCGATGCCCGTCATTGCCGCAGTCCACGGCGTTTGCTTTGGCGGCGGCCTGCAAATTGCCAGCGGTGCGGACATCCGCGTGATCGCGCCTGATGCGCGGCTTGCGGTGATGGAAATGAAATGGGGGCTTATCCCTGATATGGGCGGCTATGCCTTATGGCGCGGTATGGTACGCGAAGATATGCTGCGCGAGTTAACCTATACCAATCGCGAGTTTTCAGGGGCAGAGGCGCTTGGCTTGGGATTTGCAACCTTCGTGGATGAAAACCCACACGCCCGCGCTATGGCCATTGCCCGCGAAATTGCGGACCGCAATCCGGGCGCTATGCGCGAGGCCAAGGCGTTGTTTAACGAATATGCCGATATGGACGAAGACGCGATCTTGATGGCCGAAAGCGTCCGCCAGGCGCGTGTGATCCGAACGCCCAACCAGATTGAAGCGGTTATGGCGGGAATGCAGAAGCGCGCAGCTACGTTTGTTGATTAAGCTGCGTTAACGCGCAGCCGTTCAAACTCTTCTCTAAGGTCATCAGGGATAGGTGCTGACCCGCCGGCATTCGTGAGCACGATGGTTGTGATACAGGTGGCTTTGCATTCGCCGCCTTGAAAGGCTGCGGATGCAATATCCCAGCTGCTGTTACCAATCCGCGATATGCCACTGGCGATGTCGACATGCTCAGGGAAATGCGCCTCGGCAATATAATCCAGATTGACGCTGGCGATCAGCCATCTTTGACCCGGCGCACGGCGCTGGACCTCAATGGCGTGGTTGAACATGCCACGGCCATGTTCAAACAGCCCCGCCATGGACACATTATTGATGTGGCCAAGAACATCCATGTCCGCAAACCGCGTTTCGGTGCGATGGCTGAACGGATAGCTAGCCGGGTTAAGCTGCCAAGCCTGGGGTTTGGGCATGAGATGGGTTCCATATTCTACGTTCGTCACCCTGAACTTGTTTCAGGGTCTTAATTTTCAACGCAGAAAGTAAGACCCTGAAACAAGTTCAGGGTGACGGTTTGGCGATTATTCGTGAGCCTTAAAGCCCTCGGCCGATGAGTTCTTTCATGATCTCGTTGGTGCCGCCGAAAATGCGCGTTACGCGTGCGGCGCGCCACATGCGGGCGATGGGATATTCATTCATATATCCAGCGCCGCCATGCAGTTGCAGACAGGCATCGACAACTTCCCACTGCAGGTCGGTGTGCCACAGCTTTGCAGCAGCGCCTTCCTCGGCGGTCAGCTCTTTCTTATAATGGCGGTTCAACGCCCAATCGAGATGTGCCCAGCCAATTTGCAGCTTCGCCTTGATATCGGCCAGCACAAAACGGGTGTTTTGGAAATCCAGCAATGGCTTGCCGAACACGATACGTTCGCGGCAGAACGCGACGGTTTCATCAAAAGCCTTCTGCGTGCTGGCCATTGACGATACCGCAATCGACAGACGCTCCTGCGGCAGTTCGCTCATCAGATAGATGAAGCCCTTGCCTTCTTCGCCCAAACAGTTGGTCATTGGCACGCGGACATCTTCGAAGAACAGTTCCGAAGTATCCGCTTCATCCATACCGATTTTGTCGAGGTTACGGCCGCGCTTGAAGCCATCACGATCCGCCTCAACGAGGACAATCGACATGCCCTTATACGCTGGCTGGATCTCTGTGTCGGTTTTGACGCAGACCAAGATCAGGTCGGCATTTTGGCCATTGGTGATGTAGGTTTTGCTGCCGTTGATGACATAATGGTTGCCGTCTTTGCGCGCGGTTGTCTTCATACCCTGAAGATCGCTTCCGGTGCCGGGTTCCGTCATGGCGATGGCGGTGATGACTTCGCCCGAGATCATTTTGGGCAACCAATGCTTCTTCTGCTCTTCGCTGCCATAGCTAGTGATATAGTTTACGACGATATCTGATTGAAGCGAAAAGCCCGTGGCGACGCCACCATAATAAGCCGACTCTTCGTCGACGATTGCGTTGTAGCCAAAGTCGAGGCCAAGGCCGCCATATTCAACAGGTGCGGTGGGGCAGAGCATGCCGACTGCGCCAGCCTTGGGCCAGATCGACTTTGGAACGATGCCATCTTCCTGCCACTGCTTTGCGTGGGGCGCGACTTCCTTTTGAAGGAACTGGCGAACCGACTGGCGGAACGCTTCATGGTCTTCAGTATAAGCGGTGCGTGGAATGGTATCGAGCGACATGGTGAATCCCCTGCAAGAAGTTACTGCAAAATTTCCACCATCAATGGCAGCAAGTTGACGCGGGCGTCAAGCCGAATTTAATCGATCGATTAAACTGGCTCGCCCGCATCACGTGCACGTTCAACGATCGTGCGTTCCGCCTTAGGCACGCTGCGATAGGCGGCGATTAGCAAAGCCAAGGCAATTGGCGCGACCGCGATGAGCGAGAGGATGCCAATGCGTAAGTTGCCCACCAGCTTCCCGTCGACCATTGTTCCGGCAAGATCGGAAATCTGACCGACCATATAAGGCCCAAAGGACAGCCCGACGAGCGTGGTGCCTAAGAAGAACGCGGCCGTTGCCGTGCCCCGCATGCGTGGCAACACAAGGTCCTGTGTGGTTGCGGCAGCGGCGCCGAGCGCTGTCGCGCCCAGCATGCCGGCAAGGAAGTTCATCACGTAAAACAGCGTTGCGTTATCGGTTGTATAGCCAATGCCGATCGGAACGATTGGTCCCAAAACGCCGAGGATGATGACCAAGATACGGCCTGCCGGATTTCTTGTGCGCAGGAAATCAGCAACGCGCCCGCCAATAATGACACCCAGAAAGCCACTCACAGCGCCGTTAGCGCCAAGAATGAACGCGAGCTCTTTCTTGGGCAGACCAAGGACTGTTTCTGCATAAGGCGCGGACCAGAATGCGAGCGCATAAGCCGCCAGTGCGACAAGGCCATAGCCAATGGTGGTGCAGATGAACGCAGGCGTGCCCCAGATCAGACGGAAGGTTGCGGGGTCCTTGGCACGCAATGAAGATGCCCAAGAGAAGACGGCATAATAGCCAAAGCCGACCGCCGACCACTGCGGGAAATTGCCGGTCAGCTGGATCATCGTGTAAGCAAACGCCGCGATAGCGGCTGCTGTTACCATGTTTATGACAAGCGCTGCTGGACCACGTTGCCATGCACCCCACAAAGTAAACGGCGGGACGATCATGGAAAGGTCGCTCGCAAATGCGCGGAATGGGGCAGGGTGAGCCGGCGTAACCAACCCATCCATCGCGCCGCGGACCGGTTCACGCAATGTTGCGACCCACAGCCCAACGAGTACACCCGGAATACCGACGGCAACGAATGCCGCATGCCAGCCAGCCAAGCCGAGCGGGCCGCCTTGCGGGAAAGCTGCGTCCCAGCTTTGCACAATGAGCGCGCCTAAAAACAAGGAAACGCCGCCGCCAATATACAGACCGGACGAGTAAATCGCGAGCGCGGTCGCGCGCTGCCGTTTCGGAAAATAATCGGAAATCAGTGAATAAGCGGTAGGGCTCGCAGTGGCTTCGCCGACGCCGACGCCCATGCGCGCCATGGTCAGTTCCACTTGGTTACGCGCAAAGCCGGACAAGGCGGTCATGATCGACCATAAGGCAAGGCCAATAGACAGAAGCTTTACGCGGCTCCAATTATCGGCAAGTCGTCCAAGCGGAATACCGAACAGCGCGTAAAACACCGCGAAAGCTGCGCCACCCAAAAAGCCCATATCGGCATCGGTCAGGCCAAGGTCTGCTTTGATATCTACCGCTAAAATGCTGAGGATTTGGCGGTCGATAAAGTTAAGTATGTAGACGATGACAAGGACAAGGAGCACATACCAGCTGTAGCTGCTGGCCTCCGGCGATTTAACCTCTGCTTGCGGGGAAATAGCGCCGTTGTTCTCACCTTCGACCGTCACACTCACCTTGCTCTCCCTCAATCGCGGCTGTCGCCTTCTGCTACTATGGCTAGCACAATAGGCAGTCTGCGCAACGATAATTGCCTTTCAATGCGTCGAACAGCATGCGCGGACGTCATTTGGCGGAGTAGTGCGGGGAACAAGACCACATTCCTCAAAGCCATTGCCGAGCAGCAGTAAAAAAATGAGAATGCCGCTTGTCGTGTTTCACTTGAATCTGGAACGAATTCCTCCAATATACTCGATCAGCGGCTATGTTGCCGTGTTTTGAGGAGAATTAAGTCATGGCACAGTGGTCCGATCCACGGGTAACCGGGACCCAGTCAAGTCTTGCAGGTACGCGCGCAGGCGACGTTGCTGTCGACGCTGGTCTGCGTTCGCATATGCTCAAGGTTTATAACTATATGGCGTCAGGCGTCTTGCTGACAGGTATCGTTGCGATGCTGTTTGCGGAAACCGAACTGGCACAAAATCTTAAGGACAACCCCAGTTTGATGAACTGGGTAATCATGCTGTCACCGCTTGCGCTGATTCTGGTAATGAACTTCGGCTTGAACAAGCTGTCGACGGGCGCATTGCAAGCTTGTTTCTGGGGCTTTGCGGGTCTGATGGGGCTGTCGATGTCGACAATCTTCTTGGTCTATACAAAGACCTCAATCGCAACGACTTTCTTCGCGACCGCAGCGGCTTTTGCCGGGCTTAGCCTTGTCGGGTACACCACCAAGAAGGACCTGAGCGGCATGGGCACGTTTCTGATTATGGGCGTGGTTGGCCTGATCGTTGCCTCACTTGTCAATATCTGGTTCCCGTCGAGCCTCTTGCAGTGGGTTGTTAGCGCTGCTGGCGTGCTGATCTTTGCGGGCCTTACCGTATACGACACACAGATGATCAAGAATACCTATCTGCAATTGCGCAGTTCGAATTCTGACTTCGTCGGTAAGGCAGCGATCATGGGCGCGCTGACGCTGTATCTGGACTTCATCAACATGTTCCAGTTTTTGCTGAGCTTCCTCGGTAATCGCGAATAAGTCATCGGCTGTTCAGTTTGAACGCCACAATATGGCCCGGTGGGAAGCCACTGGGCCATTTTCTTTGGGATTTGGTCGAACAGGGCTTTTCATTCGAACGAAAATCCTGTTGGAATCAAGAATAGCAAATCGGAGAGAGCAAATGCGTCGGGGCATAATAAATCTAGCTGCCATCATCATGGTAAGTGCTGTTGCAGCTTGCGCCCCTGCGCCGGTCAAAGTTGCGCCGCCACCCATTCCGCTTCCTGCGCCACCTCCTCCTCCGCCCGCTATGCCTTTGCCGCCAGGGGGGGCAGCATTGTCGATGACGATCCCGCCGCTCGGGCTCGATGGCGTTCGCGCTACGCCCAATCGTGGTTTAAGCCGTGACGAACAAATATGGCATTTTCGGTCGGCATTGAACGTCGCTGCATTGAATTGCCAAGGGCCTATATGGGGTCAGATTGCGACCGAGTATAACAAGTTCATCGTCATTCATAAGGCGATCTTGTCGAAAACCAGCAAAGCGGTCGACCGTGAATATGTCGCCCGTTATCCCGGACAAAATGGTCTGCGGGTTCGCGATACGCGTATGACCGATTTGTATAATTATTTCGCCTTGCCGCCCGTTCGTGCCCAATATTGTGACATGGCGCTGCGCAAGCTGACCGAGGCCAATACTGTACCCACAGGTGCATTGCCGGAATATGCGATTGGCGGTCTGGCTGACATTGATGGCGTGTTTGTCAATTTTTACGATGCATATGTGAAATATGAACGCGATCTGGCCGACTGGAATATGAAGTACGCGCCAAAGCCGGTTTATGCCCCAATTCCGGTAGGACCAACAACATCGCCTGCCAATCCCGGATAATTATCGGATTAACCGGCGAAGGCAGCCAGCGCCTCGCCCAAGTGATGGTCAGGCCATGCTAATATAATCGCGCATTGCGGCGGCTTCGGCCTCAATTTTGTCGATACGGTGCTTCACCAAGTCGCCAATAGAGACAAAGCCGACAAGGTCATCCCCTTGGATTACGGGAAGGTGGCGAATGCGCCGTTTCGTCATCAGCGATAAAGCCGACAGGATTGCCGTATCGGGCGCAACGGTGATGGCTGGTGCCGTCATGGTGTCCGCCACCGTCTTCGTCAGGAAAGCGGAACCATGACGCGCTACGCCGTAAACAATATCGCGTTCGGAAAAAATGCCGACGACGGCTTTGCCTTCTACAACGGGCAGGGCACCAATCCGGTTTTCGGCAAGGCGCGAGACCACATCACCGACACTTTCGTGCGGCGCAGCGGTGAACACATTGCCTTGATGGTTGGCCAATATCGCAGAAATCGTCATCGACTCTCTCCCAATGTCCTTGCCCCTAATGGAACTTATAGCATAAGGCGACCTTATCAAGCTATGACTCGTCCTTCCCGCCTCGATGATCCTGAATATGCCAACTTCGCATGGCGCCGTTATTGGCGGCTTATGCGGTGGATGTTTGGCGTAACATTGATTGTGACCGTGGGTGCGCTTGGGGCATTCTGGTGGCAGAACGGGATGGTCTCCATCCACTTCTTCATCGCCACGGCTGGCGCAATAACCGGGGCGATTATGCTGACAGCCGCGTTGATGGGACTTGTTTTCCTGTCCAGCGGGTCTGGTCATGATGAATCCATCGATGACCCTTTTGAAGACGAAGCCGACCGGTGACCGAGGCTGTTCGCAACCTTCCAAAACGGAATGACCCGGTTTTACGGGTTGTTCCGGGCCCTGCCGATATCAACGCCAATGGCCATATCTTTGGCGGTTGGGTATTGGGGATGATGGATCAGGCCGGTGGTATCTTGGCTGGACGAATTGCCCAAGGCGCGTGCGCAACAGTGGCCATTGAGAAGATGGAATTCATCGCGCCGATATTGTTGCGCGACATTATCTCTGTCTACGCAACGCTAGAACGGCGCGGTCGTACATCCATGGGCATCCGCGTTGAAGTTATCGCGACCCGTGCGCGTGGCCAACAAGAGGTCAAAGTAACCGAAGGGCTATTTACCTTTGTTGCCCTAGATGACGATCACAAGCCACGGGCACTGCCCGAAAGCTAGCGCCTGTTGCGCCATTCGTGCGCGATCAACGGCGGAACGATTGATTATTCCGCCGCTGCAGCTTCATCATCGCCGACAGGCTTAACGCGGCGGGCGCGTGGTTTGCGTGCTGGCCTTTCCATATCCGCGTCATTGTCGTCCGACGAAATAGCGATGGACGGCGGCAATACGGCGAGATCAAGACCTGCGGGTGCATCGTCTTTTTCTTCGCTGTGATGACGGCGTGGGCTGCGATTTGCGGAACGGTTATTGTCGGAACGATCATTACGGTCGCCCCGTTCCGCGCGACGTGGGCGGATTTCGCGCTGTTGTTCACGTGGTGCGCGCTCTTCGGTGTCACCATCATCTTGCGAAACGGAATCGGCGTCCATTCCATCGGAAGAACCCTGTTCGTCATAATTTTGCGAACGATCATCATTCTGCCAATCGTCGCGGTCTTCGCGATTATCTTCGCGGGGACGACGTTCGCCTTGCTGTTCCTGACGCGCTTCTTGGCGGCCCCGGAAATCGGCGAGTACGCGGAAATAATGGTCGGCAAATTGCAGGTGATATTCGGCGTTTACGCGGTCACCGTTAAACTGTGCATCTTGTGCTAGCTTTTTGTATTTTTCCAGCATCTGCGCTGCGTTTCCGCGCGCACGATTGTCGATCTGGTTCTGATAGTCGAAACCGCTGCGGTTGTTATTTTGCTGGCGATTATTGTTGTTACGACCGCGGCGACGATTGTTGTTCTGCTGCTGCTGCCTGTTGTTGATATTCATCAGGGCTGACCCGTCCTCTTTTAGCATTTTAACATTGCAGGAAGCCCCAAAACCCAGTCTTTGGGTTACGCCAAGGTCGACCGAGACCTTGAAAAAATTTCCAACTGCGCTGGGGGCGGCTTCGCGCTAATCTCCGCAATTTACGGGTTTTGCTGCGATGCTGTTTAGCGTTAGCGGTTCGGTTCGGTGATTCCAAGCGAAAAGCGCAAGACGCGTGGATTGCCGGAAAGGTCGTGGGTTAATTCGGAAGCGAACCCGGCTTCGGTGCCCAATTTTGCGACGGATTTTGATTGGTTGAATCCGATTTCGAAGACCGCGATTCCGTCGGTTTTTAGCAGTTTTTCGAGGGTTTTTAGAAGTATGCGATAGTCGCGCAGACCGTCGGGGCCGGCGAAGAGGGCGCTGTGCGGTTCGTGGCGGGCGACCATGTCTGCAAGCGGGGTTGCGTCCTCAATATACGGGGGGTTGCACATGATGAGGTCGAATTGCCCCAAACCATCCGCCCACAAGTCCAAAGTCCAATCGCGCTGTTCGAAGTATGCGCGCGTGTCCAGCCCAAGCCGCGACGCGTTGCCCGATGCGACCGCAAGAGCCGCCGCGCTGGCATCAATGCCAACCCCCTCCGCCCCAGAAAACACCGACAAAGCCGCCAGCAATAACGCGCCCGAACCCGTGCCCAAGTCCAAAATCCGCGCAGGCGCATCCCGCCCGGCAAAAGCCGCAATCGCCACCTCAATCACCGTTTCGCTGTCCGCACGGGGGATCAGCACGTCGGGCGTTACATGCAGGTTGAGGTCCCAAAACGCCTGCATTCCCGTGATATAGGCCACCGGCTCATCCGCCACCCGCCGCGCAAGCAACGCCGCAAACCCCGGCGGCACAGCAAGGTCATGCATCCGCAACAACATCGCCGACCGGTCGATTTCCAAGGCATGCGCCATCAACAGTTCGGCATCGAGACGCGGGGTCGCGCTGACGGGCGTCAGGGCATCGGTCGCATCGCGCAGCGTTGAAGAAAGGCCATCCATACCCCGCCCGTAAACCCAAGCCGCCCGAAAGCAAAGCGGTCCCGCGCGCATACTTCGGCGCGCCGCCATTTTATTTCACCGCACACGCAACCATCTGCGGACTTTGCACGTTATTGCCAACTGAAGCGTTCATTTGGAAGGAATCGCAGTATGAAGATTTTGAAAAGCACGTTGATTTCGGGCCTGTCCGCACTGGCATTGGCCGCGTGCTCGGGCAGCGACACCAGCGAAACCGTGGCGACCGATACCGAAGTGGTGCAGGACGACGCGATGATATCCGACGGAACCCAAGCCACCACCGACAAGAATATCGTCGCGCTTGCGCAAGACAACCCACAGGCATCGACGCTTGTGTCCGCCGTCACCGCGGCTGGCCTTGGCGAAACATTGTCGGGCGCTGGCCCATTCACGGTATTCGCGCCATCCAATGCCGCATTTGCCAAGGTGGACAAGGCAACGCTTGACGGGTTGATGATGCCCGCCAGCAAGGCGAAGCTTGCGGCGCTGCTGAAATATCATGTCGTTGCGGGCAATGTGAAGGCGGCTGATCTCGCGAAGCTGATCGCGGACGGCAACGGCACCGCAACGGTGAAGACGCTGAACGGCGGCACCCTGAAAGCCAGCATGAACGGCGACAAGATTGTCCTGACCGATGCCAAGGGCGGTAAATCGACCGTAACGAGCGCCGATATGGCTGCGTCAAACGGCACGGTCCACATGGTCGACACCGTCGCCATGCCATAAGATTTCGGGTCGCATACGCAACCTGAAAGCCAGTCCTCAAATTCCCCCTAGCAGGCGAAGAGGACTAAATTGACCCCGTCCGGACCCCTCCCCCGGGCGGGGTCTTTATGTATGTGCCTTACTTAAAGCCGCCTCACTTAAACCCAAGGGCAGCGCGCATGATTTGGAAGATCGTGTTCTGTTCAATCGTACCCTTGAACAAATGCGCCTTTGGCCCGGCGGCACGGGCGACGACATCTTCGCCGCTGTGCGTTTCCGAACCGGTGGGGATCAACGCCTGCTGCCGATAATTCAGCGCCTGCGTATCTTCTTTCAACGGGTCGGGGCGCGGCAGTGTCGTGACCGCGCCGGGGCCGTTGATATAGCCCAGGGTTGTGTATCCCTTGCCATCAAAGGCCAAGGTTGATTTGCCTTTTTGGTCGACCACGGGGCCGAGGATCGGGTTGCCGCGTTCGGGATAGCCCGCCATGGTGAAGGTGTGGCTATGGTCCGATGTGACGACGATTAAGGTATCGCGCAGGTCGACACTGTCCATCGCGGCTTTCAACGCATCATTGAGCGCCACCGTGTCCTGCAACGCGCGATAGGCGTTGCCGCCATGGTGGCCATGGTCAATCTTGCCCGCTTCCACCATCAGGACATAGCCCTTGCGGTTTTTGGACAGCATCGCGATCGCCTTCGTCGTCATTTCGGCGAGCGAGGGTTCTTTTGATCCGCTCGCCGTGCGGTCTGCGTCAAATTGCATATGCGATTGTTCGAATAGGCCAAGCAGCTTGCTGGTCTTTTTCGAGTCCACCGCGGCAAAGCCTTCGCTGTTCCAGACATAGGCGCCCTTTGGGTTGGCGGCCAACCAGCTGGCGGTCAGGTCCTTGCCATCGGCGCGCTTGCCCTTTTTGCCCGCATATTCGGGGTCAGCCGCAGTGTTGGGCATGAAATGCTGGCGTCCACCGCCCAACATAACCTCAAACCCATCGCCATGCGGCCATTCGACCATTTGGCGGGCGATGTCGATGCAGCCTTCGGCCTTCGCCGCGGCGGGCATATTGGCATCCACTTCCCAATCGCGTTGCGCGACATGGGCATAAGTAGATGCAGGCGTGGCGTGGGTGATGGTCGCGGTGGAGACAATGCCGGTGGCATATCCCTTGTCCTCGGCCATTTCGAACAAGGATTTGACCTTATACGGCTCGGTCGCCTTGCAATTGTCCTCAACCGCTTGCGGGCCAACGCCCAATACGCCGTTCAGCGTTTTGACGCCGGAAACGATGGCGGTGGCGGTCGGCGCGCTGTCGGGCACTTGGCCATCATGCGAATAGGTTTTGACCAAGGCGGTGTGCGGCAGGCGGTCCATTTGCGCGACATAGGATTCGCCATCGACGCCCTTTTGCTGCCCTTCAAAAATGCGCGCGGCGGTCAACGTGGTGACGCTCATGCCGTCACCGATGAAGATGATGACATTGCGCGCCGTGCGGTTGTTGGGCTTATCCGCCTCCAACCGTGCAAGCTCGGCTGCGCCAGCCTTCAAATAGCCCTCGCTGGTGGTCAGCGGCGGCGTGCCAATGGGCCGCGCAGGGGGCAGGGGAGCCGCCGCCGACGCAGCCGCAGGATCCGGCGTCGCCGCATATTGCGCGACAACCGGCGCGCCGATCAGGCAGGACGCC